>CAUZTZ010000150.1:0-9883 GCA_963582805.1 Alphaproteobacteria bacterium
CATTGCTTTTCGCCATGGCGCGCAACGACAATTCATCGGCAACTTCTGCCTGGGCCGGTTTGGAAGGTGCGTTGCCGGCGCCCATGGAGACCAGGGTCAGGATCATGATCGAGAAAAGCGCCATGGCCAGGGCCAATCCGATCTCGGCGAGGGCGTTTGATTGGGTATCGGTGTTCATAAATATATTCCCGTTGCAGCGTTCGATGGCCTGGTTATGCAGGGCCGAGAGACGCTTTTTGGGAACAGCGTAAATTATTGATGTGCAGGTTTATTGAAGTGTGGGTGGAATGGTCTAAAATCGCTCCCTGGTCCCGCCATAAGGAACAAACGTGGTTGTATCCAACCGGCAAGGGAATGCGTTATGAAGCGACTACCATCGACAATCTTTGCGGCCATCGCGCTGATCTCGGCGTCTGTTATTTCAGGCCCCGCCAGCGCGGCGGAGCGCCCCAACGTTTTGATCATGGGCGAGGATATCGACCGGGATTCGATCCGCCGCGGCAGCCAGGCCTTTAACCGCACCCTCAACGCCATCGCCTCCGAAATGCAGCGGGCTGGTTATAAGGTCTATGACGAGACCGCCGTCACAATGGAAGAGTTCAAGCAGGGCCGCATATTCCGGCGCAACGACGAGCTGATCGATATAGCCAAATCGGTGCGCGCCGCGCCCATCGACGTGGTGGTCATCTTTTCCGTCTTTCCCGAGATTGACCGGCGCCGGCACACGACGCGCCTGTTCGCCAGCGTCACCGGGCGCATGGTCGATGTGAACAATGGCCGCCGGCTCGGCAACTTCACCGAAAAAACCCGCCAGCACCGCAACGTGGCGCCCGAATGCAGCCGCGAATGTCTGGTCCGCTATTTCAGCGCCATTTCTGAAGATTTCGGCCACGAGGTTGGCCAGGTTTTGTCCTTCAAGCTGGCGGCGGCGGCCGGTCTCGCCGGCGCCTACAAAGTGGAGTTCGTCGATTTCCCCTTAAAAGATATTACCGAGATCGAAGAATTCCTCACCGCTTTTTCGGGCTATCAGCGCCACCGGATGATGACCGGGTCCAGCGATGGCCGCCGCATCTTTTGGTACGAAACCTCCGCCGGCAAGGCTAAGCTGGGCCGCAATCTGCGCCTGATGCTGGACCATATCGGGACCCGGGGGCGTACCAGGTTCGAGGCGAACAGCTTCATCGTGACCCGGCTCGGCGCTCTGAAATAGCGGCTGCTTCGGCCATTAAAATCGGGGCCTTCGGGCCCCGTTTTTCGTTGTGAGGGATCAGCGGCGGTCTATGACGGTAACCGAAAGGCTGCTCTCGCTTACCGCGGCGCCGGGGATCTGGCGGAAGATGCGCGACAGGCGCGCCTGGGTCTTGGGGCCGATGGGATCGAAACTGCGCCCCCGAAGCCCGGTGGGCAGATCGCGAAGCACGTCCCGCGAGGTGGCGAAACAGCGCACCTTTTCCGATCCGGCGGGCGCCGAAATATCGAAATTGAAGGGAAAGATTTCCTCGCCGGGGATGGTGTGCAGCACGCCGGCGGCGAATTTCGGGGTGATCAGCTTTTGCCTTGTGAAACGGTTGGGCAGCATCTGGATCATGTCGCCGTCGGCCTGGCGATAAAAGCAATAGAGCCAGGCGTCCCGGTCCAGGCGGATTTTCAAATGCATCTTGTCGCCGATCCGGTAGCGTGGGTTCTTGCCCCGGTCGGACGTTAGTTGCAACGATATGGGCCCCAGCCCGGCATAGCCCGGCCGGGGGCCCGGGCGCGATTTCGGGTAAATCTCGACATTGGCGAAATCGGCCTTGGCGACGCGGCCTTTCCAGGACACCGTCTGGCCAAGGCCGTTGGCAAGATTGACGCGAATTTCCAAAGCCTTGCCCATATCCCAATAATCACCTTTGAGAACATAGGACGCGGCGCTGGCATTGGAGGTATCGTCGCGCAACGCCTTGGCCGATATCTTCTTGCCCCCGCTCAGCGCTTTGCCGACGGCCAGCGGCTTCACCGTCAGCTTTCGCCCCGTCAGGGGATTGGCGAATTCGTTGGCCAGGGCATCGGCCAGGCGGCGCTCCAAAAATGCGCCGGCCGGCGGCTTAAAGCCGGTATCTTCGAAGCTGATGCCGCCAATGCGCAATTCGGTCATATCAAAGGCCAGATCACGAAAGGCGCGGGCGGCCTGATCGATGGCAGCGTCGATGGGTATTACGTTGCCAAGATCCTGGCCCAGAACACGCACTTGCACCGGCGCGGTTTCGCCGGCCAGCTCGCCGGTCATCTTGACGGCGGCATAAGATAGGAAAAGCTCCTGCCCGGATTTTCGTAAATTTCCGCGCACCAGAATATCGGCGCGCAGTTTGGCGTCGAACAGGGCGGCGATGGCGTTTTCGTCCTTGTCGCCGAGCACCCCGAACTTGCGCAAGGCGGCCACCGTATCGGCCATGACAGCCGGGGCAACGAACTGATACCGCTCGCCGGCGCGGTGGATCATGCGAGCCCGAAGGCGCGCATTGTATTCGCCGGCGATGGCAACCGCGATGCGGATTTTATCCTTATCGAACGGCCAGATGGCGATGCGGGGTTTTTTGCCGTTGCGCGATTGAAAGGTTTTCCGGAGCCAATCGGCGGCAGCGTCGGGCTGGCCGCCGCCGGCTCTTTGCCGGGCGGTGGATTTGTCGATCTGAACAATCAGCGTCTTGGCCAAGGCATCGAAAACCTTGTCCTGGCCGGGCGCCGATTGCGCGGCTGCGGGCGCCGCCGCCAACAGAACCGCCGCCGCGCATCCCGCCGCCAGCCGGTATTTGTTCAAAAAGACCATGCTCAATCTATTTTCAATTGCAGACCTTGGGATATGGCCGGACCAGAGGCCATTTTTTATGGGCCGGAGTTTAGTTGAGTTTCCGGCCCGGGTGAAGGGGCGTAGAATTTTAACCGGGATGCTGATGGGCAGCGTGTCGCACAAAGTCGCCAACCACACGGGCGCCACCTGCATCGCGGTCAAATAGAGGCCGCGGATTTTGTCATAAGCGGTTTTCTCTGGTATGAGCGGAGGGCTAATACGTTCAAGGGGGAGCCGGAACCATGGGACAATTGGACGCCAAGGTGTGCATCGTCACCGGCGCGGCGGGGAGCATTGGATTTGCCAGCGCCCGCGCCATGTTGGCTGAAGGCGCATCGGTATTGCTGGTGGATATGGACGAGGGCGGCCTCGCCGCCCGCATGGCCGAAGCCGGGGAATTTGGCGGCCGCGTTGCCGCTTGCACCGCCGACGTCGCCGATACGGATAGCACCCGGGCCTATATCGCCGCCGCCCAAGAGCGCTGGGGCAAGATCGACGTGATCTTCTCCAACGCCGGCGCCAGCGGCGAGATAGCGCCGATCACCGAATATCCGGAAGAGGTGTTCGACCGGGTCATGGCGATCAATGTGCGCGCCTCGTTCCTGGCCTGCAAATATGGGCTGCCCGAGATGAACGATGGCGGCTCGATCATCATCACGTCTTCGATTATGGGCGTGCAGGCCAATCCCAATATCGTCGCCTACGCCACATCCAAACACGCCGTGATCGGGCTGATGCGCACCGTCGCCAAGGAAGCGTCGGTAAGGAACATCCGCGTCAACGTGATCGCGCCCGGCCCCGTGGACAACGAATTTCAGACCGATATCGAAGACCGGCTAGGCAAGCGCGTCGGCATCGATGCGACCCAGATGATCAATCAGGCGATCCCGCTGAAACGGCACGCCTCGGCGGCGGAGATTGCCGGCACGGTGTTGTTCCTGGCCTCCGATCAGAGTAGTTTTTCCACCGGCTCGGTGTTCATGGCCGACGGCGGTCTGAACGCGTAACGCCCTTCTATCCAAGGAGACCATCCCGATGGACGGTAAAGAGCGCCGCAGATGGAAGCGGCACAGCTTGAACAGTACCGCCAAGATCAAAATCCGGGAACGGATATTGTTCTCCAAGGTCCAGGACGTATCGGGCGGCGGCGCATCCTTCGAAGGGCCGCCCGCGTTCGATGTCGGCGAGGCCTTGGAGATCGAGTTGGAGGCGTTCGGCTCCGTGCCCGGCGCGCTGGTCCGGAAATGGGACGATGGCTATTCCGTCGCCTTCGATCTGGATGACGATGACCGCAATTCCCTGCAGGAAGACATGGAATCCTTCATGCGCGAGAACGACTTGCGCAAAGACTAGAGCGGCTCAAATATGGGCAGGCCGAGGAGAATTAATTCGAGGGAAGCCTTGCGGGCGGATCAGCACCGGCGCGTCATAGCGCATTTCAGGATAGCGGATTTTGGGCTTCATCGCCGTGGGTTATCTGCATCCCTAAGCTCCGCCGCCTTATCTGCCGTGCTTGCCGACTTCCCAGCCGCCGCCCGCCAGATGCTGTTCGGCGTATTTGATGGGTGTGCCCTCCAGCTCGGTCGCCATGGTGTCGTTCCAGCGATTGAGGAAACCGAACACCGATATCTGGCCGACGATCTCGACGATCTGGCGGTCGCTGTAATGTTTTTTCAATTCGTCGAAATCCTCGTCGGTGACCGCGTTGGGCACGGCCGCCGCGCTTTGCGCCACCCGAAGCGCGGCGCGCTCGGCATCCGAAAACAACGGATTGGTCTCGTACTCAAACGCCGCTTCGATCTTTTCCGCATCGATACCGCCCGACCGGGTGGCCTGAAAACCGGTATGAGCGCTGCAATAATTACAGCCCGACGAGCGCGAGACCACATGGCCGATCAGCCGCTTGGTGGCGGTCGGCAATTCTGTGTCGGTAAAATTCACAATGCGCGCCAGATTGGCGAAGGCGAGGGCCAGCTCCGGCCAATGGGACATGGTGAGGAAACTGTTGGCGGGAAAGCCCATATTTTCGATCATGCCCTCCATCAGTTTTTCGATTTCCGGGTTGGCGTTGCCTTCGGCTGGTGCGATTCTCGGCATGATGCGTCTCCTTTGAAATTTCGCCATAGAGCGTAACCAACTCCCCCTGTCGCGGGAAGAAAATTCTGCTAATCTGGACCGGGGGAGAAAATCCATGCAAGCAAACGCCATTATATTTCACAAACATGGCGCACCGTCGGTGCTGAAATGGGAATCCGCCGAGGTGCCGCGCCCAGGGCCGAAGGACGCGCTCATTCGCCATACCGCCGTTGGGCTCAACATGTCCGACGTCTATACGCGCAAGGGTATCTATGGGGTTACCCAATTGCCGAGCGGCATCGGCTATGAAGCGGCGGGCGTCATCGAAGCGGTGGGCCGCAATGTGGGGAACGTGAAGCCCGGCGACCGGGTGGCCTATACGGGCGGCGGCACCTATGGGGGCGGCCATCTGGTCGGCGCCTATTCCGAGATGCGCGTCCGCCCCGCCGAGGGCCTCACCAAACTGCCCCGCTGGATGGACGAGCGGACGGCGGCGGCTTGCCTCTCCAAGGGCCGGACCGTGCAATATCTCTTCAACCGCACCCATAAGCTCAAAAAAGGCGACGTCATCCTGTTCCATTCCGCCGCCGGCGGCGTCGGCTCGATCGCCAGCCAATGGGCGAAAGCGGTGGGCGCCACCATGATCGGAACCGTCGGCAGCGCCGCCAAAGCGCGCCTTGCAAAACGCCTCGGCTGCCGCCACGTGATCGAGCTTGGCAAGCAGGATTTGCTGGACGAGGTGATGCGCATCACCAAGGGCCAGGGCGTCGACGTGGTCTATGATTCCCTTGGCAAGGATTACTGGGAGCCGTCCATTGCCTGCGTCAAACGGCTCGGCCTGTTTGCCAATTTCGGCATGTCATCGGGCAAGCCGCCGGACTTTAACCTGATCGATGTTGGCCGCGATAAATCCATCTATTTCACGCGCACCACGTCGGCCAACTATATGCATCTCGATGCCGACCGGCAGGCTTCGGCGCGCCAATTATTCCGCATGATCCGATCCGGTGCCGTGGATATCAATATCGGCCAGACGTTCGCGCTAAAAGACGCGGCGAAAGCCCACCGGGCCCTGGAAAGCCGCCAGACCACCGGCTCGACCGTGTTGATCCCTTAAAGCTCCGCCGCTTCGGCGTGGATCGCCAGCAATTCAGGGATTGTTTCCGGCGCCCGGCGCCCGAAGCCGCATTCGGTGGCAATCATATAATCCCGGACCTGGCGCGCCGCCGCCGCCATGCGCCGCTTGGTGCCCTCGATGCCATCGCTATGGTGGACCAGGCCGAGGCATAGCCGGGTCTCGGGCGGCAGATTAAGACCGGCGAGGGGCGCAAAATAGGCATCGTCGTGGCGGTCCCTCGGCACCGGCATATGGATCATATCCACGGGCCGCGCCATGCGCGCCAAAACCGCGCCGGCGAGCGCCACCATATCGGCCATGTCGGTGGGCTCGATCACATGGCGGTGCATGGCATCGCCGTAACAGAAATGGATCAGCAGCTCGACATCTTTTGGAACCGCATTGCCGAGACCGGCGGCGATATCGGCAAAGCGTTCGATCATGTCATCCTTGGAAGCGCCGTACGGATTTGCCTCGCCCCGTTCCAGCCGGGCAAAGACCGCCGAAGCGATGTCCAATTGGATCGCCAGGTCCTGATGCGGGATAGCGGCGGCGATTTTGCCGATCTCGGCCTTCACCGCCTCGTTATAGATGGGATCGGCGGGCAAATGCAGCGCTTCGACGAGAAACAGCCACAACACCGAATGGGCCGGCACCAGATCCACCTGGAAACGGACATCGGGCGCGATCTTGCCTGCGCTGCGAAGCCTGCAAAACGTGGCGTAAGATTCCATCGCATAGTCGGCATAATGAAGATTGCCGAATTTGAGATCATCGATGCTCTTGCCGGCTTTGAGCTGGTAGCGGGTTTGCGGCGCGGCGCCCGAATGCACCTGAAACTGCTCCGCTGATTTTTCCAGGGCCGGGTTGGCCGCGAACACCCGCTCCAGCCAGGTGATCCAGTCGTGGCGCTCGCCGGTCTCGCCGTCGGGGATACGCTTCAGCCTTGGCCCAAGGGCGGCGGCAACGGTTTCCATGACGGCGCCGGCGTTCGCCATGGGCACGCTGCCAACCAGATGAATGTCGTGACCAGCCATGGCTTTCTCCCCGTTGCACGCGCCGGACATGGCGCCAAGGCCTGAATATGCATAGGATGGGTCGATGACAACCAATTTGAACATGGATTTCGATAAACGGGTGGTGATCACGCCTGAGGATATGCATTGGGTGCCATCGCGGCTCAAAGGGGTCGAGCGCAAAATGCTGGAGCGCGACGGCGCCGAGGCTGGGCGCGCAACGACCATTGTCCGCTATGCGCCGGGCAGCGCCTTTGCGTCCCACAGCCATGACGGCGGCGAGGAGTTTATCGTCTTGGACGGCGTCTTCTCCGACCAATATGGCGATTTCGGGCCGGGCATGTATATCCGCAATCCCATCGGCTCCGAGCATCAGCCGTTCAGCAGGGACGGCTGTACGATCTTCGTCAAACTAAGCCAGTTCGATGCCGCCGACCAGGCCGTCGTGCGCCTGGATACCGCTTCGGCAGCCTGGCTGCCCGGCCAGGCGGAGGGATTGTCGGTGTTGCCCCTGCACGAATTCGGGGCCGAGCGTATTGCCCTCGTCAAATGGCAGCCGGGCACGCGCTTTCAGGAACACGCCCATCCCGGCGCTGAAGAGATCCTGGTTCTGGAGGGCGTCTTTGAGGACGAGTTTGGACGCTATGAGCAAGGCACCTGGCTGCGCAGTCCGCCGGAAAGCCGGCACACGCCGTTCAGCCGCGAAGGCTGCACCATCTACGTCAAAACCGGGCACCACAGCCCCCAAATACAATAGGGTCAGGGAAGAGCATGGCGGATCGGCAGGTTCAACGACGGCTGAGCGCCATCCTGGCAGCGGACGTGGCGGGCTATACGGCGCGCATGGAAGCCGACACCGATGGCACCGTCGCCGCCTGGCAGGATGCCCGCGAAGACGTCATCAAACCCCGCGTCGCCGATTATTCCGGCAAGATCGTCAAGCTCACCGGCGACGGCTTTCTGGTGGAATTTCCGACCGTCCAGGACGCCGTCAAATGCGCCATCGCCATGCAGGAAGGCCTTGCCGATAGCGCCCTCGATTTCCGCATGGGCGTTAATATGGGCGACATCGTCGATGACGGCGAAGATATCCACGGCGAGGGCGTCAACGTGGCGGCAAGGCTGGAAGCCCTGGCCGAGCCCGGCGGCATCTGCATTTCCGGCGATGTTTATAATCAGGTGCGCAATCGCATCGATGCCGATTACCACGATATGGGCCTGCAAGACGTCAAGAATGTGTCGGCGCCGGTGCAGGCCTGGCACCTGGCATCCGCACCCAAACAGCAACAAGCCGACACGCCAAACTACGTGGACAATCAAGTCATTAAATTTTGCACGGCGCCTGACGGCGTGCAGATCGCCTACTCGACCCTCGGCCAGGGACCGCCGGTTATCTTCGTTGCCAACTGGCTGACCCACCTGGAGCTGGATTTGCAGATGCCGTCGCGGCGCGCCGTGTTCGAGATGCTGGCACGCAACTACACGGTGGTTCGTTATGACGCGCGCGGTAACGGTCTTTCCGATTGGGACGTGGATAACATCTCGTTTGAAGCTTCGCTCAGCGATCTGGCCGCCGTCATCGATGATCTGGGGCTGGACAATTTTGCACTGATCGGCCAATCCCAAGGCGCCGCCATCTCCGCCGCCTATGCCGCCCGCAATCCCGATAAAGTCAATAATCTGGTTCTCTATGGCGGCTATGCCCGCGGCCGCCGCAAGCGTGGCTCGGACGGTCAGATTGCCGAAAGCGACGCCTTTATCACCATGATTCGCGAAGGCTGGGGCAAGGATATCGACACCTATGTGCAGATGTTCGGGACCTTCTTCATGCCCGACGCCAACGCCGCTCAGCTGGCCGATTTCACCAAATTCCAGCGCGCCGCGACGCCGCCGGGAAACGCCGCGCGCATCCAGTTTGCCCTCGACGATATCGATATTTCGGGCGAGCTGGCCGCCATAACGGCGCCGTCGCTGGTGCTCCATCTTCGCGAGGATGCGCGCGCCCCGTTTGAAGAGGGCCGCCGCATGGCCGCCGCCATTCCAGGCGCCCGTTTCGTGCCCTTGGAGGGGCGCAACCATGCCATGCTGGCCGATGATCCTTCGCTACAGCGCTATCTGGAAGAAATCGACGCTTTCTTGGCTGAATGAGCGTTCAAATTTTGGTGACGCTTGCGCCCCATGGCTTTCGAAGAAGCGGCAATATTGGTATAAGCAGCTCCGCTCACCGGAGAGCAACGCCATGGTCACCACCTACAATTATAAACGCTACAAAATGTCGGAATATGAGCTCGGCAAATTTCCCGGCGCCAAGGCCGGCGAGACCGCCGAGGAATTCACCATCCGCGACCAAGGCGGTTCCGAAGTGTCCCTGGAAGATTACAAGGGTAAGTGGGTGGTCCTGGAGACCGGCTCGCTGACCTGTTCCATGTACGTGAAAAACATCCCCGGCATCCTCAAACTGCAAGGCAAATACCCGGATGTGGAGTTCCTGTTGATCTATGTGCGCGAAGCCCATCCCGGTGCCCGCCTCGGCCCCCACGAGAACGACGCGCAAAAATTGGAAATGTCGAAGCAGCTTCAAGACATATACGGCGAGCCACGCAAAATCCTGATCGACAGTGTGGACGGCGGCATGCACCGCAAATATGGCGGATTGCCGAACATGACCTATGTGATCGATCCGGACGGCAAGGTCATTTACCGCTGCGACTGGGCCTTTCCGAAATTGATCGACCGGGTGCTGGCGCACCGCGATCAAATCCATGCCGACGAGCATGTGCAAATCATAACCGCCGCGCCCTGGATCATGGTGCCGGTGGTACTACGCGGCGGCTGGGACGCTCTTTA
>CAUZTZ010000151.1:0-9838 GCA_963582805.1 Alphaproteobacteria bacterium
TTTCATGTTTTCACCAAATATGGCGAAGGCAAGAACGTGGAAGCGTCTGCACGCTACTTAAATGAAGCCAAACGCCTTTATGGCGTCATGGACAGGCGCCTCGCCGATAATCATTATTTCCTGGGCGATGAATACACCATCGTCGATATGGCCATCTTCCCATGGGTTGGACGCTGGGATTGGCAGACCGTGGATCTGAACGAATTTCCCAACGTTCTGCGCTGGTTCCTGGAAATCGCCGCGCGTCCCGCCGTGCAGACCGGCTGGCGCATCCCGGAAAACGACCAGCCGCTGCCGATCCCCGAATAGCGCCGAAGATGGTGCAATTATAGAAACGCAAATAAGGAGTGAAACATCATGCCCGGCTATTGGTTTGCCCGCGCCAAGATCAACGACCAGGAAAACTATTCCAAATACACCACCGCCCTCGCGCCCATATTCGAAAAATGGGGCGCCAAGGTATTGGCGCGCGGCGGCGATTACAAAATTGTCGAGGGTCCGGAATATTTCCACCGCTTCGTGATCATCGAGTTTCCGTCCATGGCGGACGCCATCGCCTGCCACGATTCGCCCGAATACAAGGCCGCCGCCGCCCACCGGAGGGACGGGTCCGGCGAGGTGGAGATCGTGATCATGGACGCGACCGAAGGTATCGGCAATAATTGACCGCGGCCAATTGGACCCGCATTAGGAGAACGCATCATGCCCGATGATATCGCTGTTCGCCAATTGATGGATGGGCGCGTCGCCCATTTCAATTCCATGACCAAAAGCCCGCAGGCGTTCGTCGACACCCGGCTTCCCGACCACGAACGCGACATTTATAACGTCATCGGCCCCGGCGTCTCGGAGGACCCGGAATTGTTGCCGGCGATTGCCGATGCCCAGGGTTTCAACCTGACCTATGTGGGCGCCGATCCTGGCAAGGGCGCGGCCCTGCACGACCACCTGACCGTGGAGGTGTTCGTCGCCATGTCCGGGCGCTGGGCGGTGATCTGGGGCGAGGACGGCGAAAACGAAGTGACCCTGGAGCCGTTCGACGTTGTCTCGGTGCCGCCGGGCGTGATGCGCGGTTTCCGCAACATCGGCGAGGAGCACGGTATCTTGATGGCCATCGTCGGTGGAACCGACACCGGCAAGGTGACCTGGTCGCCAAGCGTCCTCGAGCGCGCCCGCGCAACCGGGCTGGATCTGGACGATGACGGCAATATTATTGAAACCGGGTGAACTTGGAAACCGAACGTCATGCCCCTCAACACACTGGACCATTGTTCGATCCGCACGTTGAAGCTCGAAGAGACCAAGGATTTTTTCGAAGCCCTCGGCCTCACCGACGGCGTGCGCCCGCCTTTCCCCTTTCCCGGCCATTGGCTCTATGCGGGCGCCGTTCCGGTTGTGCATCTGGTCGGCATCGATCCCGATAACCCCGAAGGGCTCTACAATTATCTGGGCAAGGAGGATATCGATTTCCCGGATGGCAGCGGCGCCGTCGATCATCTGGCCTTCCGCGCCACCGACCCGGACGGTTTAAAGAGTATTTTGGCGGCCCGCGGCATCGATTATGTGGAGCGCGAAGTTCCCGACATGAAGCTGCTGCAAATCTTCGCCGACGACCCCAACGGCGTTACCGTCGAGATCAATTACTGGGAAACTTGAGGGCGGCGCTTTAATACTCCAACTCAAGCAAATACGGCTTGCCGCTCTGGAACGCCTTCTCCAGCGCCGGGGCGACGCCTTCGTCGGTGTCTACATAGGCGCCATCGATGCCCATACCCTTGGCGAGCGCGACGAAATCCAGGGGCGGATCGGCGATGTCCATCAACGGGTTGGGCGCGTTCGAGCTCATATCGAAGCGCCGCCGCCATTCATCCAGGTTGGTCTTCAGGACCCGGTATTCCCGGTTCGATAATATGATGAAGACGATCGCCAGATCGTGGTGCGCCGCCGTCCACAGGGCCTGGATCGAATACATGGCCGAGCCGTCGCCGGATACGCAAACCACCGGGCGGTCCGGATAGGCAAGCTTGACGCCGATGGCGCCGGCCAGGCCTTGGCCGATGCCGCCGCCGCGTCCGCCGAAGAAATCATTGGGGCCCAGCGCATCGAAGGTGCCGTCAAAATCCAGCCGTGTGGTGATAATTTCGTTGGCGAACGCCGTGTTCGCCGGCGCGGTATCGCGCAACGCCGCCATGGCGCGGGCCACCGACACCTTGCCCGGCGCGCCCGGTGCCTCGGCGCGGGAGGCTTGGCGCTTCTGGCGCTCATCGCGGGTGGCGGCGATGCCGGCCAGGCGCGCTTCCGCCGCTGCCCGATAGGCGTCATCAAGGCCCGGTTCAAGTGCCGCGCAAAGGGCGTCGGCAGTGGCGCCCATGTCGCCGATCAGGCCGAGATCGACGGCATGGAATTGGGCCAGACGCGGCTCGGCGTCGTCGATCTGAACCACCTTGGCCTCGATACCGGCAAGCGGTGAGGTGTCGGCGTTGTACCAAAGCTCTTCAAAAAAACGTCCGCCCATCATGAATATGGCATCGGTGTTCTCGAACAAGGCGCGCATGGCGATACTGTCGAAGGGCAGCGAGCCCTGCACGCAAGCATGATCGGCGGCCACCGGATAGCGGCCCCGGGACGGCTCGAACCAAATCTCGGCGCCGGTCAGTTGGGCCAGGCGGCCAACCGAACGGCTCGCCCCGGCTTGCGCGATGCCATCACCGGCGACGATGATCGGCTTGGAAGCTTTGGCCAGAATTTCGGCAGCGCGTGCAAGGCCGGCGGCGTCGGCGGCGGCGTGAAATATCTCGCCGGGGCCCTGCAGGGCAACATTGGTTTCCTGTTCCATGACGTTCAGCGGCAAGGCCAAAAAGACCGGGCCCTTGGGCGCCTGGTTGGCGATTTTGTAGGCGAGGCGTACGGCTTGGCTTACCTCGTCCGCCTGTTCTATCTGCATCGACCACTTCACCACCGGCGCCGCCATCGCCGCCAGATCGTGGCTAAGGACCGGCTCGCGCAGGCGCATGCGGGTATCCTGCTGGCCGGCGGTGACGATCATCGGTACGTTGGCCCGGAGCGCACCATAGATCAGCCCGATGCCGTTGCCGAGACCGGGCCCCGCATGCAGATTGACCATCGGCGTCTTGCCGCTGGCCTGGGCGTAAAAGGTAGCGGCGCCGACGGCGACGCCTTCGTGCAATGCCAAAATGTAGCGGAGCTGGTCATATTCGAACAAGCCATCGACCACCGCGTTTTCGGTGGAGCCGGGATTGCCGAAAAACATGGTCACGTTGTGGGCGAGCAGACTTTCCAGAAACAGCTGGCGTGCGCGCATGGCCGATACTCCCTTTGGGATGATTTACAGTTTGCCGAGCGCCCGGAGCACCCGCTCCGGCGTCATCGGGTGCTGAGTGATCTGCCCGCCGAGGGGGCGCAGCGCGTCGTTGACGGCGTTCATGATCGCCGCCGGGGCGCCGCCGGTGCCCGCCTCGCCGGCGCCCTTGGCGCCAAGCTCAGATTCGCCCATCGGGCTTTCCAGGTGACCCACTTCGATGTCCGGCATCTCGGCGGCCATGGGCACCAGATAATCGGCCATGTTGCCGTTGGTCAGCTGGCCCTCATCGCTGTACAGACATTCTTCGTATAACGCGCCGCCGATGCCTTGGACGACGCCGCCGCGCACCTGTTCATCCACCAGCATCGGGTTGATGACGGTGCCGCAATCTTCCACCACCCAATGTTTGAGCGGCGTGACGATGCCGGTACGCTCGTCCACCTCCACGTAAGAGGCGTGCATGCCGTTGGTGAAGGCGAAGGGAAACGCTTTCGGCACGAAATGGCGGGTGGCGGACAGCTCTGCCTGGAAGTCCGGCGGCAAGGTGTCGGCCCGGTAATAGGCGACGCGGCCGATCTCGGCCAGATCGAGGCGCTGGGCGCCATTGGCGGCGTCAACCACCTGGTTGTCCCTGATATCGAGGGTATCGGGCTCCGCCTGCAGCATCTTGCCGGCCACTTCCAAAATCTGCGAGCGCAGCGCGTGGCCGGCCTGGACCGCCGCTTCGCCGGCGATGCCGGTGCCCCGGGACGCCCAGGTGCCGCCGCCGTAGGGTACGTTGTCGGTATCGCCGGTGATCACCCGCACCCGGTCTTGGCTGACGCCCAAGGCGGTGGCGACGATCTGGCCGACGATGGCTTCGGCGCCCTGGCCCTGTTCGGTGACGCTGATGGCGCAAAAGACATTGCCCTTGGCATCGAGGCGCAGCGTGCAGCCATCCTGGGCCGATATTGGCGCGCCGCCAACGCCGTAGAACATGGCGCTGGGGCTAGTCACTTCGATCATCGAGGAAAAGCCGATGCCCCGGTGGATGCCATTTTCGCGTAATTTGGCCTGCTCGGCGCGCACGCCATCGTAATCCATCATCGCAGCCAGCTTTTCCAGCGTCGCGTGGTGGGACAGTTTTTCGAACGGCATGCCGGTGACCGATTTGCACGGATAGGCGTCGTCCGGAACCAAGTTCTTGCGCCGGAATTCCAGCGGGTCCATGCCGATGCCGGCTGCCGCCAGTTCGGCCAGGCCCTCGCCCAAGGCCATGGCGATGGGATGGCCGACGGCCCGGTACTGGCACATCATCGCCTTGTTCAAAAACACCACGCGCCCGCGCGCCCGATAGTTCTCGATATCGTACCAGCCGGCGGTCAGGTTGAGCACCTGATTAATCTCAATCCCGGACGAGCGCGGATACATGGAAAACGGGCCGATGCCGGTGATATCGTCATAATCGATGGCGGTGATCTTGCCGTCCGCGTCGACGCCCATGCGGCCCCTGATGATGTGATCGCGGGCATGAATATCGGCGGTGAATGATTCCAGCCGGTCGGCGATAAATTTCACCGGCCGCTTCAATAGCATCGACAGCGCAACGCATGCCAGCTCGTCCCCATAGGTGTGTATCTTGATGCCGAAGGCGCCGCCCACATCGCCGGCGATGATGCGCACATTATGCTCTTCCAATTGGAACGCCTTGGCGATGATCGCCTGCATCATGTGCGGGCCCTGGGTCGAATGATGCACCGTCAGCCTGCCCTCGCCGGAATTATAATCGGCGATGATCGAGCGCGGCTCCAAGGTGACGCCGGTGTGGCGGCCAAAATCAAACTCGGCCTCGGCCACATAGGCGGAATTCGCCAGCGCCGTTTCCACGTCACCCTCATCCACCAGCCGCTCCCAGCAGAGATTGCTATCGTATTCGTCCCAAATACGCGGCGCGTCCGCCTCCAGCGCGGCTTCCATATCGGTGACCGCTGGCAATTCGGAATATTCGATGCCAATCAGCTCCAGCGCGTCTTCGGCCTGGGCACGGGTTTCAGCGGCGACGGCGGCCACCGGCTCGCCCTGCCAGCGGGCGCGGTCCATGGCCAGTGGATATTGGGGCGGCGAGCGCATCCCCTGCAGATGGGTGAGGACGCCCACATAGGGCTCACAGATTTCGGCCACGTCCTTGCCGGTGACGACGGCGATGACGCCGGGCGCCGCCTCGGCCTTCGATGTGTCGATGGAGACGATCTCGGCGTGGGCGTGGGGCGAGCGCAAAAAGGCGCTGTGCAACATGCGCGGCAAGCGCACATCGTCGGTGAAGTTGCCGCGCCCATGCAGCAATCGTTTGGCGTTGGGCCGGGGCACGCTACGCCCGATATAGCTGTTGGGCCGGTCGTGGATGGTGACAACCGGATTGGATTTCAAATCGCTCATCAGCTATCCCGCCTTTCCTTGGCAACGGTTTCGATGGCATCGACGATGGTCTGGTAGCCGGTGCAGCGGCAGTAATTGCCGGCGATAAATTCGCGAATTTGGGTGCGGTCCGGGGCCGGGTTTCGATCCAACAGCTCGGCCGCCGTGATCAGCATGCCCGGCGAGCAAAAGCCGCACTGGATGGCGTTAAGCCTCAAAAACGCATCTTGAAGATCGGCGATCTCGCCGCTCTCCGACAAGCCTTCGACGGTTTCCACCTCGGTGCCGTCCGCCTGTACCGCCAACGTCAGGCAGCCGCGCACGATCTCGCCATTGAGGCGCACCGTACAGGCGCCGCAGACCCCATGCTCGCAGCCCACATGACTGCCGGTCAGCTCCAGCTCTTCGCGCAGGAAATCCACCAGGCTTTGGCGCGGCTCCACGTCGCGGGTGACTTTTTCGCCGTTGACTTGGGCGGTGATGGTGATGCGATTGCTCATGGCGCGCCCCCAGCGATTTGGGTTAAGACCCGGCGGGTCAATTCGCGCGCCAGATGCAGCTTCATGGCGGCGCTGGAATGAAGATCGTCGAACGGTTCCAGATCATTGTCCAGGGAAGCCGCCGCTGCCTCGATCGTCTCCGGGCTCAGCGAATTACCGGTCAGTTCACCGCCGGCGCCCGCTGCCAGCATGGGCTTGTCGCCAACTGCGAAATACACCAGCCGCGCTTCGGCGACCGCTTCGCCATCCATGCGCAATCTGGCGGCCAGCCCGGCCATGGCATAATCGCCGTGGCGGCGCGCCAGTTCGTCGAAGCCGGTGCGCCAATCATCGCTGTCGGCGGCAAACTCGACCGCCGTGATCATCTCGCCGGCGCCCAGATCGGTCTCGTACAGGCCCTTGAAGAAATCCCCGGCGGCCACTTTGCGGCGGCCATCAGCTCCGGCAATTTCAATCGCGCCGTCCAGCGCCAGGATACAGGCCGGCAACTCGGCCGCCGGATCGGCAAAGGCGATGGAGCCGCCAATGGTGCCCCGGTTGCGGATGGCGGGATGCGCCACCTGGGTTATGGCTTCGGCGATGAGCGGGGCATGGGTCTGGATTTGGGCCGAATCCTCCAAGTCCCGGTGCCGGGTGAGGGCGCCGATGCGCACTTGGCCATCAGAGACCTCGATGCCGGAAAGCTCCGCGACGCCGCCGATATCGATGAGAATCTCGGGCGATGACAGCCGCATATTGAGGGTTGCCACCAGACTCTGGCCGCCGGCGATAAAGGTGCCGTCGTCGCCGTGATCGGCCTTGAGGCGGAGCGCCTCGGCCAGATCGGCGGGCTTGGCATAGGCGAATGGCGATGGTTTCAAAGTCGTGCCCTCCCAGCAACGTATTCGGTTGTTATTGGCGCTATTGTAGATGGGCGGACCCGCCAGTCAATGTCGGAACGATCCCGCCCGCCAAAACCGGCCGGCAATATTCGGATCGCCGGACCGGCAATTCAGCAGTTGATCCCCTATCGTAATCACAATAATCTGAACAAGTCTTATATAAGAGTAATCGGGCCACAGGGGTCGACAATAATTTTACAGCGAGGAGAATATTATGAACGTTATTAAAACCACAATCACCGGTCTCGCCGCCGGTGCGGCGGTTCTGGCGGTGGGCGCCTCCGGCGCGCGCGCCGAATGGCCGGAACGTCCAATCACCGTTGTTGTCATGTATGGCGCCGGCGGCGGCACCGATACCGTCATCCGCACCATCGTCAAGGAAATGGCCAGCGCCACGGGATGGAAAATCAATGTCATCAACAAGCCAGGCGCCGTCGGCGGCGTTGCCACCCGCTACGTCCTCGGCAAGAAAGACGATGGCTATACCTGGATGGGCGCCGCCAACTACAACAAGTTCGTGCGCGTTATGGGCCATTCCAAATCCCAGGCCTGGAAAGATTGGCAGTATATGCAGGCGGCCAATTCCCGCGCGTCCTGGTCGGTGCGTCCCGATTCCAAGTTCAAAACCTTCCAAGATGTCATTGCCGCGGCCAAGGCCAATCCTGGCAAGATCACCATTTCCACGTCGGGCCAGGGCGGTCTTTGGCACGAACTGGCGGCCATCGTCGCCCAGTCTGCCGGCGTAACCTTGAAGTATCTGCCTTATAAGGGCGGCAAGGCGGCGACTTTGGCCGGCCTTAACGGCGAGGCGATGATCGCCGGCGGCGGCGTGCATGAACATATCGAGCATATCCGCGCCGGCAATTTGCGCCCGATCCAACAGACCGGAACCAAGGATATTGATGCCGGCGGCGGCAAGATTATGCCGTCGGTGGGCAATTTCCTGCCCGGAATCAAAAATCAGTTGCCGTTCTCGGGCATCTATAATCTGGCCATTCGCCGTTCGGTTCCGAAAGCGATCATCGGCAAAATCGAAAAAGCCTTCGTTGCCGGCGTGAAATCACCGGCCTTCGCGGCCATCGCCAAGAAGAAGTTCTTCGAAATCGATATCCGCACCGGTAAGGCCGCCGACCGGCGCGCCGCGCAAGTGGAATCGATCACCGCCGAGACCTTCGAAAGACTGGGCGTCAAGGGCTCGCACCCGGCGACCGAGCTGGGCCTACCAAAACCGGCTGGTTTCGACAAGTGGTGGCCGCCCCAGGGCTACAAGCCGCTATAGCCGATTGACTGAAACAGTAGCAACCTAACCCGGGCGGGCTTGCCGAAAGGCGGCCCGCCCGGTTAGCAATTAAAACATGGCCGACACCCCAAAATCACGCCTTGAGACCGACGTGGAAAGCCTGGCGACAGGCAATTTCACCGGCGAGGAAGGCGGCACTGCGGTTTCGCCGGGCAAGGATCTGGCCTCCGCCGCCATGGTTGGTGTTATCGGCATTGGGGCGATGCTCCTGTCGCTGGACCTGGACGCGCCGGCCAGCCTTTATACGGCGCCGGGACTGCTGCCGTTTATCACCGGATTGTCGCTTCTCATCATGGCCGCTGGCCTCGCCGCCAAGGCGCTGAAACGCGCGCCCTTGCGCGAAATTCTTAAGTCCGCCCACGATCCCATCGGCCCCTTCATTGCCGATATTGAAGGCCGGCGCACGCTGATCCTGATGGGCTTGGTGTTGGCCTACGTGGTTCTGACCGATTTGATCAACTTTGAGATTCGCATGCCGGCCGGCTTCTACACCTTCCGCTTTTCCTCTTACGAAACAATTTCCATTCCCGTCATCGCGTTGATTTTGAAATTGTTCTGGCGGGCACGCTGGCTTGCATGCATCGCCGTCGCCGCCGGCATGGTAATCGGCCTCGCCTGGATCTTCCGCGACGGCTTCGAAATTCTGCTGCCGGGCTCGGGCTGATGGACACGG
Source organism: Alphaproteobacteria bacterium (assembly GCA_963582805.1). Classification (GTDB taxonomy): domain Bacteria; phylum Pseudomonadota; class Alphaproteobacteria; order Rhodospirillales; family UBA2165. The sequence goes on from CAUZTZ010000151.1 coordinate 9,071, forward strand.
TGCTTGCCCAACTGACCAGCCAGATGGCCATCGCCTTTTCGCCGTGGATGCTGGTGGTGTGTCTGGCCGGGGTCACGCTCGGTATCCTTTGGGGCGCCATGCCCGGGCTATCGACGACCATGGCGATGGCGCTTCTGATCGGGCTGTCGACCGGCATGAGCCAGCATGTGGCGGTCATGTTCATGCTCGGCGTCTATACGGGCAGCGTCTTCGGCGGCGCCATATCGGCGGTGCTGATCAATATTCCGGGAACGCCCGATGCGGTGCCAACCATGATCGAAGGCTATCCGCTGGCCCAGCGCGGCGAGGGCGGGCTGGCGCTCGGCACTGCCATTGCCGCCTCCTTCCTCGGCAATTGGGTGGGGATCGTTCTTTTGATTTCCTTCATCCCGGCGATATTGTTCCTGGCCCTGCAGTTTCGGTCGTGGGAAATGTTCCTGCTGGCGATGTGGGGGATCGCCATCTGCGGCTCCATGTCGGCGGGCGATATGCCGTTGAAGGGCTGGATTTCGGGCTGGATCGGATTGCTGATATCGTTCGTCGGGCTGGATGCCATCCATGGCGTCGCCCGCTTTACCTTCGGCTTTCGTATTCTCGAAGACCATATCAGCTATATCCCGCTACTGATTGGCTTGTTCGGGCTCACCGAGGTTCTCAAAGTCCTGCCCCAGAAAAATCCGCCCAGCATCCCGTCTGAAGTAGGCCGCGTCATACCGCCGTTCTCGATGCTTTGGAAATATGCGCGCACGTCTCTGCGCTCAGGGCTCA
>CAUZTZ010000152.1:0-9788 GCA_963582805.1 Alphaproteobacteria bacterium
ACCGAATTTCTCATCTATGAAAGCAGCGATCGTTTGAGCGAGAAGCAGAACGAGTATCTGCGTATCGTCGTCGATGCGGGCCAGCATCTGCATTCGGTGATCGGCAATATCCTGGAAATGTCGAGCATCGAGTTGAAACCCGAAGGCATTCTGCTGCGCCCGGAATATATCGTTGATCAACTGCAAGCCTCGTTGGAGTTCATCAACCCGCTTGCCGCTGAGCGTAAAATAAATATCCAATTTGAGATTGGCCGCAATGAAGGTTGGCTGGTGATGGCCGATGCGACCCGTCTTAAACAGGTGTTCATCAATATCCTCGCCAACGCGGTCAAATATAACCATCTGGGCGGCGCCATCATTGTGCGCTGCATCAAGATGCCCAATCAGCGGGTTCGCGTCGCGATCAAGGATACCGGCCCCGGCATCGCCGAGGACAATCTGGATAATATTTTTGAGCCATTCGACCGCGCCGGACGGGAAAATTCCTCGATCGAAGGCACCGGCCTCGGCCTCGCCTTGTCGAAGAAAATTGTCGAAACCATGAACGGCGCCATCGGTGTCGAAAGCGTGCCGGACGTGGGTTGCGAATTTTGGGTCGAATTTGACGAACATACGGACTAAGAATTCGCCCCTTTCGCCGCCTTGAATTTCCTATCCAAGCTGCCCCAACCCGTTCCACCGGACAACGGACCGAATTTACTTTTTGGCTTTTGCCGGGCGGGATTATATGACTTCGGGTCAGTGGAATGGATATGCACAACGAAAACACCCAATGGCAATTCTGGATCGACCGGGGCGGCACCTTTACCGATGTGGTAGCCAGGCGCCCGGACGGCACGCTCGCCGTTGAAAAATTATTGTCCGAGAATCCGGGCCAATATGAAGACGCCGCCGTCGAGGGACTGCGCCGTCTGCTCGGACTGGCGGGCGATGATCCGGTGCCCACCGAGGCTGTCGCCGCCGTCAAGATGGGCACCACCGTCGCCACCAACGCGCTTTTGGAGCGGGCCGGCGCGCCGACCTTGCTGGTGACCAATCAGGGCTTTGGCGATGCCTTGGCAATTGGATATCAAAACCGCCCGGACCTGTTCGCCCTTGATATCCAATTGCCGGAACGGCTCTATGGCCGCGTCCTCGAAGTGGCCGGCCGGCTGGACGCCGCCGGCAACCAGATCCAGCCCCTTGATGAGCCCGCCGCCGCCGAGGGACTTGCCGCAGCCCATGGCGCCGGCTTTCGCGCGGTCGCCATCGTGCTGATGCATAGCTACCGGGCGCCGGAGCATGAACGCCGCATCGCCGGCTTGGCCGAGGCGGCAGGCTTTACCCAAATTTCGGTCTCCTCCGAGGTCTCGCCGCTGATGAAGCTGGTGTCCCGGGGCGATACCACGGTGGTCGATGCGTACCTCTCGCCGATCCTCAAATCCTATGTGGACCGGGTCGCCAAAAGCCTTGGGTCCGTCAAGCTGATGTTCATGCAGTCGAGCGGCGGGCTTACCGATGCGCAACTGTTTCGCGGCAAGGACAGCATTCTGTCGGGGCCCGCCGGCGGTGTTGTGGGCGCCGCCGGTACCGCCGCCATGGCCGGCTTCGATAAGATCATCGGCTTCGACATGGGCGGCACCTCCACCGATGTCTCCCACTATGCCGGCGAGTTTGAGCGCGCCTTCGATACAGAAGTGGCCGGCGTGCGCCTGCGCTCGCCGATCATGCACATCCACACGGTGGCCGCCGGCGGCGGCTCGATCCTCCAGTTCGATGGCGCCCGCATGCGCGTTGGGCCGGGCTCTGCCGGCGCCGATCCGGGGCCGGCCTGTTATGGCGGCGGCGGGCCGCTGACCATCACCGACGCCAACGTGATGCTGGGGCGCATCCAGCCCCGCCACTTCCCGCATGTGTTTGGGCCGCGCGCCGACCAGCCAATCGATGCCGATATCAGCGCCGCCAAGTTCGCCGATCTGGCGGGAGAGATCGCGGCGGCCACCGGCACCGAGCAATCCGCCGAAGCCGTCGCCGAGGGCTTCTTTACCATCGCCGTCGAAAACATGGCCGGCGCCATCAAACGCATTTCGGTGCAGCGCGGCTACGACGTCACCGAATACACGCTGGTCTGTTTCGGCGGCGCCGGCGGCCAGCACGCCTGCCGGGTGGCCGATGCGCTGGGTATGGAAAGCATTTTCATCCACCCCCTGGCCGGCGTCTTGTCGGCCTACGGCATGGGCCTCGCCGAAGTGCATGCGCACCGGGAGCGGGCCGTTGAAACCGAGGCGAGCCTGGGCGCCCTTGCCGATCTGGAGCCGGTGTTTGCCGATCTCGAAGGCCAAAGCCGGGTCGAGCTAGCCGAACAAAACATCGCCGCCGATCAAATCCAGGTTCACCGCCGCCTGCATGTCCGCTACGCCGGCACCGATACGGCGCTCCAGGTCCCGTTCGGGCCATTGGACAAAGTGTCCGCTGATTTCGAGGCCGCCCACCGGACCCGTTTCGGCTTCATCGATCCCGGACGCGGGCTGATCCTCGAAGCGGCCTTCGTTGAAGCCGTTGGCGGCGCCGAGCGGGCGGGCGATGGCGCCATGGAATTGGGCCCGGCCTCCGGCGCACCGATCGAAACCGTGACCACCCATATGGCCGGCAGCGCCCACGCGACGCCCATTTACCGGCGCGGCGATCTTGCGCCGGATACGCAAATCCATGGCCCGGCGATCATCATCGACGATACCGGCACCACGGTGATCGAGCCGGAATGGGCGGCACGCATGGGCGGCCCCGGCCATCTTATCCTTTCCCGAACGAGGCCGCGCCCGGCCAAGGCGGCAATCGGCGTGGCCGCCGATCCGGTGATGCTTGAAGTATTCAACAACCTCTTCATGTCCATCGCCGAACAAATGGGCGCGGTGCTTGCCAACACCGCCTCATCGGTGAATATAAAAGAGCGGCTGGATTTCTCCTGCGCCCTTTTTGATGCGGGCGGCGCCCTCATCGCCAATGCGCCGCACCTGCCGGTGCATCTCGGCTCCATGGGCGAAAGTATTGCCACCGTCATCCGCCAGCGCGCGGGCACCATGCAGCCGGGCGAGGTTTACGCCCTCAACGCGCCCTATAACGGCGGCACCCATCTGCCCGACATCACCGTCATCACACCGGTCTTCGATAGGGGTGGCAAGGACATCCTTTTCTTCCTCGGCAGCCGCGGCCACCACGCCGATGTGGGCGGCATCACGCCCGGATCGATCCCGCCATTCAGCCGCGACATCGCCGAAGAAGGCGTGCTGATCGACGACTTCCTTTTGGTCTCGAAGAGCCGATTGCGCGAGGCCGAGCTGCGCCAGTTGCTGGCATCGGGCCCCCATCCGGCGCGCAATCCCGACCAGAACATCGCCGACTTCAAGGCGCAGATCGCCGCCAACGAAAAAGGCGCCGCCGAGCTGGCCCGCATGGCCGAGCACTTCACCCTCAGCGTGGTCGAGGCCTATATGCGCCATGTGCGCGCCAACGCCGCCGAGCAGGTGCGCCGCGTGCTGGACGTCCTGCCGGACGGCGAATATACCGCACCCATGGATAACGGCGCCCAAATCCAGGTGGCCATCCGCGTCGACAAACTTCGCCGCCGCGCGGTCATAGATTTCACCGGCAGCTCGGTCCAGGACGGCGGCAACTTCAACGCGCCGGCCGCCGTCACCCGGGCGGCGGTGCTCTACGTTTTGCGCTGTCTGGTCGCCGACGATATCCCGCTCAACGACGGCTGTTTGGAGCCCATCGAGATTATCGTTCCAAGCGGCACCATCCTCAATCCCAACCCGCCGGCCGCCGTGGTCGCCGGCAATGTGGAAACCTCGCAAACTGTCACCGGCGCACTGATGGCGGCGGCAGGCGCCTTGGCATCGGGACAGGGCACCATGAACAATTTCACCTTCGGCAACACCGAGCACCAATATTACGAAACCGTCTGCGGCGGCGCCGGCGCCGGGCCCGGCTTCGATGGCGCCTCCGCCGTCCATACCCACATGACCAACACCCGCCTGACCGATCCTGAGATCTTGGAATTCCGGCACCCGGTGCGGCTCGAAGAATTCCGTATCCGCACCAATTCGGGCGGCGCCGGCCAGTCCAGAGGCGGCGACGGCACCGTCCGCCGCGTGCGCTTCCTGGAGCCGATGACCGCCGCCATTGTTTCGTCGTCGCGCAAAGTTGCGCCGTTCGGGCTGCAAGGCGGCGATGATGGCCGGTGCGGCCACAACTTTGTCGAGCGCGCCGATGGCACCCGCGAAGCGCTTGCCGGCGCCGATCAGACCGAGATGGCGGCCGGCGATGTGTTCGTTATCGAGACCCCCGGCGGCGGCGGCTTTGGCAAAAAATCTTGAGCAATATCATTCACTTGCCAGCAATTCACCAATACAGTCATCGATCCCGCGCACATCGCCGAAGCTTTGCCAGACGGTGGTCAGCCCGACAATATGATCTTCGTCGTAGCGGGCTGCGGTGGCGTCGGAGACCATGACCACCCGGTAGTCGAGCATCATGGCATCGCGGGCGCTGGTCTCGCAGCAGAAATTGGTTACGGTGCCGGCGATCAGCACGTTTTCGATGCCGCGCGCCCGAAGCTGCTCGTCCAAATCCGACGAGCCCTGAATAAAAGCCGAGAAACGCTTCTTGTTGGCAAAGATATCACCGTCTTCCGTAACCAACGTCGGATAGAGTTTTTGTCCCTCGGCGCCTTCGGTAAGGTTGTCCTTGTGGGCTTTCATTTTCTCCGGCGTGAAGAAATAATCGTGATAGATGGGCCATTTGGAAGGCCCGTCCATTTCATCGGCAAGGGACATGAGCACCCAGGCAACAGCGCCGCCGGCTTCCCGTAGATGGGCGCTGAGTTTATTGATATTGGGGCAGATGGAGCGCGCCGTTTCCACCTCGGCGACAAAAAAGTTCTGCATGTCGATGACCACCAGGGCGGTCTTTTTGGGATCGAACTTATCGAACACATGCAGGCGGCCGCGCTTGGCCATGATGCGCTCGATCACATAGTCCGGTATCTCCACATTATGGGGCATGCGCGACTGCCCTTAATCCGCGGCCTGGATCGAGCGCCAGACCTTTTCGGCGGTCGCCGGCATCTCAACATTGGGCGCGCCGATATGGCTGAGCGCATCGTTGATGGCGTTCATCAGCGACGGCATCGAGCCGACCGTGCCGGCCTCGCCGACGCCTTTGACGCCCAAGGGGTTGCGCGCAGTCGGCACCTCGTTGGCGGCCAGCTCGAAATTGCAGAAATCATCGGCCCTCGGCATGGCGTAATCCATGAACGAGCCGGTCAGCAACTGCCCGGCGGCATCGTAATTCAGATCCTCCATCAAAATCTGGCCGGCGCCCTGGGCGATGCCGCCATGCACCTGGCCTTCGAACAGAAGCGGGTTGAGGACCACGCCGGCATCGTCCACCGCCACATAGCGGGTGATGTCGATCTTGCCCGTATCGGCGTCGATTTCCACCTCGATAAGATGGGCGCCGTTGGGATAGACCGGCCCCTCGCCGATGCCGAACTCGCCATGCTCGTAAAAGCCCGGCTCGATATCGGCCGGCAGCTTGGGCCGCTGGAAGGCGGTCTTGGCAACTTCGGTGATGTCGAGGGACTTGTCGGTGCCGGCGACGGAAAAGGTACCACCTTCATATTCGATATCGCCGGCGGCCGCTTCCATCATATGGGCGGCGATGCGTTTGCCTTTTTCGATGATCTTTTCCGCCGCGATGGCGACTGCGGAACCGGCGAACACGGCGCAGCGGGCGTTGAAGGTGCCGACGCCGGAGGTGACCACGTCCGAATCGCCCATCTTATATGTGATGCCGTCGGCGTCGATGCCCAATTTATCGGCCAAAACCTGCTTGAAGGTGGTCTCGTGGCCTTGGCCGTGATCCATGGCGCCGCAAAGCAGCGTGATGCCGCCCTCGGTATTGAAGCGCACTTCGGCATGTTCGAAATTGACGCTGGCGACGCCGGACACGGTGTTCGACAATCCGACGCCAAGATACTTGCCGCGCTTTGCCGCCGCTTCCCGGCGCGCCTCAAACCCTTTATAGCCGCCGGTTTCCAGGCATTCTTCGAAGTTGCGTACGAAATCGCCGCAGTCGTAAACCTGGCCGAGGCCGGAGCGGTACGGCATGGCGTCGGCGGGAATGGTGTTCTTCAGGCGCAAGTCCGCCGCATCGATGCCCAATTGATCGGCGGCCTGATCGACCATCACCTCGATCACGTGGCAGGGTTCCGGCTTGGCGCCGCCCCGGTACTGGGCATTGGTCATGATGTTGGTCAGCGCGCCGGTGACGCGGGCATGGATGGCCGGCGTTTTATAGACGCCCGCCAATCCGCCGAGCCCCGACACGGCGGCGCCGATATTGCGGTCGGTGGTGAAATAAGCGCCGATGGGAACCTTGGTATGGGTGCGAAGGGCGAGGAACTTATGGTCCGCGTCCAAGGCCAGCTCGGCATCGACCAAGCCGCCGCGCCCATGTTCGTCGGTGAGGATGCTTTCCTGGCGTTCGGCAATCCATTTGACCGGCCGGCCGATCACTTCCGATGCCCACATGGATAGACTGTATTCCGGATAGCAGCCGCCCTTGATGCCGAAGCCGCCGCCCATATTGTCGCAAATGACGCGGATTTTGGTCTGCGGGATTTTGAATATCTGCTGCGCCAGGGTGGCGCGGGTACCGTGCACCGACTGGATGGTGGCGCGCAAGGTATAGCGGTCTTCGTAATCGTCGTAATTGGCGATGCAGCCCCGGGGCTCCATGGCGTTACCGGTTACCCGGTTGACCAATACCCGGTGCGTGACCACATGCGCCGCTTCGGCGAAGGCGGCATCGACCGCGTCCTTGTTGCCGATCTCGTGGCAGTAGGCTTCGTTGCCGGGATTGTCTTCCCAGACGGCGGGCGCGCCATCGGCCAGGGCGTCATCGGCGGTGATGACGGCGGCCAGGGGCACGTAATCGACGGCAATCAGCTCGGCGGCGTCTTTCGCCTGATCAACGCTTTCGGCAACGATGAAGGCCACCGGTTGGCCGGCGAAGCGCACCCGTCCCTGGGCCAGGATCGGCATCGAGCAGACATAGCCGGGCGAGCCGTCGGCCTTCTTGCCGCGCATGGTGGGGAACTGGGCGCCCAACCCACGGGCTTGCAGATCATCACCGGTGAGCACCGCGAGCACGCCGGGGGCGGCTTCGGCGGTGGCTTTATCGATGGATGTGATATCAGCGTGAGCGTGCGGTGAGCGCAATACGAAGGCGCGCGCCTGGCGGGCTTCATTGACATCGTCCGCATAACGGCCGCGTCCCTTGATCAGCCGGTAATCTTCATCGCGCCGGACCGGATCGCCGATACGTACCATATTCATTTTTCTTTACCTCCCATTGACTGACCCGAAATTGCCTTCTTTGGCCCCATTCCGCAAGCGCCAGTTGGACCCGGTGCCGGCCGCTTTTTGCGGCACGGTGATCCCCGCATAAGTTACTTTTGCGTGTAATTTATTTTTAATCTCGTGCGACATCAATTTGCACCCCCCTTACGGTTATGACTGTTTATGACGCTTTATGACGGTTTTGCGGCGAATGGGTTGATATTTACAGGTTACACGGCACAATTCTCCTGCCCGATTGCGCGTTGCAGCGGGCTTAAAACAGGGTGTTTGCGGGATTTAAACGCGGACAAGAGTATAGAACATAATCGGAACAATTGCAAGGAATTTCGGCCGCCCCATTGCTTTGGTGCGCAAATCTAGCTGCGCTTATAGGCGCCGTTGATTTTTACTTCGGCGCCGTCCGGCCCGATGACGATAAAGCTGTCATGGCCGGGAAGGCGGCGCTGGATATCACGAGGCTTCAGGCCCTTGGCCGTATAGGCAGCCCACGCCGCGTCGATATCGTCGACCTTGAAATCGAATTGGAGGGCGCTTAGCGGAGCGGGCATGGCGTCCGATGCGGTCAGTTGGATGCGGGTGTTGTCGCCCAATGCAACGACCGCGAATTTGTCCTGGCGCACATCGGCGGCGCCACCCATGGCCTCGAAAAAATCGATGGCGGCGCCAAGATCGGTAACGGACATTCGCAAATGAGCGAGGGAAATGGCTGCGTCTGGAACCCGGTTCATGATATCTGTCGCCTCTGCTGGTTTGCTTCCGCCGCCGGTAAACAGCGGCGGCAGACTAATTCTAACCGGAATTTCCGTTGTCATGGGAAATCATTGGTAATGCACCGATTAATTGCTCCCGCGCTGGCGCTGCTGGCGGCAACGCTCGGCGGGCCAGTTGCCGCCGATGGCCTGGACCCGGCGTTGCTGAAGCGCGCCTTGGTGCGCGCCGAAGCCCTGCCCCGGCTGCACGCGCTGATCGTCGCCAGGGACGGGCGCGTAGCCGCCGGGCGGGCTTTTCGCGGCCCGGGAATGGACGCGCCGGTCAATATCAAGTCCATATCCAAATCCCTGATCGCGGCGCTGGTCGGCATCGCCATTGATCGCGGCCTCCTGACAGGCGCCGGCCAATTCATATTGCCGCTCCTGAAACGCCCCGGGGCGGCCACTGGCGACGCCCGCTTGAGGACCATCACCATCGATCATTTGCTTTCCATGCGCGCCGGATTGCAGCGCACGTCGGGGCGCAATTATGGCCGCTGGGTGAACAGCCGCGACTGGGTCGGGCATGTGCTGTCGCGCCCCTTCGCCGATGCGCCCGGCGGACACATGCTCTATTCCACCGGCAACAGCCATTTGCTTTCGGCGATCCTGACCAGGGCCGCCGGGCGTTCGACCCATGCTTTGGCTAGGGACTGGCTGGCGAAACCGCTCGGCATCCGCATTCCTCCCTGGCAACGAGACCCGCAAGGCATTTATTTCGGCGGCAACAATATGGCGCTGTCGGCCAACGCCCTGTTGCGCTTTGGCGAGCTGTACCGGGGCGGCGGCATGATCGATGGCCGGCGGATATTGCCGGCAAGCTGGGTGCGCGCATCCTGGACGGGGTACACCCGCTCGCCCTATTCGGGCGATGCCTACGGTTATGGCTGGTTCTTAACGAAATATTGCGGCCAGCGCGTCGCTTACGCGCGCGGCTTCGGCGGGCAATTTGTTTACGTGGCGCCGGGCTTGGCGATGACCATCGTCATCACCTCGGACCGCTCGGCGCGCACCCGCATCGGCGGCTACCGCCAAGCGCTGACATCGCTGGTCGAAGACGCGCTGATCCCCGCAGCCCTGCGCGCCGATGGCCGAGATTGCGCGCCTTAAATTGGCACAGGATTGTTTTGTTACATGCTTTAACAATGCCGATACAGCGCCGTCATTAGCGCGTCATACCGCCATGGCACCCTACCTTAAGTTAATTGGGAGATGGACCATGAAGCGGTATTTGCGACTTTCGATATTTTTGGGCGTTGTGGCAGCGGCGGCGGCCCTGTTCGGCGCCAGATATACAGACTGGGTTTCCACAGCCGCATTGGCCGGCGAGGGCGAGGCCTATCTGGTGGTTCTGGACGCCCCGGACGGCTTTGCCGCGAAGGCCGGCAGGCTGGGTTTCACCAAGATCGAAGCGCTGAATTTTTCAAGCTTGGGCGCCTCGGCGCACCGGGTGACGGTGCCCGGCGGGGCCAGGCTGGAGGCCGAGTTGCGTAGACTTCGCCGTGCCTTTCCAGACGCCATCATCGACCAAAACGACGGTTAGCACCGATGGAAAATTATGATTTAACTCAGCTATCGTTTCTGATCGTTGAAGAACACTTGCCGATGAGTTCCATGCTCCGGGGTATTCTCC
>CAUZTZ010000153.1:0-9701 GCA_963582805.1 Alphaproteobacteria bacterium
CGGATTTCCATGCGGTCGTTGAAAAACGTCGCCGCTTCCAGATAGCTGGCGACACCGCGGCCGCGCAGCAAGCCGTTCTTTGCAGAGGCCTGGCGGCGTTTATCGAAGCCGTCCCAATCGGCGGCGCCCAAAACTTTATCCATGACCACATCGAACTCGCCGCAATCATAGGCGTGCATCAACGCCGTCTGATAGGGCATCTGATCGGCCTTGATCAGATTGATGCGGCGCAGCTCGGTCGGGTCCATGCTCATTTCGGCGGCCGCGGTATCGATCAGGCGCTCCAGAATATAAGAAGCCTCGGGCCGCCCGGCGCCCCGGTAGGGCGCGGTGCCGACGGTATTGGTAAAGACCGCGTTGGTTTCGCCCCGGATCGCCGGGATCGCGTAGACGCCGGACAAAAGCAGCGTCGCAAACATCGGCGCGATGAACGCCACTTCGGGCAAATAGGCGCCCACATTGTAATTGGATTTGACGCGGATCGCGGTGATGCGGCCATCCCCGTCGAACGCCATTTCGGCGTCGACCACCTGATCCCGGCCTTGCGCGTCGGATACGAAACTTTCCAGCCGGTCGGCGACCCATTTGACCGGCCGTTCGATTTTTTTGGCCGCCCACAGCACCAGAATGTCTTCCGGGTAGATGGCGCCCTTCATGCCGAAGCCGCCGCCCACATCGGGGCAAATGACCCGGATACGGGTTTCCGCTATCTGGAATATGTCCTGGGCGAGGCTTTGGCGCAGGATATGCGGCGCCTGGCCCGAATTATAAAGGGTGTAGCTTTCCGTGCCGGCGTCATAATCGCCGATATTGCTTCGGGTTTCCATGGCGTTGGTGGTGATGCGGTTGTTGACCAGATGCGCCGTGGTCACATGTGCGGCGGCTTCGATGGCGACGTTGACGGCTTCCAGATCACCCATGCCGAAGGCGAAGGAAATATTGTTGTCGGCATGCTCCCACACTTTCGGCGCGCCATCGGCGAGGGCCGCTTCGGCGGTGGTGACGGCGGCCATCTCTTCATAGCCGATTTGGATCAATTCAGAGGCGTCCTTGGCTTGGGCAAGGGTTTCAGCGACCACGAAGGCAACCCCGGCGCCGACGCATTTGACCATGCCGGTGACCAAGGCCGGAAAGGGCGAGCCGGTCGGCGGGCCAACCAAGGCCGGGACCGGAAAATGACAATGGATTTCGCCAAGCCCATCGGCGGCGTAATCATCGCCCGTCAGAACCGCCAGCACGCCGGGCGCCGCGCTGGCATTGCTGGTATCGATGGCGGTGATTTTGGCGTGGGCGTGGGGTGAGCGCAGCACATATCCGTATGTCTGGCGCGGCAGTTCGATATCATCCACATAGCGTCCGCGCCCGGTCAACATACGCGGGTCTTCCTTGCGCGGGGCCGGTTGTCCGATGCCGAATTTCATAGCTGCCTCCTGCCTTAAGCGAAATGAATTGATTTTAAATTCTGGTTGGCGCTGATTTTTGCACAGGGGTGCCATACATGACAAACCAAACGCCGCGCCTTATGGTCGGGAAAAATCATAGTCAGGGGCGGCGAAACATCATGGCGGAAAATTCAGGCGCGCAATTCGATTTCATCATCGCCGGGGCCGGCTCGGCCGGCTCGATCCTGGCGGCGCGGCTCTCGGAGGACGGCAAAACCCGGGTGCTGGTGCTGGAGGCCGGGCCCCCCGATAGCCATCCTTTGATCCATATTCCCATCGGCACCGGCAAGGTGTGGAACATGCCGTCCCTCAACTGGTCCTATATGTCGGACCCGGAACCGCATATGGATGGGCGCCGGCTGTTCCACCCGCGCGGCAAAGTGGTCGGCGGCTCCGGCGCCATCAACATGGCCGCCTATGTGCGCGGCCACGCCGGCGATTATGACCGCTGGGCGCAGATGGGCCTCGGCGAATGGTCCTATGAGCGGGTGCTGCCTTATTTCAAACGCTCGGAGAATTATGCCGGCGGCGGCGATGACTATCACGGGGCGGGCGGTCCCATACAGACGCAGCTCAATCAGACCACCGATCCGTTGATGGAAAGCTGGCTGGAGGCCGGGCGCAGCGCCGGCTATGGCGCCACCGATGATTACAACGCCGCCTCCCAGGATGGCGCGGCGCGCATGCAGTTTAATATCGGCGGCGGCCGGCGCTCCAACTCGGCGGTCGCTTTTTTGCGCCCGGCCCTGAAGCGCTCCAACCTGACCCTGATCACCGGCGCCCAAGCGACGCGTATCGTGATGGACGGCAAGCGCGCCACCGGCATCGAATATCGGCACGGCGACGCTACCCGGACGGTCACCGCCGCGGAGGTGATCCTCGCCGGCGGTGCTTATAATTCGCCGCAGCTCTTGATGCTGTCCGGCATCGGCCCGGCGGCGCATCTAGCTGAGCTGGGTATCGATGTTGTAGAGGACGTGGCCGGCGTCGGCGGCAATCTGCAGGATCACCCCGCCATCAGTCTGGAATTTCAGCGCACCCAGACATCAGAATTCATGCGCAACCTGCGCCTCGACAAGCTGACCATCAACATGGCCCGCGCCTGGCTGTTCAAATCGGGCCCGGCGAGCCAGCCGGTGGGCTTTTCCACCGCCTTCGTTAAAAGCCGGGAAGGGCTGGAAATACCCGATCTACAGTTTTTCTTCCGCCCCTATTCCCGCATGGCCCGCCAATGGCTGCCGCTTGTCTACCCGCACGGGCAGGACGCGGTTTCCATCACTGCCTGCCATCTGCGCCCGGATTCGAGGGGCGAGGTGCGGCTCAAATCCACCGATCCCATGGCGCCGGTGGGTTTCGTCAACAATTTCCTCTCCACCGAAGCCGACCGGGAGGCCATGCGCCAGGCCTTCAAAATCTCGCGCGATCTGTTGGGCCAGCCCGCTTTGGACGCGGTCCGGGGCGCTGAAACCACGCCGGGCGCCGCAGTGCAAAGCGACGCCGATATCGACGCCTTTATCCGCGAAACGGCGATGACGGTATTTCATCCCATCGGCACCTGCCGCATGGGCACCGATCCGGCCTCGGTGGTCGATCCGGAATTGCGGGTGCGGGGAATAGAAGGCTTACGCGTCGTTGATGCGTCGGTGATGCCCGATCTGGTGGGCGGCAATATCAATGCCTGCGTGATGATGATCGCCGAAAAAGCCTCCGACATTATTCGGGGGAATGCGCCGCTGCCGGTAGAAACCTAGATTTTCAAGTAGCCAACGCCGTCCCTTATATCGATCTTGGTGCCGTAGAAGTCAGACAAGGTCTGGGTGCGGGCCAGGACGTCTTCGGCGAATTTGCCGCTGGCGATAACCGGGCGGCCGCGCTGGGAGCGGCTTAGCCCGAAGCCGAGATCGAGGGGGTAAAGTTCGACACCGTCCAACTCGCCATCGGCAAACCGGCAGAGAGAAAAGATCGAATGCCAATAGTTTTCGTGAGCGCCGAAGCCCTTCTTGCCGCCGTCGGAGCGGGCGTCCAGAAAATCGGCGGGGGTTGCGTTGGTGTCCAGATCAAAGCGGGAGAAACTTTCCACCGGCACCGAAGTCACCGTGTCGTTCTGGAAGATGAAATTGCCGAGGCTGTAGAAGATCGGCTTGCCCTCATAAACCTCAACCCCCAGCGATATGTGCGGGCCGTGGCAGACAAAGACATCGACGCCGGCATCGATGGCGCGCCGGGCAAAGGCGCGGGCGAAATCGGCGAGCTCTTCCATCTCCGCATTGTTGGCCGCCGTCCCGGCGCCGCGCCCACTGTAGGCATGGCAATGGAGCGAAAACACCACCCAATCCGATTGCCGCCTGGCTTCCGATATCCAGCGGAGATTGTCGGCCTCGTCCTTGGCGTTGATGGCGGTATCGACGGCGAAGCCATCGCCTTCGACGAATTTCTTGCCCAAAAAGGTGATCTCCGCATTGCCCGCGCCGCCCACCTCCTTGTCCGAGAAGAAGCCTTGCCGGCGCCGCTGGATTTCCTTGTCGAAACCGAGCCCCTGATCGATGGCGCTCAAATTGGCAAACGCGTCCTCGGGCAAGGTGTGGGTTTCGTTATAGCTGATGATGTTGACCCCCGGCCGGCCTTTCAGGTCGGGGCCGTGGGACGACGCCCTATTCCAGGGCTTGAAGAACGAGTTGGCCGACAGAAGCGCGACGCGCCCGCCCTTGGTGTCCAGATAGCCGGGCTTTTGCGCCGCCGTCAGATGCGCGCCCGAGCCGCTATGCACCAGGCCGGCGGCCTCTACATGCTCCAAACTGGCCAGCAAGCCGTCCTGGCCGAAATCGGTGACATGGTTGTTGGCGGTGGACACCATGTTGACGCCCATCCATTTGAGGTCTTGCAAAAGCCCAGGCGGGATCGTCATCGGCGTGCCTTCGGTCGGGTCTTGGGTGCCGTCCTTGGGCGCGCGCACGGTGCCCTCTAGGTTGGTAAACGCCGCATCGGCGCCGTCCAGAATATCCTTGATGGCGAGGTACGGCGCTTCCGTAAACGGCGTCAGGGCCCGCGACAGCATAGTATCGCCGGTCAGCGCGATAGAGATATTGCCGGCTTCTGAATCATAGATCATGGCGCTTGCCTTTTATTCCGCAGCCTGCCGGAGCCGCCCGGTGGGGTTGGTGGAGGCGTCCAATTGGCTGGCGTAGGCTTGGCGCCAATCCAGATTATCGGCGGTGACGAAATGGCCCGAGCGGGCGCCGAGATATATTTCCGGGTCGCGGACGCCGGGGGGCGGAATGTTCTTTTCCATCTCCTTGACCGCGCCGAGCAAGCGCCGCCTTGTGTTGGTGATCATCTGATCGGATGGCGCCAGATGTTCCCATTCGTGATCGACGATGCCCCCCATGCTTTCGGTGATCGCCTGATCCTGCTCGTAAATGCCGGTGATGCCGGTGTAAATCTCGTCCCCGGCTTGCGCGGCCCGGTCGATCAGATAATCGTTGCCGGCGTTGCGCGCCACGCGGTAGCGGCCCAGCCAATCGGTTGTGTTGGGCAGATGCTCGATGCCAAGGGGGGTGCCGCCGGGAATGGGCGCGCCGGTCTTGGTGACCGACAGGCCGCGCTGCATGCCGGACCAGTTGATCTGTATGAACATCACGTGGGTGTCGTCCATGGGCACCCAGGCGCGGGCGTGGACGTGATGGCTGAAATCGCCATTCGGCTGCATGGTCCAGCAGGGAAACATGAAGTTGGCGATGCGCCAATAGATCTCGCCAGGATCGGCGGGGCGGAAGGCGGTGTACATGGTGCCCCACGGGGTGTCGTCGGCGGAAAGCTCGGGCGTCTTGTTGACAAGCTGAAAGCGGCCCAAGGAGCCGTCCGGCAGATCATCCATCTTGACGCTGCCGGCGTGCAGGAAGCTGAAATGGGAGGTGTCAATATCGCCTTCCAGCGCCTGTAGCCAGTTGCATTCGCGCTGGGCGAAGTTGATGGTTACCTCGGCCTCGGGCAGCAAGGTGGCCTCGATCGTCGGCAGTTCGGGCACGCTTTCCGCATCGCCCATATAAACCCAGACCAGCCCGGCCCGCTCGGTGGCCTTGTAGGCTTTGGCTTTGACCTTGTGTTTGAAATCCTGGGCAGGCGGCACATTGGCCATGTCGATACAATTGCCCTCCACATCATACTTCCAGCCGTGATAGACGCAGCGGATGCCGCCTTCTTCGTTGCGCCCGAAAAATAACGAGGCGCAGCGGTGCGGGCAGCGGTGGTCCATGATGCCCACCCGGCCCGACGAATCCCGAAAGGCGATCAGCTTTTCGCCCAGGATCATCAGGCGCACCGGATCGCCGTCGGCGGCCAGCTCCTCGGACTTGGCCGCCGGCAGCCAATATTGGCGCATCAGACTTCCCATGGGCGTGCCCGGCCCGGTGCGGGTCAGTATTTCGCCTTCGGCGCGGCTGGTCATGACGTTCGCTTCCCCTTAAATGTCCGGTTATTCGGCGGCGGCCTTGGCCGGGCCGACTCGGTTGCTCAGAGCTGATATTTGGCATTCATATTCTTCGGTCCAATCGGCATCGGCGGCGGCAAGGTAATCGCCGGCCCTCGGCAGGGCGTAGACTTGAGGGTTGGCGGCGCCAGGCGGCGGCGTAGCCGTAGCCTGATAAGCCTCGGCGGCTCGCAACAGCCGGCGCCTTGTCTGGGTGATCATCTGGTCCGATGGGGCCAATCGCTCGAGCGAACGATCGACGATGTCGCCCATGCTTTCGGTGATCATCTGGTCCTGCAAATAGATGCCGCTGATGCCGGTGAAGATTTCCCCCCCGGCTTGCGCGCCCCGGTCGATCTGGTAATCGTTGCCGGCGTTGGCGCCCAATCGCCAACGGCCCAGCCAATCGGTGCTGTTATCCAGATAGCCCGATATGCCGGCAATACCAGGCACGCGGGTGCCGTCTTTGCGGCCCCTGAGGCCCGGCGTGCGCTGATCCCACGAGAACTCCACAAACATCATATGGGTGTCGTCGATGGGCACCCAGGCGCGGGTCCAGATATGGTCGCCGATGGCCCCGTGCGGCGGCATCGCCCAGAACGGAAACGCAAAATGGGCTATGCGCCAATAATTGAAGCCCGGTTTGGCGGGCCGGTAGGCGCCGTACATCATGCCCCATTCGGTCTCGGCGAAGGCATATTCCGGCGCCCGGTCGGTGGTGATGGTGCGCGCCATTTCCGCTTCCGCCAGATCGTCCGGCGCGACCGATCCGAAATGCAGAAAGCTGAAGTGGGAGGTGTCGATATCGCCTTCCATGGCCTGCAGCCAGTTGCATTGCCGCTGCACGAAGGTGACGGTCAATTCGGCTTCCGGCAAATTGACCGCTTCCAGCTCCGGCAGGCCGGGCAGCGTTTCGGCATCGCCCATATAGACCCAGACGACGCCGGCCCGCTCGGTGGCCTTGTAGGCCTTGGCTTTGACCTTGTGTTTGAAGTCTTGGGCGGGCGGCACGTTGGCCATCTCCAGGCAGTTGCCCTCCACGTCGAACTTCCAGCCGTGATAGACACAGCGGATGCCGTCTTCTTCGTTGCGGCCGAAAAATAACGAGGCGCAGCGATGCGGGCAGCGGTGGTCCATGACGCCGACCCGGCCCGACGAATCACGAAACCCAATCAGCTTTTCGCCGAGCAGCATCAAGCGCACCGGATCACCGTCGGCGACAAGCTCCGATGATTTCAGCGCCGGCAGCCAATATTGGCGGATCAACTCGCCCATGGGCGTGCCGGGGCCGGTTTCGGTCAAGTTCTTGCTTTCAGCCGCGCTGGTCATGATGTCACTCTCCTCTAAATCTCCGCCGCCGGCAGCGCCTCCTGGCCGAGCATCATGGCGGCGGCTTTTTCGGCGATCATGATGGTCGGTGCGTTGGTGTTGCCGCCGATGACGTCGGGCATGACCGAGCAATCGGCGACGCGAAGGCCATCGATACCACGCACCCGCAATTGCTCGTCGACCACCGCGTCTTCATCGGCGCCCATACGGCAGGAGCCGGCCGGATGCTGGGCGGTCAGGCAATTGGCGCGCAGCCATTCTTCCAGGCTGGCGTCATCGTCATGGCCGGGACCCGGTGAAAATTCCGCCGGCCCCAATTCCTTGATCGGTGATTGTGCGAAGATATTGCGGATCGTCTTGACCCCTTCGCGCAATGTCGCCAGATCGTGCGGATCGTCAAACAGGTTCCAAAAGATGCGCGGCTTGTCGACTGGATCGGCGGAGCGCAGGCGCACATAACCCCGGCTCCTCGGATGCAGGACCGCACAGCGGGTGGAAAAGCGGTGCGGCTCGCGCCGGAAACCCGGGAACCAGATATTGGCTTCCTGCCAGATCGGGTTGACGATCAGCTCGATGTCGGGGCGCTCGGACGTCTCCATGACGCGGATGAAAGCAACCGACGAGGACGGGAAATTGGCCATCGGGCCGGTACGGGTCAATTGATAGCGCAGCGCATTAAGCGCCACTTGATCGGCGCGTAACATCGAGGTCAGCGAATCCGGTTTCGCCATGTTGAAATGAACAACCGTGTTCACATGGTCGTGCAGGTTCTTGCCGACGCTTGGCCGGTCCAGTACCGCATCAATGCCCACCTCGCGCAATTCGTCCGCCGGGCCGATGCCCGACAATAAAAGCAATTGCGGCGAATTGTAGCTGCCGCCGGACAACACCACTTCTTTGTTCGCCCGCGCCGTCTTGGAGGCGCCATCCTGGCCAAATTCGACGCCGGCGGCGCGCCCGTTCTGGACCACAACCCGGTGCGCCAGGGCGCCGGTTTCGATGGTCAGGTTGGGCCGGTTTTCGGCTGGGCGCAAAAACATCCGCGACGTGGACGAGCGCCGCCCGCCGCCGATTGTCCGGTCCGGCGGGCAAATCCCTTCCGGCTCCGCCCCATTGTAATCGGAGGTTTCGCCAATTCCCGCCTTGCCGGCAGCTTCGGCGAACATGGCGTGGTATCTGCCGTTGAGCGTGGGTTTGGTTACTTTCAACTCGCCATCAGCCCCATGATGTTCACCGGCGCCGCGCCAGCTTCCCTCGGAACGCTTGAAATAGGGCAGCACGTCGTTGTAGCCCCAGCCGGTAAGCCCCGATTGCCGCCATTGGTCGTAGTCCAACGGGTGCCCCCTCGCATAGATCATGGCATTGATCGAAGACGAGCCGCCCAGCACCTTGCCGCGCGGCATCGGAATCTCGCGGCCGCCCGCATTGGGCTCGGGCTCGGTCTTGAAGCCCCAGAGATATTTGGGATTGCGCGACACGAAGCGCATGGCCAGCGGGATCGGAAAGAAGAAATGGCTGTCGCGGCCGCCGGCTTCCAAAAGCAAAACCTTGTTGGCCGGATCATTGCTCAACCGGTTGGCCAGCACGCAACCGGCCGAGCCGGCCCCGACAACGATATAATCATAAGTTCCCGCGTCTTCCATAATTTCTCCCCCTTGATTTTGGCCGCTTATTCGGCGGCTTCGGACACCGCTTGTTTCACATCCATGACCGCCACCGTACAGCCGACGGCGAATATGGGGATCGGCTCGTAATACCACAATTCACCGCCCGAGCCCTCGGTGGCGCCGGCGACCGCAACGAAGGTGCGGATCTCAAAGCCGCCCTGGCCGGCATCCCGCAAAGTATCCTCGTCCGTGTAGGCGACCAAATCTTCGCGCCGGTTGGCGAGGAATTTCTCTAAGAATTCCCGGTCCCATGCCTCGTCGATCTTGCCGGAATCGGGGGTCGCCGGCCAATGGGAGATGCCGCCGGTGCCGACCACGGCGATATTTTCCGGCTGGGCATCGCAGGCGCGCCGGAGCGCCCGGCCAAATTCGTAAGCCCGGTGCAAGGGCGTCAAGGGCGGGCCCTGGCAATTGATGTTCACCGGGATGATATCCAGATCGTAATCGGGGGTGAGGAAATTGAGCGGCACGATTATGCCGTGATCGAATTTCCATTCCTCCGCATAGGCCACATCGATTTCGTTGAGCATGGATTTGATCACGCGCCGTGACAAATCGGGATTGCCGGGCACCCGCACCGGCTGAATGCCGAGCCATTCGGGATCCTCGATCGGGCCTTCGTAGTAATCGGCCATGCCAACGCAATAGGCGGGCATGTTGTTCATAAAAAAATTTGCAAAATGCTCGGCGCCGACCACCACCAATGTTTCGGTTCCGGCGTCCATCATGGCAACCCGCATACGCTCAAAGGCGGCGTAAAATTCGTCCCGCACTTTGGGATCAGCGCGCTCGGCGCGC
>CAUZTZ010000154.1:0-9696 GCA_963582805.1 Alphaproteobacteria bacterium
CGGCGCAAAACTTGTCCCACATGGCGGCGGTGGGCGCCGCGTTCATATAGCCGTCCTTGGTCGGAAAGGTGCCCATGGGAACATTGGTGGGATGGTTGTTGCCGACCTGGCCGGGCACCTCTTTGTCGACCAGCCAGCGCGCGGCCTGGAAATCCAGCAGGAATATCTGCGCCTCCAACAACGACGTGTGCAGCCATTGTCCCTCGCCGGATTTTTCCCGCTCCAGCAGGGCCGCGAAGATGCCGCCGGCGGTCAACAATCCCGCCGTCATATCCGAGATGGCGGCGCCGGAGCGGACCGGACCGCCGCCGGGCTCGCCGGTGACCGACATATGCCCGCCCATGCCTTGCGCCACCTGGTCGAGGCCCGGGCGGTTGGCGTAAGGCCCATCCTGGCCGAAGCCGGAGATGGAGGCATAGACCAGCCGGGGATTGATCGCCTTTAAACTTTCATAATCGATGCCGAGATTGAATTTGACCGGCGGGCGGTAGTTTTCCACCACCACATCCGCCTTCTTCACCAGTTCCAGGAATATCGCCTTGCCGCGCGCCGCTTTCAGATTGAGGGTCATGCTTTCCTTGTTGCGGTGCAGGTTCTGGAAATCGGGGCCGTGCCTTGTGCCCATATCCCCATACATGGGATCGCCGGGCATTTCGATCTTGATGACGCGGGCGCCGAAATCGGCGAGCTGGCGCGCCGCCGTTGGCCCGGCCCGGGCGCGGGTTAAATCCAGGACCAGATATTGATCGAGCGCGGTCGAGGCTGGTTGGTGGCTCATGCTTGGCTTTCTCCGGTGAAATTGGCAAAGTGACCGTGCCGCCAAGGTAATTCAAAATTTGGATTTTGGTCAACGCCATGGACGAAGATTACAGCGATATTCGCGGCTCGGTGCGCGCGCTCTGCGCTGGATTTCCAGGCGAATATTGGCGCCAATTGGACAGCGATCGCGCCTACCCGGCCGATTTCGTTGCCGCGATGACCGAAGGCGGCTTCCTCGGCGCGCTGATCCCGGAACAATATGGCGGCTCGGGGCTGGGCATCGCCGCCGCCTCGGCCATCTTGGAAGAGGTGCATTTGAGCGGCGGCAACGCGGCTGCCTGCCACGCGCAGATGTATATCATGGGCACCGTTCTTCGCCATGGCTCCGATGCGCAAAAGCAGAAATACCTGCCCGGCATTGCGGCGGGAAGTTTACGCCTGCAGGCCTTCGGTGTGACCGAGCCCACGAGCGGCACCGATACCGCCGCCCTGGCCACCACCGCTGTCCTGGACGGCGATCACTATGTGGTCAACGGGCAAAAGGTCTGGACATCGCGCGCCGAATATTCGGACCTGATGCTGCTCCTGGCGCGCACCGCGCCAATGGCTGAGGGCAAGCGCCGCCATGACGGATTGTCGGTGTTTTTGGTGGATATGCAGGCCAGCCTTGGCGCCGGAATGTCCGTGCATCCCATCAAAACCATGATCAATCACGCCACCACCGAGGTTTTTTTCGACAATCTGAAAGTGCCGGCGGAAAACCTGATCGGCGAGGCCGGCGCCGGCTTTACCTATATCCTCGACGGCATGAATGCGGAGCGTATTTTGATCTCCGCCGAATGCGTCGGCGATGCCCGCTGGTTCATCGAAAAAGCCACCAATTATGCCAATGAGCGCAAAGTCTTCGACCGCCCCATCGGCCAAAATCAAGGCATCCAGTTTCCCATCGCCCGCGCCTATGCGGAATGCGAGGCGTCGGCGCTGATGAGCCGAAAGGCGGCGGCGATGTTCGATGCGGGCGAGCCTTGCGGCGCCGAAGCCAACATGGCCAAACTTCTGGCGGCGGAAGCGTCCTGGCAGGCCGCCGATATGTGCCTGCAAACCTTTGGCGGCTATGGCTTTGCCGAGGAATATGACGTGGAGCGGAAATTCCGCGAAACCCGGCTCTACCAGATCGCGCCGGTGTCCACCAATCTGATCCTCTCCTACATCGCCGAGCATGTGCTTGGCCTGCCGAGGTCGTTCTGAGCCAGCTGCGCCGCACCCTATCAATAGAGCAGATTTCGCCGTGGCCGGCGCTGCAGACGGCGTTGGATGCCCATGGCTCGGCGGCCGCCGCGCTCGACGGAGGCGACTATTACGCCGCCTTCCTATTGGCCCGCCAGGAAGGCGAAGCGGAATTGGAAGCCGTTGCATTATTGATGTGCGGCTGGGTGGAAAAGGCCCTCGCCGATCTTGATAGCATGCCGCACCAATTTGAGGCGACGCGCTCCTATTTGGAATTCGGGCGCTGGTGCTTGGGTGATGAAACCTCGGTCGCCCGCAAACCAAAGCTTTTGCTGATCGCCGGCGCCCATACGGAGCGCGGCATTCCGAGCGGCGCGGCAGGCCCGTTCGAAATCCAGTCGCTGATATTGGCGCGCGACCGAAAGGCGCCAGCTGCGGCGGAGATTATCGATCCAGGCGCAACCCCCGATGCGATCATCCTGTTCGATGTCTATGGGCCAAGGGTCCCGGAGGGGATTTTCGATCTCGGCGTGCCGGTGATTTTCTGGACCTATGATTTCGATTTCCATATTCCGAGCCAGTATGAAGACCTGACCCGCGCCGACATTATTTTGTGCGCATCGATTGGCGAGCACTATCCGTTGCAGCGTATCTATCCGGGGCGCGTCGCCACCTTTCCGGCGCACGATATCTATACCGATCCGGCCCGCTTTTCCGCTTTGCCCCAGATGCGCAACATCGATCTTGTGCATACCGGCATTTCTTTTTCGCCGATGATGCGGGCTAAGGCCCAATTCCTGTTTGCCCAAGCCATTCAGGACGACGAGGCCCTCGACATCCGCCTGGTTCAGGGGTATCTGGACACCGATGATTACCGGGATTTGATCGGCCAGGCGCGCAAGATTGCGGTCGTCGACCGGCTCACCGGCGGCTTGCCGACCCGGGCCATGGACGCGGCCTGCGCCGGCGGCAGGGTCCTGTCACCGGCGGGCGTCGGCGCCCATGAATTGCTGCGCCTGGCCGGCGTGACTATCGGCGAGACCGATCAGGCGGAAACCGCCGATGATGGGGGCCTGGCGGAACGCAACCTCCGCCAGATTTTTCCGCCATCGCCGGAGCGCGAGTTTCGCTTTTTGAAATTCTGCCTGTTCCAATCGGCGATATTAAAAGACGAAATCCGGTTCACCGATCAGCTCCCAGCCCCGAAATTACCAATCCAGGTCCGGTCCGAACATTCCGCTACCTGCCGCGCCGCCTTAGACTTGATCCAAGCCTTTATCGCCAAGCCCCTGGATGACGCAATCCGCACCCGGCTTGCCAAGTTGGTCGAAACGGCGGCCGAGGAATACGAAACCTCGGTGCCGCTCAACTTCAATCTGGCGCGCTATTTATGGGCCATCGATGAAAAACAAGGCGCCATCCAGTTGTTCAGCCGTATTTGCCGATCCGAAGCCGGAGGCCAGTTCGATCCGGCGCTGGACGATATCCGCATTCACCTGTTGCCGGTGCCGGTTGAGCTGACCCCTTATGAAGTCTATTTTGGCGCGCTGGCCCGCGATCTGGCCGATGGCGAGGCGGGCGCGCCCCGGGCCAGGCGGGTTATCGCCGCCAGCGCCCATTGTTTCATGGGGCTGGATCATTTGCAGGAAGGCCGGTTTGAGGCCGGCGTTCGCACCCTGGATCAGGCGTTGGAATTGTGTCCCGATCACTTTCCCGCCGCCCGGCTGCGGGCGCGGGCGCTGTTTGCCGCCGATCAGCCGCCGGACTTGGTTTTGGATGCGGTCTATGTGGCGGTGCGCCTTTACGCACCACACCTGACCGAATTGCTGCCCATCGCCGCCACCTGCCACCGGGCCCTGGATGACGAGGCCGGCGCCTTGGCGCTGGTAAAAAGCTGGTGCTATTTCGCATCTCGTGTGCGCTGGCTGAACCCCGATGAGCATCCGTTCTCGGATGAGACCTGGCGCAGCATTGCGCCCTATCTGGACCGATTGCCGGATGGTCTGGCGGCCAAAATCCGTACCCTGCAACAAGAAGACCCGGAAAATTTTAAAAGTTAACGCCCAATTCGCATTTATTTGCTATGTGTTAGCGCCATCTGAGTAGTCACGGTTCAACCTTAACCACGGGCGAAATTGCACTTGGAACGGACATTTCTGATCACGTCTGGAGCCTATGTCGGGCCTGAATTCACATCCGAATTCGGGCAAATCCCGCCGGCGTTCCTGCCCGTTGGCAATCGCCGCCTGTATGAGCATCAGGCGGACTGGGCAAAAGATTTCCGTGGCCGCCGGCTGATATCGCTGCCGGCTGATTTCGAAATTCCGGCCCTTGACCGGGAACGGCTGAACCAGCTCGGCTTTGAAATTATCGCCGTGCCGGAAGGCCTCAGCCTGGCGCAATCGGTGCTGCATGTGCTGGGCGCGGCGGCGATCACCGCGGGCGGGCTTTCGATCTTGCATGGCGATACGCTGATCGGCGGCGTCGAGCTGGACGCCGATGACATCATCACGGAAGGGGTCACCACCAGCTACCATTCCTGGGCCGAATATGAGCGCACCGATGACGGCGATTTGCGTTTTTTCGACGGTCTGCCTAGCGGCGCAAGTAAACGCAATGTTCTGTCGGGCTATTTTTCCTTTTCCGATGCCGGGCGCTATATGGCCGCACTTGAAGCCAGCGATCACGGATTTATCGGCGCCCTCAATGAATATGGCGCGGAAATCCCGTTGACCGTTCAGAGCGGCAGCCAATGGCTGGATTTCGGACATATGGAACTGTACCACCAGTCCGTCGCCCAGATGCCGACCATGCGCGCCTTCAACCGGTTGGACATATCCCGGGCCACGGTGACCAAGTCCAGCCAGGATGGGTTTCAAATGGACGCCGAGGCCAATTGGTTTGAGACCGTACCGTCGCCTTTGCGCATCTATCTGCCCAAATATCTGGGACGCGGCCCCGGCCAAGCCTACCAAACCGAATATCTGTATCTATCGACATTGGCCGATCTCTATGTGTTCGGGCGGCTGCCCGGCTATGTGTGGCGCCACATATTCCAATCTTGCGCCGCGTTTATGGCGCATTGCGCCGAATACCGGCCGGCAGTTGGCGAAATAGCCGATAGCGGTGACATATATCTCGGCAAAACCGTGCAACGGCTGCAAGCATTCAAAGATCAAACCGGCGTCGATTTGGATGCACCCTGGCGCTATGGGGCGCGGACATTGCCCGGCCTACTGGCCATCGCCGAAGAGTGCGCCGCCAATATACCGGCGCCATCGGAAAACCAATATGCCATCGTTCACGGCGATTTCTGCTTCAGCAATATCTTCTATGATTTTCGCGCCGGCGCCATCCGCTGCGTCGATCCGAGGGGCCATATGGACGGCGCCCGGCCCAGCATTTATGGCGACGCCCGCTACGATACCGCCAAGCTCTATCACTCGGTCCTCGGCGGCTATGATTTCATCGTCGCCGGGCGCTACCGGCTGCAAGACGACGAAGCCCACGCCCTCGCCATCGATATTCCCGAGCTGCAGCGCAACCGCCACGTGATCGACGCCTTTTTGGACACATCGTTCGGCGGGCAGCGGCCTGAAGGCGCCGCGTCCAATGAAATCGCCGTGCTTTTGTATCTTTCCATGCTGGCGCTACACGGCGACAACGGGCTGCGCCAGCGCGCCCTGCTTGCCAATGCGCTGCGCCTGTATGGGGCGGGGCGGGAGCCGGTGCGGTGATTGTCTTCCCCATGAACGGGCGCGGCCAGCGCTTCGCCGACGCCGGTTACGCGCAACCGAAATTCATGCTCGCGTTGGCCGGAAGAAGCGTGTTTCGCCATGTGCTTGAAGGCTTCCGAGGCCTGTTCGGCGCCGAAAAATTCCTTTTTGTGATGCCCGGCGATACCGACATCGCGGCCTTCGTGGACCGCGAATGCGCGGCGATGGGTCTGGCCGCCCCGCTGCTGGCCGTTTTGGACGCACCGACGCGCGGCCAGGCGGAAACCGTGGCACTGGGGCTGGAACAAGCCGCGATCGATCCCGCCGAGCCCCTGACCATATTCAATATCGATACACTGCGCCCCGATTTTGCCTATCCCAAGGATATGGATTTGCGCCGGATCGACGGTTATCTGGAGGTGTTCAAGGGAACCGGCGATGGCTGGTCTTTCGTTCGCCCGCAACCGGGAAATTCAGGGCGCGTCGCCGAAACAGCCGAAAAAAACCGCATATCCGAACTTTGTTGCAGCGGGCTTTATCATTTCCGCGCCGCGTCTCTGTTCACCGATGCGTATCGGGGCGCCTTGGGCGATGCCGATTGGCCGCTGGTGAACGGCGAATATTATGTGGCGCCTCTGTACAATCGGCTGATCGCGGCGGGGCGTGATATACGCTATCAGCTGATCGCCGAGACCGAGATCGCATTTTGCGGAACCCCGGAACAGTATGCGGAGCTAGGCCGGCAAATGGAAAATGAACATGGCTGATGCGCCGGTCTCGATCATCTTCACCGGCCTTGTCAGGGACAAAGACATTTTCCGGCGCTCGCTGGAAGCCTTTCGCGGCCTACCCGGCGTTGAGCAAATCATCCTCTCCACCTGGCAAAAAGAGGCCGAGGAAAATCAGGCGTTCCTGACCGAAATCAGCCGCCGTTACGATGTGACCCTCGCCGCGGTTCCCGAGCCGCAAAGCTGGACCGGCAATATGCTGAGCCAGATGATGTCTTTGCAGATGGGATTGCGCCGCGTGCCCGAAGGCAACCGGGTCTTAAAGACGCGCACCGATGTGTTTATCGAGCCGGGTGCCTTCGGGCATGTTCTGGCGCAAGATTGCAGCCTGGAATTCCCCGAAAACTTCGCCCGCGCAGCGCACATCTTCGAGCAAAGAGTCTGGGTCTGGGGCGCCGAGGCAACCTCGCCGTTTTATATCCACGATTTGTTTTTCTTCGGCCATAAGCGCGATATGGCCAAGCTGGTGAACATGGATATCCGCTACGACGTGATGTACCAGATGTCCAAGGAACGCATTCACATCCGCCGCTTCGCGCATCCATTCCTGTATGAATTTCCCATATTCGAACGCTTTCTCAATATCGAAAACGTGCTCGGCGCGACCCACGATTTTCCCAACGAGTACCGCTATTCGGTGCTCCGCCAATTGCTGCAGAACGACACCTATGTGCGCATTTTGCTGCTGTATTATCAGATACTGTCGCTCTATTTCTCCAACGATTGGGGTGCGGGGCCTGTGTTCGAATGGCGCGATCAGCCGGAACAGATAGTGTTCGGCAGCGGCGCCACCATATCGGATTTTCTGTTGGGCCGGCCCGAATTGAAGGCGCTGATGCCCGCCGGCGATACCTATTTTGCGCAAGTGAGCAATGGCGATTACCCACCTTGCGATATCGGCCGCCGCTTCGATGCGGCGCGGGCGTACCTCGCCGGCCTCGATGATATTCGGGATGCCTGCCTGGATGAGGATTTTGACGAATTTATGGAATACGCCCTCGCCGCCGGCGAAACCGCGCTAGGCGAAGTTAAAGATAAATTCGGCGGCGGCTAGACGGCGGCTAGCTATGAAGGTGGCACTCAACCTTGCGGCTGCCCAAATCGTGCATCGACGGGTTGTCCACGGAACAATTGTCCATGATTTTTGCGCATCTGGGATGGAACGAGCAGCCGGTCGGCGGGTCCAGCGGGTTTGGAAAACCACGGCCGAGGGCAATTTCGGGGATGCCCTTGCTGGGGTCCGGGGTCAGCACCGAGTCCAGAAGCGCTTGCGAATAGGGATGCTGCGGATTGGAAAAGATGTCCTTTTTATCACCATATTCGATCAGCCGTCCGAGATACATAACCGCCACATTGTCGGCCAGATGCTCGACCACCGCCAGATCATGGCTGATGAAGACATAGGTCAAATTCATCTCGTCGCGAAGGTCCTGAAGCATGTTCAGGATATGCGCCTGCACCGAAACGTCGAGCGCCGAGGTCGGCTCGTCGCACAAAATCACCTCGGGCTTCATGATCAGCGCGCGCGCCACGGCGACGCGCTGGCGCTGGCCGCCCGATAGCTGATTGGGATAGGAATGGATCAGCCTTTTGGGCAGCTCGACCATGGCCATGATGTCTTCGACCATCTGGCGGCGCTCTTCCTTGGTGCCGATATTATGCACTTTAAGCGGCAGGGACATGATCGATTCCAGCGTCTTCCTGGGGTTCAGGGACGAATAGGGATCCTGAAAGACGGGCTGTACCTTGCGCGCGATTTGGCGGATATCCACATTGCTGATCGGCACGCCTTCGATGAAAATTTCGCCCGATGACGGCTTCAAAAGGCCAAGCATCATCTTGGCCAGCGTGGTCTTGCCGCAACCGGATTCGCCGACCACCGCCAGCACTTCGCCGCGCTTGACGCTGAGATTGACATCCTGCACGGCGCGCAGGTTTTTCTTTTCCGAGAAAAATCCCTTGCCGACGGTGAAATTGCGGCCCACGCCCCGGCATTCGAGCATCGGGGCTTCGGAGCCGGGCTGGGCGCCGGCGGCGCCCATGGTTTGTACTGCGTCGTTCATCATACCCCCGTCGTCAAAAGATTGCCGGTCCCGGCGTCGATACATTCCTGGACGCTCATTCGGCATCGGTAGCCGCGCCCTTCGGAAAGCGCGTTCAATCCCACATAGCCGGTTTCGCAGGCTTTATGCACGCTGTCGCACCGGTTGCGAAACATGCAGCCTTCCAAATCGCCGACCAAGGCCGGCACCAGCCCTCGGATGGAGCCCAGCCTTTCGCCGGACGTGACGCTGCCCGGAACCGGAATACAGGCCATCAGACCTTGCGTATAGGGATGGATGGGTTTCTCGAACACCTCTTGCGCGGTGCCGGTTTCGACGAAGCTGCCCGCATACATGACCGCGACGCGGTCGGCGATACGCGCCACCACGCCCAAATCATGGGTGATGAAAACCATCGCCATATTGAATTCTTTTTGCAGATCTTTGAGCAGGATCAAAATCTGCGCCTGGATGGTCACGTCGAGCGCCGTGGTCGGCTCGTCGGCGATCACCAGTGTCGGCCCGCACATCAGCGTCATGGCGATCATCACCCGCTGGCGGAGGCCGCCGGAAAGCTGATGCGGATATTGCACCAGGCGGCTGCGCGCGGCGGTAATGCCGACTTTATCAAGCAGGTATTCGGCGCGTTCGCGAGCTTCTTTGCGCCTGCCTTTGCCGTGATGGATAAAGACCTCTTCCATCTGATCGCCGATGCGGTAAACCGGGTTCAGCGAGGTCATCGGATCCTGGAATATCATTCCCATCCGGTTGCCGCGCAAGGCGGCGAATTCTTTTTTGCTGATAACCAAGAGATTTTCCTGCTCCAGCATCAGCGTGTCGGCAGTTAGCGAAGCGCGGCCGGGCAACAAATCCATGATCGCCAGAGAGGTGATCGATTTGCCGCAACCGGATTCGCCGACGATGCACAGCGTCTCGCCCTCATCGACGTGAAAACTGATTTTGTCCACCGCGTGCAGGGTGCCCGCCGGAACATTGATATCCACCGACAGATTTTTGACGTCTAGAACGGTCTTTGAGGCACCGCCAGGACCACTTTCGGTATTCAACGCATTCTCCCCGTTTTATTGCCCCATTCGAGGCATGTACTTTTATCGCAACGAACCGACCGGTTCCTATAGCAAGCCCGATATTTTAGCGGAATTC
>CAUZTZ010000155.1:0-9665 GCA_963582805.1 Alphaproteobacteria bacterium
GAAGCGAAAGAAGCGTGCCTGGCAGCACGGGCGGGCCGACCATGCCATCCCCCGCCCTCGACCGGTGCTTATCGTCTCGCCAGTTGCATGGTTCGTCTCACTGTCTCTGTGGTGAAAACTTTTTCTTGGCGCCGGGCGAAGAAAATTGCGCTTGCCCACTTGCATAGAAAACCCAGCAGACTATTTAAAGGTAAGCGCATGCGAGCGCTGGTGCTCTTGAAAATTGTGAATACGCAGACTTGATCCCACGCCGGGCCGTGGCCTGTTGTGGTGTGTGCTATATCGCGAAGTGCCACGACGGGTGCCGAGCCGTTTGTGCTCCGATCACAGAGCGGTGCCTAGATCGACGCCCACATGGCCGACCGGGCCATCCCCATGTGGGCTGCGCCCAATGCGAAAAAAACCGTAAGGTTCCGTAAGGAACCGTTAGGAAAGCTCATGAACCGGTATGGTCGTTTTTCGGAAAATATGTCGCATCGGTGTGTCCCATGAAGGGGCAGCATACCAAGGGTGGTATTGGCGATCTGGCGGTGCTCCGAGCTTAGATCGGTGCCAAATATGACGCCGGTCTGACCGAGCATACTCCGCCGAAGCAGCCGCTTCGGCTGCCAAGGCCGGGCCCGGCCATCCCCAGACCGGCTGGGCCGGTGTGTCAGGAAAGCTCGTGAACCGGTATGGTCGATTTTCAGAAATAATGTCGCACGATATTTATTAAGTAATGCACGTTAAGAGGAAAATAAGGGGGTGTTTGTGACACAAAGCTGACGGAGCGCTACAGACAATGAGGTGCCAAGTTCGGCGCCACATGGCCATAAAATTTCCCGAGGTGCCAAGACGGACGCCCACGTGGCCAACCATGCCATCCCCACGTGGGCTGGGCACGCGTGTCCCAATAATTTTGTTCGCACCCACGGAGCCTGTGCTATGGTCTTGAAATTAAGAACAAATTTATTGAGGTTGCCATGAGCTATAAAGTTATTTTATCGCCGGTCGATGGTGGCGAAACTTGCAAACGCGCCCTTACCAGCGCCTATGAGATCGCAAAATCCTCCGATGGCCATATTCAGGCCCTGCATGTGAAGACCGATTCGAAAGAAGCCGTGCCGCTGCTCGGCGAGGGCATGTCCGGCTCCATGATCGAAGAGATGATCGATCTTGCCGACCGCGACGCCAATGAACGCGCCCATGCCGCCAAGGCCATGGTCGATGAATTCGCCGCCAATAACAATATTCCGATTACCGATGATCCCGCCGGCGTGGCTGGGCCATCGCTTGCCTGGGTGCTCGAAGAAGGCCGCGAAGACGAGCGCATCGCCAACCGGGGACGGGTGGTGGATTTGATCGTCATGGGCCAGCCGTCGGACGAAGCCATCCATCCATCGCTTTTGACCCTGCACGCGGCGATCTTTGAAACCGGGCGGCCGGTCCTGATGTTGCCGGCGAATGCGCCGGACGTGGTGGGAAAAAATGTGGTGATCGCGTGGAACGGCGCCGCCGAGGCGGCCAATGCGGTGGCCGGCGCCATGCCGCTGATAGCCGGCGCCGGCAAGGTTACCATCCTCAGCGTCGATACCGAAAAAAGCGTCAGCAGAATTGGCGGCGAAGCGCTGGCCTATTATTTAGGCTGCCATGGCGTCGCCGCCGAGTGCCGCAGCGTCAATGCCGAAAAAGCGCCGGTGGGCCAGGTGATTACAAATTTCTGTTCGGAAACCGGCGCCGATTTGTTGATCATGGGCGCCTTTACCCACAGCCGCCTGATCCAGGTCATCTTGGGCGGCGTCACCCGCTATGTCATTGCCAACGCCAGCGTTCCGGTGTTGATGATCCACTAGATATTATCCGAACAGGTCTTTTTGGCGGGGCGGCGGATCGGCGTCATGCCAGGCGAGGCTGTCATCGGACGGCGGCGCCAGCGCCTTGGCGGCGGCGGCAAAATCCAGATCCGCATCGAGCCAGCTTGCCTCCGATCCCGCATCAATGATCACCGGCATGCGCGAATGGATGTGGGCGATGGCTGGCGCTGGCGCCACCGTAACGATGGTGAAATTGTCGCCATCGGTCAGACCGGCCATGGCGAACAGGCTTTCGGAACTGTTATGGATGCGGGTCTTGATCTTGTTGCCGGCCTCCCGCCGCCATTCGAAATAGGCGCTCGCCGGCACCAGACAGCGTGCCTCCAACAATGGCTGAAAGGTCTTTTTTTGGGCGAGGGTTTCGGCGCGGGCATTGATCAACGGTTTGTTGTCCCAGCTGACATCCAATCCCCAGCGCAACAGAGATATGACCCCGCCCTTGGTGATGACCGGCACCCGGTTGGTCGGGCGCACCTCCGCCATGGGCTGGAAATCCGGCCCGCCGGTAATATCAAAGCGCAAAGACACTTCTTCGAAGGTTCCGTTGATTTCATATCTGGAGCACATGGCTGAACCTTGTTGCCGGACGCTGTCGATCTTAATATCTGGTCTCGGCTTCTATTTTGGCCTAAAGGAAGGGAATGGAGAAGGGCAGAAAAACCGCAATCGTCACCGGCGCCAGCCGCGGCATCGGCCATGCGACGGCAAAGCTGTTTTTGGACCGGGGCTGGCGCGTCATCACCTGCGCCCGGGGCGAGCCCGAAGCGGATTTCCGCCTGGATGAAACCTGGAGCCGCCATATCATTGTCGATCTGGTCGATGCGGCCAGCGTCGATGCCTTTATCGCCGAGGCCAATGATGCGCTGGGCGGCGAGCCGCTCGGTGCCCTGGTCAACAATGCCGGCATGTCGCCGAAATCGCCCAACCAGGAACGGCTGGGCTGCCTGAACGGCGATATCGACGCCTGGCGCGACGTGTTCGAGCTGAATATCTTCGCCGCGCTCAAGCTGGGGCGGGGCTTCGCGCAGGCCCTGGCAAGCGGCAGCGGCGCCATTGTCAACGTCACCTCCATCGCCGGCCATATGATCCATCCCTTCGCCGGATCGGCCTATTCGTCGTCGAAAGCGGCGCTATCGGCGCTGACCCGGGAAATGGCCAACGAATTTGCGGCCATCGGCGTGCGCGTCAACGCGGTCTCTCCGGGCGAGATCGAAACTGACATGATCCAGCCCGAATACGAGATGCTGATCCCGCGCATTCCGTTGAACCGCATGGGCACGCCCGATGATGTGGCGCGCGCCATCTATTATTTAAGCTCCGAGGATTCCAGCTACGTCACCGGCACCGAAATATGGGTGACCGGCGGCCAGCATATGTTCTAGGCCTCTAGGCCAATTTTCTGGAGCCGTCCTTGTCCGCTATCTCAGCGCGCAACGCCATCAGCCAATCGAGCCGGTGCGACAGCATCTGAATTTCGATGTCCAGCCATTCGGCCAGATGCAGGGACGCTTCTTCGTGGTGGCTGCGAAGATCATCCAGCCGCGCCAGTTCGGACTCGCAAGTCTCAATCAGGATTTCCGCCTGCGCTTGTTGGTCGTCTTCGGGCAGAAATTCCAAAAACTTGATCTTCAAGGCCATGACCAGATCATTGATGTCGCCGGAGCCGGCGCGCAAATTGGTGCGCATCAGGGTGCCGAGGACACCTCGTCCCTGATCGGTTATCTGCAACAGAATCTCGCCGCCGATTTCGGTCTCTTCGACCAGCGATTCGAACTTCAGCAATTCCACCGATTCGCCCATCAGATCGAGGGATGGGCCGGTCACGCGGCTGACGAAATGGCGGACCGCGAAGACAACATCGTCATAAGCCATGGGCTTGGCCGCCAGCGTGCCGAGGGCACACAGGCGGATAGCTTCTCTCGGCGTTAGAGTGTTGTCGGCATACATATTTGGATTTGCGGGCGTTGGTTCGTTTTCAGGATGCACGCATCCTACCACAAGAGTGGCTCGTGGCCAAAATAACAGCCATGGAATTTGCAATGGGCGTTTAACCGCCCGCCAATTTACGCCGCGGCGCGCAGCCCCAATTGGGCCCACACCTGGCACAACGATGCGATCATGTCTTCCATGACCGCATCGTTGTGCAACGGTGTCGGCGTAAAGCGCAGTCTTTCGGTGCCGCGCGGAACGGTGGGGTAATTGATCGGCTGCACATAGATATTATGCTGATACAAAAGCATGTCGCTGGCTTCCTTGCACAGCCTGGGATCGGCGACCAAGACCGGCACGATATGGCTGACCGACGGCATCACCGGGATGCCTTCTTCGGTCAGGCGCCGTTTTAGCCGAGCGGCCCGTTCCTGGTGGGTGATGCGCAAATCATTATGGGCGCGCACATAGCGGACGCTGGCCAGGGCGCCGGCGGCGACTGCCGGCGGGATGGCGGTGGAGAAAATGAACCCGTCGCCGTAGGAGCGAATGAAATCGCAGAGCGCACCTGAGCCGGCTATGTAGCCGCCGACCACGCCGAAACCCTTGGCCAGGGTGCCTTGAATGATATCGATCCGGTCCATGAGGCCTTCGCGCTCGGCGACGCCGGCGCCGTTGTCGCCATAGAGGCCGACCGCGTGCACTTCGTCGATAAAGGTGAGGGCGCCAAATTCGTCGGCGATATCCAGTATCTCCTCGATCGGCGCAATGTCGCCGTCCATGGAATACACAGATTCAAAGGCGATCAGTATGGGCGCGCCGGGCGCGATCTCTTCAAGCTTTTTGCGCAAATCCGCCATGTCGTTGTGGGCGAATATCTTTTTTTCCGCCCGCGAATGGCGAATGCCGGCGATCATCGAATTGTGGTTCAGCGCATCCGACACGATGACGCAATCTGGCAGCATGGCGCCGATGGTGCTCAGGGTCGTCAAATTGGCGACATAGCCGGAGGTAAAGATCAACGCGGCTTCGGTTTGATGCAGGTTCGCCAATTCAAGTTCCAAAAGGACATGATAATGGTTGGTCCCGGCGATGTTTCTGGTGCCGCCGGCGCCGGCGCCCGATTTATCGAGCGCTTCGTGCATGGCTTCCAGCACGATGGAGTTCTGGCCCATGCCGAGATAATCGTTGGAGCACCACACCGTCACATCGGCTTCGCCCCGATTGCGGTGGTTCGTTGCCATCGGATAATTGCCGGCTTCACGCTCCAAGTCGGCGAAAACCCGGTAACGGCCTTCCGCTTTCAAGGCGCCGACCTTATCGGCAAAGAACTTTTGGTAGTCCATTCCTGTATCTCCCGGCCGCAGACGGCTACGGCCCGATTCTATCAAACACCGCCCAAAACAACATCCTTAATTTGTATCGTATAGATTGGTTCTAATTATCGTTTTGCCAAGGGTTAAATCAAATTATTATCTTCAACCATGGCAAAGGTTTCATCGAGGGCGTCGTTCACGATTTTCAGAATTATGGTGATTTGTTTGTCCTCGATAATCAGCGGCGGCGCAAAGGCGATGGTATCGCCCATATTGCGGGTGATCACGCCGGCTTCTTCGGCCGCCCGTTGGACATGGGCGCCGATGCCGAGTTTGGCGGCAAAGGGCTCCTTTGTGCTTTTATCGTGCACCAGCTCCAACGCGCCGATCAAGCCAACGCCCCGGGCTTCGCCGACCAGAGGATGCTCGCTAAGGGCGCGGAGGCCATTCTGCAAGGTCGGTGAAACGCTACGCACATGCGAGACAATATCCCATTCTTCGTAGATTTTCAGGGTTTCGAGCGCTACCGCGCAGGCCACCGGATGGCCGCCATAGGTATAGCCATGACCGAATATGCCGATTTTCTCGCTTTCGGTGACCATCGCCTGGTACACCTGCTCCGACACCATCAGCGCCGAGATCGGCATATAGGCCGAGGAAAGCGCCTTGGCGAGGGAAATCATATCCGGCGCCAGATTGTAGGTTTGCGAGCCGAACATGTTGCCGGTGCGCCCGAACCCGCAGATCACCTCATCGGCAATGAACAGGACGTCATACTTCTTTAGGATCGCCTGTATTTTCTCGAAATAGCTGGCCGGCGGAACCAGCACGCCGCCGGCGCCCATCACCGGCTCGGCAAAAAACGCGGCGACCGTGTCCGGCCCCTCGGCCAGGATCAATTGCTCCAGGTTATCGGCGCAGCGCGACGCGAAATCTTCTTCGCTTTCACCGGCCTCGGCGTAGCGGTAATAGTGCGGGCAATCGGTATGCAGGATGCCGTCGATGGGAATATCGAAATCGCGCTGATTGGCGGGCAGGCCGGTCAGGCTGGCGGCGGCCACGGTCACCCCGTGATAGGCTTTCTGGCGCGAAATTATCTTCTTCTTATTCGGCCGGCCGAGAGCATTATTGACATACCAAACCAATTTGATCGCGGTGTCGTTGGCTTCGGAGCCGGAATTGGCGAAAAATACCTTGGACATGGGCACCGGCGATATCTGCAGCAGCTTTTCCGCCAGCTCGATTGCGGCGGGGTGCGATTTTCCGTTGAACCCATGGTAAAACGGCAGATCGCGCATGGCGCTGGCCGCTGTCTCGACCAGCCGCTCGTTGCTGAAGCCCAGCGCCGTACACCAAAGTCCGGACATCGCTTCGATATAAGGCTTGCCGTCATCGTCATAGACATAAATGCCATCGCCCCGGGTGACGACAAACGGGCCATCTTCCTGATGGGTTTTGAGGTTTGTGTAGGGATGCAGGACGCTGGCGACATCGCGCGCGGCAAATGAATTCGGCTGAAAGTTCATGGCTGGCTTTCCTTTATTCCAATATTGCTCGAATCCGGCTCCTTGGCCGGATCAGTCGCGCCCGTATTGATCGTCAAATCGTTCGATGTCATCTTCGCCTAAATAGCTGCCCGATTGGATTTCCACAATAGTCAATGGATCATCGGTTTGGTTTTCCAATCTATGTTTTACGCCAACCGGAATATATGTCGATTGGTTTTCCCGCAATTCTACAATTTCCTCGCCGCGCGTTACGGTGGCTTTACCCGATACGACCACCCAGTGCTCGGCCCGCTTGTGATGCAATTGCAGGCTGATTTTAGCGCCTGGCGAGACACCAATCAACTTAACTTGAAATCGCTCACCGATTTCCAACGATTGATACCAGCCCCAGGGACGATAAACCTTTGTATGGGATACATATTCGCCGCGCGCATCATCCTTCAAGGCATCGACGAGATTCTTCACTTTTTGCGCTTCTGCCCGGTCAGCGACCAGGACCGCGTCATCGGTTGCCACGACGATCAGGTCCTTGACGCCAATGGCGGCCACAAGTTTATGGTCGCTGCGCACATAAGAGCCGGTAACATCCAGCAGCACCACGTCGCCGATGGCGGCATTGCCGTCGCCGTCGCGGTTTGAGATTTCCCACAAAGCATCCCAGGAGCCGACATCGCTCCAACCCATATCGACGGCTACCATCTGCGCATTTTTGGTTTTTTCCATCACCGCATAATCTATGGAATTGGCCTCAATGGCTTCGAACGGCGGCGCATCGAGGCGGATAAAGTCGAGATCGCCTTGGCCGTCTTCCACCGCCTGGCGGCAATGGGCGGCCATTTCCGGCTGCCATTGTTCCAGCTCGGCCAGAAATGCGCCGGCGCGGAATAGAAATATGCCGCTGTTCCAAAAATAGCCGCCGTCTTCAAGATATTGCTCCGCGGTCGGCGCATCCGGTTTTTCCACATAGGCTTCCACATCGTGGCAGCCGGCGGCGCCGGATGCCGCGCCGGGACTAAGGATATAGCCGTAGCCTGTCTCGGCGGAAGTCGGCGTGATCCCAAAGGTCACCAGCTTGCCGCCAAGGGCCGCCGTTAGGGCAGTTTCGATGGCGCCTTGAAAGGCGGCCGCATCAAGGATGGCATGATCCGACGGCGCCACCAGAATAACCGGATCGGCGCCGGATTTTGCGGCCAGTATCGCCGAAACCGCCGCCGCCGGCGCCGTATTGCGGCCCACCGGTTCAAGCACAATGTGCGCGTTATGAACGCCGATTTCGCGCACCTGCTCGGCAATAATAAAGCGGTGCTCGTCATTGCATATGATGATCGGATCGCCATAGCGATCACCGGAAAGGCGCGCCATTGTGTCCTGCAGCAACGATTGACCAGTCACCAGCGATTGCAGCTGCTTGGGGTATAGGGTGCGCGATATCGGCCAAAGCCGCGTGCCCGAGCCGCCGGACAAAACAACCGGGATAATTTTTTCAGATTTATTGTCGGGCATGGCTTGCAAGCGGCTCTCGGCTCTCCAATCTGGCTCTTTTGCTACCCGATTCGGGCGCGCCGGCCAATGCCCATATGGTCGAATTCGCGTGGGCGGGTGTACATCTACGCAAGGCGATTATCCTTATATATAAGTGCTATCAGGAAAAATCCCAAATCTTTCGCGCTTGGCTTGTGTTCCGTTCAAGCTCCGGGGGCCGCGTTCGATACGGATTTGGGATCGAACGCATCCTGCAAGCCGTCGCCGAGAAAATTGAAAGCGATCACGGTGACGAAAATGGCGATACCGGGAAAGAAAGCCAGTTGCGGCGCCGAATAAATCAGCTCCTGGGCGTTGGTAAGCTGATTGCCCCAGCTTGCAACCGGCGGCTGGAT
The DNA here is from genome assembly GCA_963582805.1 of Alphaproteobacteria bacterium. Taxonomy (GTDB): domain Bacteria; phylum Pseudomonadota; class Alphaproteobacteria; order Rhodospirillales; family UBA2165. Next base: position 8,484 of record CAUZTZ010000155.1, read on the forward strand.
ACCAAGCCCGAGGAAACTGAGCACCGATTCCAACAAGATGATCTTGCCCGCCGACAACGTCGTCGCGACGATAATGGGCGAGACCAGATTGGGCAGGATATGAACGCCCATGATACGCCACGCGCTGGCGCCCTGGGCGCGCGCCGCCAGCACAAAGTCACGCTCGCGGATGCTGAGCGCGGCGCCGCGCACCAGCCGCGCCGAGGTTGTCCAGCCAACCAGCGCGACGATGAAAATGATGCGGTAGAGGCTGATCAGCTCCGAATTGATCAGCGCCGGCGGAATACCAAGTTTATTCAGATCAATCGCCGCCAGCACAATCAGCAGCGGCAAAAACGGCAGCGCAATGACCGCGTCGGTGAAGCGCATCAACAAAGCATCCAGCCAGCCGCCCCGATAGGCTGCCGCCAATCCGACCATGGTGCCGATCACTGCCGCCGCAATCGCCGTTACCGCGCCGACCAAAAGCGATACCTGACCGCCATAGAGCATGCGCACAAAGACGTCGCGGCCCAACTCGTCGCGGCCCAGCCAGGCATCGGCGGTGGGCAGGGTGAAGCGGCGCAGCAAATCCACGCGCGATGCATCGATATCAAACAGGATCTCGAATAAAGGCGCGGCGGCCGACAATACCGCCAATAGGATCAACAATGCGGCGCTTGCCATGGCCAGCCGGTGATGGCGAAATCGCTGCCAGGCCAGGGACCAGGCGCCGCGATCAGCGATGCCCGGATGATCGGTCATTTGTAGCTGATCCTGGGATCGAGCCAGCTATAGACGAGATCCGCCACCAGGTTGCCGAGCAAGGTTAAAATGGTCGCAAACAAAAGCGCCACCATGGCGAGGTTGAAGTCATTGCCCATGATGGCGTCGAATATCAGTTTCCCCATGCCCGGATAGGCGAAGATAATCTCGACCGCCAGCGCGCCGGAAAACAGAAACCCGATATCCAGCGCCACCACCGTCACCACCGGAATCAGGGCATTGCGCAACGCATGCACATAGACCACGCGCGTAAGTCCGGCGCCCTTGGCGCGCGCCGTGCGGATAAAATCGTGGCGCATGGTCTGGATCATCTCGGAGCGCATATAGCGGATATAATCGCCAATGCTGACAACCGTGACGGTGGCCACCGGCAAGACCAGGAACCGGGCCCGGTCCCAGATGCTGTCGGCGCCGATG
>CAUZTZ010000156.1:0-9600 GCA_963582805.1 Alphaproteobacteria bacterium
CCCAATTATATTTTTGTCCGCCAATAAAAATCAGTCCGATATTGTTGCTGGCCTTTCATTGGGTGCGGACGATTATCTGACGAAACCTGTCGACACTGATATCTTGATTGCAAAAATTCACGCCGCAACCCGTCAGGTCGGGCGGATAAAGAGCAAAAACAAACGGGATCAAGTGAAATTATATAAGGCCTTAACGCGCGATAGCTCCGAGCCATATCCCCAAGGTCAGCCATCATTGTTAGACGATTACGCCAGCCTGAAAATTGCGCTCGTCGGTAAAGATGAAGCCGAACTGGTGGCAACAAAAAATGTATTGGAAGCAGAAGGACACCAGGTAGAAGCGATCAACAGCGGCAATAATTATGTCCGCCAACTTTGTCCGGATTTTCCTGATTTAACAATTTTCTGGCTGTATTCCGAAGATATGCAGGCGCATTTTACGCTCAAGTTTGCACGCCAAAAAAATGAAATGCACGTCGGTCCCTATGTGATTGTTTGGCCCGGCCATTTAACCCAAGTCGATAGCGGGCCCATATTCGAGACCGGCGAAGAGCTTGTTCAATCGCCTTTCGAATGGGCAACGCTGAAATCCAGTATTTTAAATGTATTAGCGGCAACACCGCTTGAAAATCATGCCCGAAATCCAGTTAGAAATATTGAACCTAGAATATAGCTAACCCAGTATCAGCAGCACCGAATGGATTAAAACCTCTTACGAGCCCGGCGGCCAGGAGGTGTGGATGCGGCCCTCGGGTTTGAAGGCGTTGAAGACGAAGGCGAAGGTGATGTCGTGCACCGCGTCTTTCAGACCGCCTGAAGATTTCCGCTGGACAATCACATTGCCGACATCCCGCCCCCGGGAGATATCGCGGGTATCGAGGGCCGAGCTTTGGCCGTCTTCGATGGTGAGGACCAGATCGCCGGCAACGATTTTGCGCTTTTCCTTCAACAGATCGACGGTCCAGGCCTGATCGCCGACCACCACCAGGCGGGTCATGGCGGGCATGTCTTTGGGCAAAGGCCCACGAAACAGGAACGGCCTCTTCGCGGTGTCGTAGCCCACATAGGGGTTGGAGCCATAACCACGGAAGCCGCCGCCCTGCAGAACCTTGCCTTTGGGGAAGCGCGCCTTGAAGCGGGCGAAGCTTTCGATGCGCGACGGGATCATCTTTAGCCGCGTGCCGGTCATTTTGCCGACGATGGCCTCGCCCAGGAACTGCTGCCACCAGCTTTCGGTTTGGCGGTCATACATCACCAGATCGGAATTGCGCAGCTTGCCGGTGGTGCCGAAATCCAGGTCCTGGCCACCGACGCGGGCGTCGAACACGATCGAGGCATTGCAAAGCGGACAATAGGTAACCGCGACCGGCACGCCGCCAATGCGGTCGTTGACGATCTCGTGGCTCATCAGAACGCCCAACGGGTAGGCGCGCGCCTCGCCCATGAAGTTGAGGCTGATTACCGGGACCGTAGCGGCGATCTCGACCTCGGCGACCGGATCAAACGCGGGATGGTCGATGGCGGGAATGCCGTCTTTGCGCGGCCCGCCGGACATAATCTCGCCCAGATCGATGGATTTCTTGGTGAAATCGGTTTTCGGCCAGGAGGCCTTCCACAACAATGTACTGGCCGGGAACAAGCCGGGCATAAACCACCATGCGAAGAACAGAATCACGACGCCCCAAATCAGGGTGCGCCATGAGACAAAATTTTTAACAAGTTCCATAGGCTTCATTTGGATCAAAGTGATTCCAAATTCAAACCACACCTTGTAACAATTTGGTGAGCCGCAAGAGGCGATGCCCGCCATGGGATTTCCCGGCAAACTGTGCTACAGCGAAGATCGAACGAATTGGCCTCGAAGGCGGCGCGGACATGGACCAGCCGACCACCCCAAAGAAACGCGTGACCCTGTATATCCGGCTGACCCTGGCCGCCGGTCTGTTCGGCATCGCGGTGGGATTTTACCTGAACGGGATGCGCGATTTGGACACCTCGGCGTTCGATATTTTCGCCTTCGCGGTGCGCGGCATCCTGATCGGCGCGGCATTCTGGTATTTCGAAATATTCTGGGTGCGCGGCCCGCGCGGCAAGCGCCTGCGCACTCTGCCCTATGGCGGCCGTCTGGCGGTCAAGGTGATTGCCTATGTGGTGCTGATCGAAGTCGCCTTCCTGCTCGGTGAAGCCATCTTCGATCCCGAAGCGGCCCTCGGCTTGTTCACGTCCCTGAGCAACGGCTGATCAACCGGCTTTGCGGTATTCCGCATCGGCCTCGATGGCGCCATCGGCGATAATATCGCCGCGCTCGGCCATGGCGATAACGTGCGCAAACACCGAGCGCCCCGCCGCCGAAACCAATCCCGGATCCAGCCCCGGATACATTTCAGCGACCATATGGTTAATACGGCCAACGCCGCGCCCGAGGCAATCCATGATCTGATGCTCGCGCTCCCGGCGATGTTCGATCAATGCCGACACGTAGGGAATGGGTTCGGTGATCGGCCCCGCATGGGTCGGGTAATAAATTTTGTCGCCCCGCCCCGCCAACAATTCCAGGCTGGCAATATAAGCCGCCATGTCGCCGTCGGGCGGCGAGACCACCGTGGTCGACCAGCCCATGACGTGATCGCCGGTGAATAGCGCGCCGTCGCCCACCAGCGCATAACAGATATGGTTGGAGGTGTGGCCCGGCGTGTGCACGCATTCGATTTGGAAGCCGGCGGCCTCGATAATATCGCCATGGGCGACGGTGTGATCGGGAACGAAGTCCATGTCGCCGCCGGCCTCCACCGGGACGCCGTCGTCGAAGCGGCCGGCGCCGTGCGGGCCGAACCCATAGGTCGCAGCACCAGTGCGATCTTTGACGGCAGCGGCGGCGGGCGAATGGTCGGTATGGGTGTGGGTGATCAATTGATGGGTAATCTCTTCGCCGTCCAGTGCGCCGAGCAGCGCCTCCACATGTGGGGGCAAATCGGGGCCGGCGTCGATGACCGCCACCTTGCCGGTGCCGAGGATATAGGTGCCGGTGCCCTTAAAGGTAAACTTCGATGGATTGCGGGCGGTGATCCGGCGGATGCCGGGCGCCACCTGTTCGATGGCGCCATAGTCGCAACGGAAATCCCGCCCGAATTGCAATTCACCCAACGGTTTGTTCCTTTGTTGGCGCCAAGCCCGCATCCGCAAATCGGAGCAGTACCCGAAGACCCGGCAGATTATCCTCCAAAACCAGCTCGGCGCAATGCAGCTTGGCGACGGCGCGCACCAGACTTAGGCCCAATCCGGTGCCGGGGCTGTTGCGGCTGGCCTCCAAGCGCTGGAAACGGTCGAGCACCAATTCCCGGTCGGCCTCGGCGATGCCCGGGCCGCTGTCGGCAATGATCAGTTCGGCTTGGGCGCCGGCGCGGCGCAAGACCAGCGCGATGGAGCCGCCGTCGGGGGTATATTTCACCGCGTTGTCCATCAGGTTGGCCAGCGCCTGGCCGGCCAGATGGCGATCGCCGCATATCTGGATGCCGGCCTCGACATCGCCGGTCAGGGTCTGGCTTTTGTCCTCTGCGGCCGGGCCGTACAATTCGGCCATGTCGGCCACCAGGGCGCTCAAATCGAAATCAGCGAGGCTGCCTTCGGCCAATCCAGCCTCCGCCTGGGCGATGTTCAACAAAGCATTGAACGTCGCCAACAAGTTTTCGGATTCGGTGATGGTCTCTTCCATGGCGGCGCGGTATTCGGCTTGGCTGCGGTTGCCCATCAGCGTCACCTCGAGCCGCGCGCGCAGCCGGTTGAGCGGGCTTCTGAGATCGTGGGCGATGTTGTCGGTTACCTGGCGCATACTGGTCACCAGCCGTTCGATCTGATCAAGCATTTCGTTCAGGTTCTTGGCCAGGCGGTCGAGCTCGTCGCCACTGTCCGATACCGGCAATCGCGCATCCAACGCACCGTCCATAATCTCGCGGCTGGTGCGGTTGATGACCTCGACCCGGCGAAGAAGGTTGCGGCTTAAGAGGACGCCGCCCAAAAGGCCGAGCCCAAGGGTCAGCGCCACCGCCCAGGCGAGCGAAGTGCGCATCACCTTTTCCAATTTCAGGCGCTCCTGGATATCGCGCCCAACCAATAGCTGGAAGCCGCGCCCCAACGGCAAATGCCGGGCCCGCGCCCGGCGGCTGGTCATGACGCCGCCCACCGGCCTCTGGTACGTGAATTCCAGCAATCCACCGGTGCCGGTGGCCGCTTTCGGCCAGCGGGTCAGGTTGCCGGCAACATTGCCGCCGCCGGGCCGGGTCAACAGATAAAGGCTTTGGCGCTGGTTGCGCGACCGCTCGGCGACGATCTGCACCAGCCCGCCAAGGCCGTTTGCCCGGTACTGCTCGGCAAGGCCGGTGATCTCCGCATTGATGGTATCGTCGGTCTGGCCGGTGGAAATGCCGGCGGTGGACCAATAGAGAAAACCCAGAAGAAGGAACGCCGACAACGCAAACAGCGCCAGATAGATCAGCACCAGACGAAAGGTGGTCGTCCGGATGATGGAGAGATTAGGCACGGAGGCAGTACCCGGCGCCGCGCACCGTATGTAACAGCGGTACGGCGAAACCCTTGTCGATTTTGCCGCGCAGACGGCTGATATGAACATCAATGACGTTGGTTTGCGGATCGAAGTGATAATCCCACACTTGCTCCAACAGCATGGTCCGGGTGACCGTATGACCCTGGTTGCGCATCAGATATTCGAGCAGGCGAAATTCCCTCGGCTGCATGGCAACTTCGGCGCCATCCCGGTGTACGGTGCGCGCCAGCAAGTCCATTTCCAGATCACCCACTTTCAGATGGGTTTCGACGATTCCGGGATCCCGGCGCCGGACCAGCGCCTCGATGCGCGCCAGCAGCTCAGCGAAGGCGTAAGGTTTGACCAGATAATCATCGCCGCCGGCGTTCAAGCCATTGATCCGGTCGTCGACCTCACCGAGGGCGCTCAGAAACAGGATTGGCGTTTCGATGCCCTCGCCGCGAAGCCGCTGCACCAAAGTCAGCCCGTCCAGCTTGGGCAGCATGCGGTCCACCACGCAGACGTCATAATCGCCGTGGCGGGCCATTTCGAAGCCGTCTTCGCCGTCGGCGGCATGGTCGGTCAGGTGGCCGCTTTCGCCCAAGCCCTTGGCCATGAAACCGGCGGCGGCGGCATCGTCTTCGATGATCAAAATTCTCATGGGTTGAATTTATCCGGCATTTGGGTTTAGCGCAAAATATAGAGCGGTTCCGGCGCAAGAGCGCCCCGGCCCGCATTGCGGCACCGGGGCGCGTCTCTGGCACTGAAATTACAGGCGTCTCAGCTTTATGCCCGCTTCATGGGAAGCGCAACGAAGCGCGCCCCACGCCGGCCCGCCACCAGCAAAAGGACGGACCGGCGCTCGGCGTCACGGGCGGCGCCCAACAGGCGGCGCACGTCGCGGGCGGAGGAGACTTTGGTTCCGGCAACGGCCAAGATAGCATCACCGGGCGCCAGACCGAGGCGCGCCGCCGGGCTTGATTGCGCCACATCGGCGATCAGGACGCCGCCTTCGGCCTTGTTCAGATTGAGCCGGCGGCGGCCCGCATCGTCCAAGTCCGCCAATTTCATGCCGGCGACATTTTCGTCTTCGGGCGCCGCCGTTAAGGCCACATCCGCGGATCGAGCCGCGCCGATGCGCACCGCCATGGTGATCGCTTTGCCGGCGCGCAATATTTCGATTTGGGCGACGTCGCCGGCCTTGATGGCGGCAATCAGGCGCGGCAGATCACGCATCGCCGTCACCGGCTTGCCGTCGACGCCGAGGATGACGTCACCGCGCCGGATGCCGCCGCTCAAAGCCGGGCTGGCTTCCGATACATCGGCCACCAGGGCGCCCTTGGGTTTATCCAATTGCAGGCTTTCGGCGATCGCCGGCGTTACGGTCTGTACCTGAACGCCCAGCCAGCCGCGCGCTACTCGGCCGCCGGTGCGCAAATCATCAATGATCGATTTGGCCATCGAGGACGGGATGGCAAATCCGATGCCCACATTGCCGCCGGACGGCGAGAAGATAGCGGTGTTGACGCCGATCACGTTGCCTTCGGTATCAAACGCCGGGCCGCCGGAATTGCCCCGGTTGATGGCCGCGTCGATCTGCAGGAAATCATCAAACGGGCCGGAGCCGATATTGCGGTGGCGCGCCGAGACAATGCCGGTGGTCGCCGTCAGCCCGACGCCGAACGGATTGCCGAGGGTGATAACCCAGTCGCCGACCCGCATATTCTCGGAGCGGCCCCAATTTAACGATGGCAGATCGGTGTCCGAGGTGACCTTCAACAATGCCAGATCGGTTTTAGCATCGGCGCCCACCAGGCGCGCATCCAGCTTGCGCCCGCCCTTCAAGGTCACCGAGATATCGTCGGCGCCTTCGATGACGTGGTTGTTGGTGACGATATAGCCGGCCTTGTCGATGATAAATCCGGAGCCGAGCCCGACGCTGCGGGGCCCATGCGGGCGCGCGCCGGGCCGGCGGTGGCCCTCGCCTTGGAACCGGTGGCGGCGTTCGCCTTGGAACCGTTTGCGGCTCTGGTCATCAAAAAAGCGCTCAAAGAATTCTTCGAAACCCGGCGCCTGGGGTCGCTCAAGGGTGGCTTCCCCATTTTTGGCGACATTGACGGTGACCACGGCGGGGCTGACCCGCGCGACAATGTCGGCAATGCGCACCGGCATGGCCGGCAGCGGCAATTGGCGCACCGCCTTGGCGGCTGGCTCGGTGGCGGCAGCGTTCGCGCCCGGACCCTGGAAGCCGAAAAACCCGGCCGCCGCACCGGCAACCACCAAAATTCCGATACTGACCGCGAGATTTTGTTTGAATTTGTTCACCGTAATTCTCCTGTGATTGATCATTGGGCATGGGGGGAGCCCGTCAATTATGGAGACAGCGTAAGCCAAGCCAGCTTAACGCGAGGTTGCCCGCAAATTACAAATTGGTAATGTTTGAATTCGGCTTCGGCGCGCCGATAATAATTTCAGCTGTCCTTTTGAATTTGCCGCAAAAGGCTGGTACATTCGCCTCTCGCGGCGTGGCAACTTGGCGAAGAAACAAAAAAATCATGCGTGATAGAGCAAAAAAATCCGTGAAATGGGGCGCCGGCATTGCCGGGGTGATTTATATTCTGGTGATCGGCTTCGATCAGTTTTTCGGCGGCGCGACGTTCTCCTATGCGAACAGCCAACACGAAGAACTGTTGCAGCAAAGGCTGGCCAGCTGCCGGGGCTCCTTCAAAGAACGCTATGACTGCAAATCGTCGATCCTGTTGGCGGAGGGGCGCGATTCTTTCAATTATTGGAGCAAGAAATATCTGATTACTTTCGCGCCGCCGATCTTCGTCTATGTGGCCTTTCACATGTGGCTTGGCCGGGTGGAAACGGTGGAAGAAAAATTGCGCCGCGAGCGGCTTGCCATCCGCATGGAAAAGCGCCGCCCGAAAGACAGCCGCATCGCCTTCGAACAGGGCCGCCAGCGCTCGCTCGCCGCCAAGCGCCGCCAAGCCATCCAGCAGGCCTATCAGACCGCCACCCGCGAAGACAAAAAGCGCCCGCTCACGGTCATGGTGATTATTCAGAATGAAAAATTTGTCGAGCAATTGAACGAAGCCATTTGGGATGGCGGTAATTTCGCGGTGCAGTCGGATTTGCGCGACGTGTTCTTGAGCTACCGGGATATCGGCTACAACATCATTCTGACCGACACCGAATTCGATGAGCCCGATATCCACCCCGAAGACATTTTCCATGAAGAATTTCCGGGGCAGGTCTCGCCGCTGGATATCACCCTCAAAGGCCTTCGCGAGCGTAAAGAAAATGTGCGTATCATCGCCATGTCGCCGGATTTCGCCGGGCTGGCGGCGAAGGATTATATCGCGGCGGCGACCGAACTTGCCGTCGATGCGCTTTTGGAAAAGCCATTTGAATTCGGCGCCTTTGTCGAATTGGCCGATAAATTGATGGACACCGGCCTAACGCCGAAGCCCGAGCAAAGCGCGTAACGCCACCTTTGAAAACACCCGCCCAGGGCCGCTTCCCGGAGACAAGCCAATGCGGATATTGTTGTTACCGTTAATTTGGGTATTTGCGGCCGCTGCGGCCGTTGGCGCGCCAGGCGCCGGGCACGCCGCCTGCGGCAAGATTTCCATCGCCGAAATGACCTGGGCATCGGCCGCCGTCGCCGCCCATATGGAAAAAATCATATTGCAAAAGGGGTATGGCTGCGAGGTGGAATTGATGCCCGGCGACACGGTGCCGACCAGCACCTCCATGGTGGAGCGGGGCGAGCCCGATATCGCGCCGGAAATGTGGCTGAACTCGACGCGCGCGGTGATCGACCGGGGCGTCCGCGAGGGACGTCTGAAAATGGCCGGTAACATCCTTTCCGACGGCGGCGAGGAAGGCTGGTGGTTGCCCAAGGCCTTCATCGCCAAGCATCCCGAGCTGACTTCTCTGGCGGCGGTGCTGAAACGCCCCGACTTGTTCCCGGACCCGGAAGAGCCCGGCAAGGGGCGCTTTTACGGTTGCCCGTCAGGCTGGGGCTGCCAGATATCGAACGACAATCTGTTTCGCGGCTTTAAGATGAAAGAGGCCGGCTTCGCCATGTTCGATCCCGGCTCCGGCGAGGGGCTGGCCGGCGCCATCGCCAAAGCGGTCAATCGGGGCGAGCCGATCTTCACCTATTACTGGGCGCCGACCGCCTTGCTCGGCAAATATGCCATGGTCAAATTGAGCGGCATGACGCACGAGCCGAAGAACTGGCCCTGCATGGTCAAGCCCGATTGCGCCGCCCCGGCGCCGAACGGATTTCCGTCATCCGAAGTGGTAACCGTTACCACCAATAAATTCGCCGCCCGGGCGCCGGGCGCCTTCGCCTTCGTGGCCAAAGTCTCCTGGTCCAACGCGACGTTGCAAAAAATTCTCGCATGGCAGGATGAAAACCGCGCCGATGCAGAGGAAACGGCGGAATATTTCCTGAAAAATTTCAAAAAAGTCTGGGCAAAGTGGGTGCCGGCGGCCTTGGCGGCGCGGGTTACCAAAGGTCTGTAAGTCCGGGCGCCCCCCCAAAAAAAGGCCGCCGGCAGAACCGGCGGGCTTTAAGTTGGTGACTGTATTTTATTCGAATTTTTTCTAAGCGGCTGCCTTAGCTTCGATCAGCCTTGCTGAACAGCCAGATAACGATGCCGAGGGCGATCAAGCCGATCAGGCCCTGGGCGCCGAAGGCATTCAACAATTCGATCAGGTTTTTAACGACGCTGCCGAAAAAGGCGACATTGGCGCCGAACAAAACTTGAATGGTAATCGCCAAGGGGATCAACACGACCACGATCTTGGTAAGCTGGTTGATCCATTTGGTAAGCGAATCTAAAAAATTCATTGCGTCCTCCTTATGATGAAATCCCCAAAAAACTAGTCGCTCTGGTTACGAGCCGGTGGATAATTCAACGCAAAAAGTAAACAATAAGTAAATTTGAGTAAAGGCCTGATTTTTACTAGACCTGTTGCAAAAGTAGGGTCCTGATTTCCGGGACACAACTTCCCTTTTAGGTCTGCTGGTTAAAACCCGGCGG
>CAUZTZ010000157.1:0-9578 GCA_963582805.1 Alphaproteobacteria bacterium
CTCAAGCTGTTCGACATAGGCAAATCCCACGCGCTCGGCAAGGATGTGCCCATGATTTTAGGTTTGGCCACCCGGATGTTCGAATCGGCGCACCAACGCATGGCTTGGCTGGCCAGCGAGATTGGCCGGTTTTATACATACGAAGCCAAGGATGCAGACCGGGCGATCTATTGGTATAAGGCGGCAATCGCGCAAGGCGACAAATTGGCCTACGCATCGTTGGGTAATTTGGACTTTTCCGGGCGGCTCGTATCCCGGAATTATGCGATGGCGCGCCACTACTATCTTAAATCTACCGGGTGGCGGGCTCCAATACTCCTGGGCAAAATTTTTCTAAAGGGTCTGGGCACGAATCCTAGTCATGAGAGCGCCAAACAATGGTTCCTGGAGGCTGCCCGGCGCGGCAACCGATGGTCCATGCAGGAAATCGGTGAAACTTATCTCAAAGCTAATGGCATCGATTCGGAATTTGATACCGAAGCTTTGGCTTGGCTCATTGCCAGTATGCATTTCAACGAGAACCGTATCAGCCCGCAAGTCGATGCCCTAAATTTCGGATGAAGGCGCGTGACATCCAGGAGGCGAAGCGGAAGGCAGCGAAAATAATAGATATCGCCGCTCCCGCAGTCGAAGATTTTGTTAAAAAGCGAAAATCCATACAGGCTGAAATCGAGCGTCGGCGAACGAAATTTGATCAAACCGGTGAGCAACGAAGAAACCGATGAGAGGCGTACTTACGGATGTTTTACACCAAGTGCCCCTAGTGCCCTTTCAATGTCCCTTCTTTGCTTTTCGAGTTTGCGGCTTAGGTCGGTATATTCTCGATATTCTTGATCCGTAAATGGTGCAACGAATTTCTCAATCATTTTGCCTATTTTGTCGAAGACGGCCCACCATTGGCGAATTAATTCCTGGGCGGTTCCACTGCCCGTTTCGGGTTTAGGTTTTGGTTCCGGTCTGCCAGGATTGGTACCCGTGAGAATAACTTCGGGCCGTTGTTCACTTTCCGGCCCATCTTGCGTCCCACCGTCCCGCCTGCCCTCGCTGGGATTATAAAACTCCTCCATTGCCTTATTGAGGGCGCGCCCGGTTTCGCTGTCTTTGCTCTTGCCCGCGCCATCGACGGTGAGCCCGTTGGCTTTTTGAAACTTTTCCAATCCATCGAACAGGGCGTCGGGTCCGTTCTCGGAAAAGATCGTCGGATGGGGTTTTGGAGCAAAGCCCAAATCCTGAAGCACGCCGTCCAAACCCTGAAGATCAATCGCGCCGTTTTCGAAAAGCGCTTCGCAAAGGTCACATCCGACTGCTGGCTGATCTCGGCGATTACACACGGGACGGCTGGCTGGGACCTAACCGATTAAAAGTAAGGGCGCTTGCGTGGTACCATGCTGCCGCCAAGTTCGGCATCGTCCGGGCCCCAGGGGCGGCATTGGCGATTTCGTTCCATATGCCGGCATCGGAAACCCGTGCCGCCGAGGCTTTATCGATGAAGCTGATTGCGGAATTGAAAACGTTCGATGTGAAAATTTATCCCTTTCCGTGAAACCGCAAGTCACCGCTCTAGACCGGAATTCCCGGTTTTTTCTTTGAATTCGGTATACGGTCCTGAAATAGCGTTTTGGAGTGCGCCGTCCAAGCGCCGCATATCAACGGCGCCGTTTTTGCCACCGCGCCCTGGGCTGTGATCGCGGTCATAGTGAATTGCCACAGCCTTTGCTATAAATTCAATAATTCATCGTCAATAATACGGGCATGGCCATGCGATCCATCGGGGCGTTCGTTATAGCATTGCTTCTGGTTTCAGGCGCGTCCATCGCTGTTCGGGCGGCTAATCCAATCGCACCGCCTTTCACCCAAGAGAAATTGGGCGCGCTCAATGATATTCAGCTTTTTGTCTTCGGCTGGGATTATGCCGAAGGCAGGGGGGTCGCCCAAAATTTGGACCTTGCCAAGCGATTATTCGAAGCGGCTTTTAAGCGCGACCCAGAGCATGCAATTGGAATTGGCCATGTCTACCAGGAGAAGCTAAAGGATTTTGCCGCCGCTTCCCGGTGGTACGAGCGCGCCGCCGCATTGGGTGTAAAGAATGGCGTTGAGTTTTTGGGGTTCCTTTACAAAGACGTGAAGCAGCATCCGCTTCCTGTCCATGCGGAATTTCAGCGCATGCTTCAATCGGATGACGGTTACAGCGCCATCCGGCTTGGCCGCATGTATTTGTTCGGCTGGGACGTAGCCCGCGATCCCGTCGAGGCCGAGAAATGGTTCCGCAAAGCACTCGGCAAAGGCCATCTTCGGTTACTGGCCGATCTCGGCGATTACACATCGTACGGCTGGATGGGCAATCATGAATCCGGCGTCACTGCGTTGGCCTGGTACCTGACCGCCGCCCATTTCGGAGATGACCGCGCCCGCAAAGAAGCAATGAAACTTTCGGCCCAAACATTACAGGACATGAGCCTTTTGTCCCGGCAACAAAGTCGGCGGTTACTGGACGATTTGAAAGATTTTGATGGAAATAAATTTCCGTTCCCCTCAAATCGCGAACAGTGATCCGAAATTAGATTGGAATTCCCGGCTTTTTCTCCGGTCCCGGTTTTTTTTCCGTCCCTGGTTTTTTATTTGGTACAGTAGGCTTGGGAAATTTCGGTGGCGGTCTTTTTTCCGGCATATAGCCGGGCCGCTGCTCCAATAAAGCGCCGAGTTCACCCCGGCATACCGGTACTCGCTTTATTAGATCGGTCCAGATTCGTTTCCATCGCTTACCTTCTGCCGTTCCTGAATTAAGGTCCATATTGCGTTCGGCTTCATCAGCGTCTGCCTGCAAAGCCGCACATTCAGCTCTTTTTTCCGCGATTTCTTTCTCCAGTTCTTCGTCAGGCTCCGGTTCGGGCGGCGGTGTCGGCCTGCCAGGATCGGTACCCGTGAGAATAACTTCGGGCCGTTGTGCACCCGCCTTCCTTCGTGCGCTGGGATTATAATATTCCTCCATCGCCTTGTTGAGGGCGCGTCCGGTTTCGCTGTCCTTGTTCTTGACCGCGCCATCGACGGTGAGCCCGCTCGCTTTTTGAAACTTTTCCAATCCATCGAACAGGGCGTCGGGCTCGTTCTCGGAAAATATGGTCGGATGGGGTTTCGGGGCGAAGCCCAAATCCTGGAGCACGCCGTCCAAGCGCCGCATGTCAACGGCGCCGTTCTTTTTGTCCCGGCGGCTGGTCGGGCGGCGGGGCTGGTTTGGCGGCCGGCGCCGGGTTTGGGGAAGCGGCCGGGCAATGGGACTGTGGATATCGAAATAGGTGATCATTGAATAATCCTGCCGTGGTTGAAATTATTAATGGAAATATTATAACTTAAATACCCCATAAAAGTCAAGTTTAAAATTATTTAATTCCAATTTGTAATCCAACATACGCATAATTTCTATTTTTGGCTTTGACCCTGTTTTTTTAACCTAAAAAACACGCAATTATCGGACGATACAAGGGTTTATCCTCTTGAAAAATCGATATAACAGCCTATATTATAATATTGAAACAGGATTTTTCGTCTAATTTTGTAATTAAATCCTATAAATTCGACGTTAAATATCTAGAATTGAAGCGGGAATGGGTCCAGATGATTTCGCGCGGTGCGATGACAGACGCCTCTTCCGGCAAGGAACTGTCCAAAAAACCGTAACAAACCGTCAGGAACCGTAAGAAAGCGTCATAACCGTAAGGGGGGTCAGAAATGATGTCGCGCGATAATATTTTAGAATTACTCGCAATAATATTATTATACGACGAGGCTTGCCGCCGAGAGCAGCAATGCATTGACCCAACCCGAGCCAACCCTTAATCAAGTTTTCTCAATTTCATATTTGATGGCGGACCCAAACCCATGACCGATCTGAAAATGTCTTTTGCCTGCGGCGATTATGACCGCATGGAAGCCCTGATGCGGGGCGAGATTGCGCCCGAGGGGATCGAACTGCAATTCGACGCCATCCAGGCGCCCCGGGAAATATTCGACCGCATGGTGCAAAAGCGCGAATTCATGATGGCCGAATTGTCATCGTCCGAATTCATCTCCATGACCGGGCAAGGGGATTGCCCGTTTGTGGCCTTGCCGGTATTTCCATCGAAGGCATTCCGCCACGGCTTCATCTGCATCAACAAAAACGCCGGCATCAACAGCCCCAAAGATCTGGCCGGCAAACGCATCGGCACGCCGCTCTATACGCAAACCGCCGCGGTCTGGATCCGGGGCATGCTGGAAGCTGATTACGGCGTCGATTTAAGCGGCGTCCATTGGCTGCAAGGGGCCATCGAAAAGCCCGGCAGCCACGGCAACGCCAAGGTGCCGCCGCTGCTAAAACCCGTCGATATCGAATTGAACGAAACCGGCAAATCTTTAAGCGATCTTCTGGCCGATGGCGAATTGGATGCGGTCTTGGGCTCGCGCATGCCCGACTCGGTGGTTACCTCCGACGATGTGGACTGGCTGTTTCCCGATTTCCGGCAAGAAGAAAAAGACTACTACGCCCGCACCGGCATCCATCCGATCATGCATCTGGTGGCCATCCGGCGCGAAGATTACGAGGCCAATCCCTGGATGGCGCAGCCTTTGTACGATGCCTTTTGCAAGTCCAAGGACATCGCCCTCGCCAAGATGGGCTTTTCCGGCGCCCAGAAGATCATGCTGCCGTTCCTCTATGGCGATCTCGCCGAGGTGGACCAACTGTTCGGCGGCGACCCCTGGCCCTACGGCATCGAGGCCAACCGCACCACATTGGAGGCATTGGTCGCCCACATGGTCGATCAAGGATTTATCGCCGAAAGCCTGGACGTGAACGATCTGTTCGTGGACGTCAAGGAATAGGCAATCGGATGAAAAAACTCGCCATCATTGATGATTACGAACAGGTTGCGCTGGGTCTGGCCGATTGGTCGGCCCTGGACGGCGACGTCGAGATCAGCGTTTTTCACGATCATCTGGACGGCGAAGACGCGGTTGCCGCGCGGCTTGCCGATTTCGAGATCGTCTGCATGATGCGCGAACGGACGCCCTTTCCGCGCTCGCTGATCGAGAAACTGCCGAAGCTGGAGCATCTTTTCACCAGCGGCATGCGCAACTGGTCATTGGATACTGAAGCGGCCCGGGACAACGGCATCGCCGTCACCGGCACGCCGACCCTCGGCTATCCCGCCGCCGAACATGCCTGGGCGCTGATCCTGGCCCTGGCCAAGCGGGTAACCGTCGAAGACGCGGCGACGCGCGCCGGCGAATTTGGCACCGGCGTCAGCCTCGGGCTCCGGGGCAAGACCCTCGGCATCATCGGGCTGGGCAAGTTGGGCGCCCAGGTCGCCGATGTGGGCAAGGCGTTCGGCATGACCGTCATCGCCTGGAGCACCAATTTGACCGAGGAGCGCTGTGACGAGGCCGGCGTCAATTACGCCGCCAAAGAAGCGTTTTACGCCGGCGCCGATTTCATCTCCATCCATGTGCATCTCGGCACCCGCAACAAGGGGCTGGTGGGCGCCGTGGAGCTAGCCATGATGAAGCCGTCCGCCTACCTGATAAACACCGCGCGCGGCCCGGTCATCGATGAGGCGGCGCTGATCGAAGCGCTCAAACGCGGCGTCATCGCCGGCGCCGGGCTGGATGTGTTCGAGGTGGAGCCGTTGCGCGCCGACCATCCGCTGTTGGCGATGGACAATGTGGTGCTGACGCCGCATCAGGGGTACGTCACAAGGGAAAACTACGCCAATTTTTTCGAGGCTGCGGTGGGTAATGTGCGCTCCTGGCTGGACGGCACCGTGATCAACGAATTACCGTAAAGCTGGCGGATACCAGCAGAGTTATGCTTTAATATTCGCGAATTTTGAAGGGGTTCGGAACCATGTCACCCGATAGCATCAGCCCGGAGCGGGCGGAAGAGTTAAAAGACGTTCTGGAACAGCTGGAAGCCATGAACCACGAGGCCAGGGACAACAACATCTGGATCAGGACCAAGTGGAATTCGGCCAGCCAGAAGCCCTGGCACACCTACGATGCCGAGCCGCCGGCGATTCCCGAACACGGTCTGCCGCTGGAAAATGCCAAGGCGGTTCCGCATATCTGGAAGTGGGACTATTTCTCCGATTATCTTTACAAGCTGGCCGATCTTTGCCCGCTGGAATTGACCGAGCGGCAATCGGTGCTGCTGACCAACCCGGCCTTTTCCACCGGCTACAAGGTCACCAATACTATGCGCATCGCCATTTCCATCTATGGCAAAGGCGACAACGCGCTGCCCCACATGCACAGCCCCAACGCCAGCCGCACCATCCTCTCGGAGGGCGCCGGCTACACCTATGTGGAGGGTGAGCGTTTCTCCGCCTTCCGGGGCGATTTGATCCTCACCCCGAACGGTACCTGGCACGCCCACGGCAACGATGATGATACGCCGGTGATCTGGGCCGATACGCTGGACTGGCCGCTGATGGATTTTTTAGGGTTAATCTGGGTGCGCGGCGACCACGAGAACGCCAAGCTCAACGATGCCCCCGACCAGGGCTTTTCCACCAAGTTCTTAGGCCATGGCGGCATGCTGCCGCGCTTCGCCGGGCCGGGCCGGGGCCAGGGTCAGAAGGTGTCGGAAATGTTCTATTACGCCGGCGCCGATGTGCGCACGACGCTCAAGGATCTCAGCCATATGGATGGCGATCCGCACGAAGGCATCATCATGGAGTTCGTCAATCCCAGGAACGGCCGGCCGATATTCCCATCGATCCGCTATCAGGCGCAGCTGCTGCGCCCCGGCGAGCAAACCTTGGAATACCGGCACACCGCCAACACGGTCTACAGCGTGCTCGAAGGCGAAGGCATCACCATCTCGGACGGCAAGGAAATGGAATGGTCGCAGAGCGATTTCTTCGTCACCCCCAGCCATCTGTGGCGATCGCACAAAAACACTGGTTCACAAGATGCGATCCTCTACAGCTATTCGGATTCCCCGGTGATCGAATGCATTGGCCACTATAACGCGCAAGGGCGGACCAAGGCCGGCTCGGTGATCGAGCTGACCGGCGACTAAAGCGCGCCGCTAGGGGCCGGTCTACGCCGCCCCTTCGAAGCGGTAATAATTGGCAAAGCGCATGAGATTTTCATCGCTCATGGAAAACAGCACGGTGTCTTCCTCGGCCCGGTGTTCGATCCAATGCCAGATCGGCGCGGCCACGCAATCGCCCCGGGTCCAGGAGAATTCCGCATCGCCGATGCGGCTAACGCCGGCGCCCATCATCGGCGAAAACACGGTGTTGGCGGAATGGCGGTAGCGGCGCGTGGTCTGGCCCGCGTCCAAACGCTCCACAGTGATGGCGATGGTCGGCATTTCATCGGCCTCAAGCTGAATCCGGCGCCCGAAATAGCCTTCCTCGTCCGGGCTCGCGCCTTCAAGCCGGGCTTGAATGGTCTCCCAGGTAAAGCGGTAGGGCGAATCCTGCGTCACCCGGTCGACCTTGGCAAAACCGTCCGGGTGGGGCTCGAAAAACATCGGCTCCAGCAGCGCCGTCAGCGGCACATCGAGCCCGTCCAGCCAATAGGCGGGCGCATCGCCATCGTGGCCATGGCCGTGCCAGCACCAGCCCGGCGTCAGCACAATGTCGCCGGTCTCCATCGGGTGCTTGTCGCCGTTGACCACCGAGAACGAGCCTTCGGCCTCGATAATGACGCGCAGCGCGTGCGGCGTGTGGCGGTGTGAGCGGGCTACTTCGCCCGGCAGGATGGTCTGGTAGGCGTTGACCTGGGTTTTGGTGGTGGCGTAGTCGTTGCCCTCGGCCGGATTGCACAGCACCATGTTGCGCCGTTCCGCCAAATCGGTATTGATAAGCCGGCTGGCCGCATCCAGCGCCGCCTTGCAATCATCGTAAGCCCAATGCATGGGCTTGAATAATGTATCGGGCGCCGCAGCCAAAATCGGCTTGTCGCGCTTGATCCAGCCCGGCGTCATGTTGAGGGGCGCCATGGCCTGATACAAAGCGTCCAGATTGCCCGCGTCGCGCAACGCGGCGAGCGAGTCGGCCCGATCCAAATTTTCCATCGCTTATTCCTCCCCAGCCGGGTCATACTAGCAGACATCCCACCGGCGTCCAATTTTCGAAAAACCCTCAGGGCGCGCCGAGGCAGGGAAAGGAGCCAGGATCATGCGGGACAAGGACTATCTGTTGTCGCTGTTGGACTACAATGTTTGGGCCAACGAGCAATATTTCGAGCAAATTCGGGAATTACCGAAGCCTGAGGTCTCCAAACAACGGCCATCGCTGATGAACAATCTGTTGATTTCGGTGAACCATCTTCTGGTGATCGACAAGGTGTGGCTGGCTCATATGAAGGGCGAAAGCCACGCATTCGGCGGCCTGCAAACCATCCTCCACGAAAACCTCGATGCGTTGTTCGCCGCAAAACGGGATATGGACCGGGATATCCGGGACTACGTGGCGGGGCTGGATGGAGACGCGCTGGAAGAGGTCATCGACTACGAGCTCATCGGCGGCAATAGAGGCAGTCTGCCGCGCTATATGATCATCACCCATCTGGCGGTGCATGGCGGCTTTCACCGGGGGTTCATCGGCGACATGTTCGGCCAGGTGCCGGTTGTCCCGGCGGGCCAGGATATCCCGGTGTGGGAGCGGGCGACCCGGGTTGGCTGAGGCGATTTCTAAAATCCAGGGTCCATGGTTGATCAAAAATCCTGCCCGGAGTACCGTTCCCTTAGCCCACAATGCAAATGAAGCGGGCTTAAATACGCCGCCAAGACGTAACTGCACCCATGGGAGGATACAAATGAAGCTCACCAAATTGGCCCTATTGGCCAGCGCCGCCGCGCTTCTGTCGAGCCCGGCGCTCGCACAAAAATCGAAAGACACCTTGCGCATTGCCGTCAACAATCCGTTTGCGGTCCTGTCCGGCTATCACCTGCCGGTCGATGACGCCGGCGCCATTTACCGGGATGTCTATGAAGGGCTGATCGCCTACGACGAACACAAAAAGAAATATATCCCCATGCTGGCCAAGGCGTGGCGCCGGGTTGCCCCCGATACGCTGGAGTTCGATCTCCGCGATGATATCAAGTTCCATAACGGCAATGCCTTCGATGCCGACGACGTGGTCGCCACCGTCAACTACGTCCGGGACCCCAAGGTCAAGCTGACTTTCAAGCGCCGCTACAGTTGGGTCAAGCGGGTGGAGAAGTTGGGCCAATTCAAGGTGCGCATCGTCTCCAAAAAGGTGAACTCCGTCGATCTCGGCAACATGGCCTACCGCATCGTCATGTGGGACGCCGAGACGATGGCCAAATTGGACAAGGTTTCCGATTACGGGCGGCTGTCACCAGTCGGCACCGGATCATACCGCGTCCTGCAGGTGGACAAGAACAAGGGCACCATCGTCGAGCGCTACGAAGGTTACAATTCCAACAAAGAATATAACCGGGCCGGCATCAAGCGCATCCACGCCATTTCCATGCCCGACCGGCAGACCCAGGTGGCGCAATTGATGGTTGGCGGCGTCGATTTGATCCGCAACGTGCAGCCCGATACGGCCAAGGATCTGAAAACCAA
>CAUZTZ010000158.1:0-9548 GCA_963582805.1 Alphaproteobacteria bacterium
GCGGCCCTCGCCGGCGCGGGCCGCAAAAAGCGCGTCCAGATGCCGGCGCTCGGCCTCGGCGGCGGCCTGATAGTCGTCCGATGCATACATGGCGATCCAGGCGGCATAGGGGTTATCGGCGCCGAGGCCCGCCAATTCCATTCCGATCTCGCCATAGCCGATGATGCAGGGCGCCAGGGCCACGTGCAGGTCCAGGGCATCGCCGGCAAGCCCGGTTTCCAGAACGAAGCTTGTATAGGCCAGGGTTTCGACCGCGGCCGGCGAGGCTTCCATATCAGCGCGGCTCAATCCCCAGGCAGCGCTGAACTCAACATGCAGGTCCATTTCCAGATCGATGATGGCGCTTAGCCCCTGGGCAGCCTGGCGGATGTCTGCCAGGGAATTGGATTTGTAGGCGGCCAGCCCATAGGCGCGGGCGAACTGGATGAGGAACAAATAATCCTGACCCAGATAATGGCGGAATGCGGCCTCCGGCAAGCTGCCATCGGCCAGCCCGGCAACGAACGGATGATGGATATAGGCGTCCCATGCATCGGCGTTGGCGGCTTTCAGGCGTTCGAATAGATTATCGGCCATCTCACAGCATCATGTTGCGCCACTCGGCGGGCAGGCGCACCACCAAGCCGTCGAGGGCGTCGGTCAATTCGATCTGGCAGCCGAGGCGCGACGTACGGGTCAGCCCGAAGGCGAGATCGAGCATGAATTCTTCTTCCTCCGACGCCGCATCCAGCTTGGCCGCCCATTCCGCATCGACAATCACGTGACAGGTCGAGCACGCCATGACGCCTTCACAGGCGCCCTCGATATCGATGCCATTCCGTTGCGCCGCAACCAGGACCGAGGTCCCGGCTTCGGCCTCGACCTCGCGGCGGCGACCGTTGCTATCGACAAAAATTACGCGCGGCATTGAGAACGGCTCAGACGCTGAACGATTCACCGCAGCCGCATTCGCCCGTGATGTTGGGGTTGTCGAAAACGAACCCGGAATTGATCTTGCTTTCGACGTAATCCATGGTGCTGCCGACGATGAACATCAGGGCCAGCGGATCGATAAAGACGCGCACGCCGTCCTGTTCGACGACATCTTCCATGGGGCGTTCGTCCTCGGCATATTCCACCTGATACATATGGCCCGAGCAGCCGGTGGTGGTAACGCCGACGCGGATGCCGAGCACCGGCTTATCGGATCGCTCGATCAGCGATTTGACTCGGACAACGGCGGCGTCGGTCAATGTGATGGCTGATTCAGTAGTTTGCATGTCGTCCATTATAGCACTCTTGTGGTTCGATTTATTTAAAATAAGTCCAAGGCCAGCTTGGCCTCTTCCGACATTTTCTCCATGTCCCAGGCCGGATCCCAGACCAGATACACTTCCACCTCGCCGGTTTCAGGTACCGAAGCTGCGGCATCGGCCACCTGTTGCGGCAGGATGCCGGCCACTGGACAGCCGGGCGCCGTCAGGGTCATGTTGATCCTGATATTGCCGGCGGCGGCAATGTCGATGTCATAGACCAGACCCAGCTCGTAAATATCGACCGGTATTTCCGGATCATAGACGGTCTTCAAGGCCTCGACGACGCCTTCGCGGGACGGCGCCTCGCCGGTCTCCTTGGGCGTACCCGATTTGGCCACCAGACCGCTCAATTCGCCATCCGCACCGGGCTCCTGGTGATCTTGCCAGGGCTCGTTCGACGCCGTCTCGGTTGTTTTGCTTTCTTCGTCCATTATTTATGTCTCGTTTCTATTGGTGATCGTTATTCGGTGCTTGCGCCTTGTTCGCCGAGGATGGCGGCGTTGACGGTGTGCCAGGCCAGTGTCGCGCACTTCACCCGCATGGGGAATTGCTTGACCCCGGACAGCACCCGCAACTTATCGATATCGTCTTCAAATTCTCGGCCCGCGGCGGCGTCGATTTCGCCCTCGCCGGTACACATGGTGTGAAAGGCGCCGAACAGGCGTTCCATCTCCGCCACCGTTTTGCCGCGCAGGATGCCCGTCATCATCGAGGCCGAGGCGATGGAAATAGCGCAGCCGCGCCCCTCGAACGCCGCGTCTTCGATTGTATCGCCCTCGCCGAGGCGCACATAGACGGTCAGCTTGTCGCCGCATAACGGGTTATTGCCGTGCGCTTCCAGGGGCGCATCGTCGGGATGGCGGAAGTTGCGCGGGTTTTTGCCGTGGTCCAGGATAACCTCCTGGTACAGCGCCCGGATATCGTCGTCCATGGCGTCATCCATCAGGCGAATATCTCCTTCGCGTAGAGAAGCGCATCGACCAGAACATCAACATCTTCTTTTTTGTTGTACATGCCGAACGAGGCGCGCGCCGTGGCGGCTAGCCCGAACCGGTCCATCAAGGGCTGCGCGCAATGATGGCCGGCGCGGATGGCGACGCCGCGGGCATCGATGATGGTGCCGATATCGTGGGGATGCACGCCCTCGATGGTAAACGAAACGATGGCGCATTTCTGGCGCGCCTGGCCGATGATGGTCAGCCCGTCGATTTGGCTTAGCGCCGCCGTGGCGTGGTTCAACAACTCCACCTCGTGCCCGGCAATGGCGTCCTGGCCGATGCCGGTCACATAATCGATGGCGGCAGCGAGGCCGATGGCTTCGATGATCGGCGGCGTGCCGGCTTCGAAGCGGGCCGGCGGCTCCCGATAGGTGGTTTTCTCAAACGTCACCATTTCGATCATGTCGCCGCCGCCCTGGTAGGGCGGCATGTCTTTCAAAATATCGCGCTTGCCATACAGAACGCCGATACCGGTGGGGCCATACAATTTGTGCCCGGTGAAAACATAAAAATCGGCGTCCACGTCTTGAACATCGATGCCCGCATGGACAATGCCCTGGGCGCCGTCGAACATGGCAAGGGCGCCGGCTTCATGGGCGAGGCGGGCAATCTCCTTGATCGGCGTCATGGTGCCGAGCACGTTGGAGGTTTGCGTGATCGAAACCAGCTTGGTTTTTTCGCCCAAAAGCGCGGCAAATTCATCGGTCAGGAAATTGCCGTCGTCATCGACCGGCGCGATCTTGATAACAATGCCGATCTCGTCGCGCAGCATTTGCCAAGGAACGATGTTGGCGTGATGCTCCATATGGGAGATCACCACCTCGTCGCCGGCGCTTAAATTTTTGCGGCCCCAGGACGACGCCACCAGATTGACCGCCGCCGTCGCATTGCGGGTGAAGATGATCTCGTCGGCCGAGGCGGCGTTCATGAAGCGGGCTACCGTGGCCCGCGCGTTTTCGTAATTATCGGTGGCCAGCTCGCTCAACCGGTACGCGCCCCGGTGGACGTTGGCGTATTCTTCCCGGTAGGCCTGGTCCATGCGCTCAAGTACCTGCACCGGTTTCTGGGCGCTGGCGCCGCTGTCCAGGAACGTCAAAGGATGGCCGTTGACCTCCACCTGCATGGCGGGGAAATCGGCGCGGATCGCCTCCACGTCATAAAAGTTGGCGCGCTCGCTGGCCTTGGGATCGATGTTTTCGTTGATTGCGGTGGTCATGGTCACCCACCCTGCTCCAACCCGGCCAGCCAATCGGCAAGGCCGCTGCGCAATTGCTCGACGCCTTCGAGGCCATCAAATTCATCGAACACGGTGGCAACGAAACCTTCGACCAACATGGCGCGGGCATCGCGTTCGGGCACGCCTCTGGAGCGCAGATAAAACATGGCGTCGTCATCCAGCTCGCCCACCGTCGAGCCGTGCGCGCACTTAACCTCGTCGGCGTAAATTTCCAGCTGCGGCTTGGTATCGATCTCGCAGCCTTCGGATAGCATGATGGTGTTGTTGGCGAGGCGCCCGTCGGAGCCGTCGGCGCCCTCGGCAACCACGATATTGCCCTGGAACACGGCACGCGCCTTGCCGTCGAGCGCGCCCCGGAATATCTGCCGGCTGGTGGTGTCGGCGGCCAGATGATCGATCCGCGTCGTGTGGTCCGTATGACGGCCGCTGCGCGCCAAATAGGCGCCGGCGAGGCTGGTCTCGGCCCCTTCGCCGGCCAGCTCGATACGCATTTCGTTGCGCAGCAATTTGCCGTTGGTGTCCAAAATGGCGGAACCATAAAACCCATCGGCGCCGATGCGCACGCGCGTCAACGAGATGTTGAAGGCATCGCTTGAATCATTGAAGGCTTTGACATGGTTGAGCCGGGCGCCATCTTCGACGGCGATGGAGGTGACGTGATTGGCGAAATAGGCGCCGGCGCCGGCGTGGGATTCCAAAAGCGTTGCCTGGGCGCCGTTCTTTACGATGACCAAATTGCGGGGATGGCAGGCGGCCATGTGGGCGCCAACCCCCGATGCCAGGAATTCGAGGGCGAGAGTTACTTCGGCGCCATCAACGATGATCACGGCGCCGTCTTGCAGATAGGCGGCGTTGAGATCGGCAAGCGCGCCGCCGTCATCGGCCTCAAGAAGGGCGCGCAAGTCATCTTGCATATCCACAAGCGCTTCGCCGAGGGACCGCATGGATACGCCGGCCGGCAAATCATCGCTGGATGATGCCGCCGCCACATAGCGGCCATCTTGGAAGCACAAACGATGCGCCGCCACCGCGCCGAACTCACCCGCCGGGCTATCGATTGGCAGGGCTAAATTGGCGCTGTTGAGGGCTTTTAAATCGGTATATTTCCAATCTTCCAGCTTCGGCGTCGGCAATCCGGTTGCGCCGAACCGGGCCAGACCATCGGCGCGCAAATCGACGAGCCATTCGCTGGCGGGCGCTAGACCACCGTGCATGGCGATCAAGGCCTGGCTGGCCGGTGACAATTCGGGAAGGGTTTGTTGGGTACTCATAAACTGCGCCGCCCCTTATGCCGCTTCGGCGGAATATTCCGCATAGCCGTTTTCTTCCAGCTCCAACGCCAGCTCCTTGCCGCCGGATTTGACAATGCGTCCGCCGGCCAGCACGTGCACGTGATCGGGCACGATGTAATCCAACAGGCGCTGGTAATGGGTGATCACCAGCATGGAATTGTTCGGCGTCCTTAGCCCCGTCACGCCTTCGCCGACGATGCGCAAGGCATCCACGTCGAGGCCGCTATCGGTTTCATCCAAAATGGCGAGGGCCGGATTTAGCACCGCCATCTGCAACACCTCGTTGCGCTTTTTCTCGCCGCCGGAGAAGCCCACATTGACGGCGCGCTTCAGCATGTCGTCACTGATATCCAAGGTCTTGGTTTTCTCGCGGACGAATTTCAGGAAATCCATGGCGTCCATGGGCTCGTCGCCCTTGGCGACGCGCACCGAATTGAAGGCGGTTTTGAGGAAATTCATGGAAGAGACGCCTGGGATTTCCACCGGATACTGAAACGCCAGGAAGACGCCCTCGGCGGCCCGCGTCTCGGCATTCATGGCCAGCAAATCGGAGCCCATATAGGTGACGCTGCCGCCGGTAACCTCATAGCCGTCGCGCCCGGCGAGCACGTAAGCCAATGTGCTTTTGCCGGACCCGTTGGGGCCCATGATGGCGTGCACTTCGCCGGTCCCCATGGCGAGATCGAGGCCATTCAGGATTTCCTTGCCGTCCACACTGGCCGATAGATTTTTTACTTCGAGCATAGAGCCGTTTGCCTTTCTTAATTCATGAGCTTGCGTCTAACCGACGCTTCCTTCGAGGG
Source organism: Alphaproteobacteria bacterium (assembly GCA_963582805.1). GTDB lineage: Bacteria > Pseudomonadota > Alphaproteobacteria > Rhodospirillales > UBA2165. The sequence goes on from CAUZTZ010000158.1 coordinate 5,626, forward strand.
AGATGCCGACCAGCTTCTGCGCTTCGACGGCGAATTCCATGGGCAGTTCCTGCAACACTTCGCGGCAGAAACCGTTGACGATCAGCGCCACCGCTTCTTCTTCCGAGAGGCCGCGCTGGCGGCAATAAAACATTTGGTCCTCGGCGATTTTCGACGTGGTCGCCTCATGCTCCACCTTGGCCGACGGATTGCGGCTTTCGATATAGGGCACCGTGTGGGCGCCGCATTCCTTGCCGATCAGCAGCGAATCGCACTGGGTGTGATTGCGGGCGCCTTGGGCGCCGGGCATCATTTTCACCAGGCCCCGATAGGTGGCCTGGCTTTTGCCCGCCGAGATACCCTTGGAGATGATGCGCGACGAGGTGTTTTTGCCGAGATGGATCATCTTGGTGCCGGTATCGGCCTGCTGGTAATTGTTGGTGATGGCCACCGAATAAAACTCGCCCACCGAATTGTCGCCCTGCAGGATGCAGCTCGGATATTTCCAGGTGATGGCCGAGCCGGTTTCCACCTGGGTCCAGGAAATTTTCGAATCCCGGCCCCGGCAGGCGCCGCGCTTGGTGACGAAATTATAGATGCCGCCGACGCCGTTCTCGTCGCCCGGATACCAGTTCTGCACGGTGGAATATTTGATCTCGGCGTCGTCCATGGCGACCAGCTCGACGACCGCCGCGTGCAGCTGGTTCTCATCGCGCATGGGCGCCGTGCAGCCTTCCAGATAGCTCACGTAAGCGCCGTCTTCGGCAATGATCAAGGTGCGTTCGAACTGGCCGGTATTGGCGGCGTTGATGCGGAAATAGGTCGAGAGCTCCATCGGGCAACGGACGCCCTTGGGGATAAACACGAACGAGCCGTCGGTGAAGACAGCCGAGTTCAATGTCGCGAAATAATTGTCCGAATAGGGAACCACCGAGCCCATATATTTCTGCACCAGTTCGGGATGCTCGCGCACCGCTTCGGATATGGGGCAGAAGATGACGCCGTGTTCGGCCAGGGTAGATTTAAACGTGGTGGCCACCGATACACTGTCGAAGACCGCATCGACGGCGACATTCTTGACGCCGGCCAGCACTTCTTGTTCGTACAGCGGGATGCCCAATTTCTCGTAGGTGCGCAGCAATTCCGGGTCCACATCTTCCAGACTATCGGGCCCATCATCGCCCGATTTGGGCGCCGAATAATAATAGGCGTCCTGATAGTCGATGGCCGGATAGCCGACCATGGCCCAATTGGGCTCGGTCATGGTCAGCCAATGGCGATAGGCCTTCAGACGCCATTCCAACAGCCATTCGGGCTCATCTTTTTTGGCTGATATAAAGCGCACGATATCCTCGGACAGGCCCTTGGGCGCGGTATCGGTATCGATATCGGTCACGAAGCCGTATTTGTATTTCTGCTCGGCGACGGATGCGACTTGTTCGACGGTTTCAATGACTGCGGGCATTCTTGATTTCCTGGTTAATATTGATCGGTATTAGATAGTGACTATTTGACTTCATCCAAAACTCTGACGGGAATTCCGGCGTCTTGTTTTTCCTGGCGGAGGCGGCTGATGGCATCGATCAGCCGGTCGGCGGCGTAATCCACTTCTTCGCCCGTGGTAAAACGGCCAAGCCCGAAGCGGAGGCTGCTCTCGGCGAGATCGTTGGAAAGGCCGATGGCGCGCAAGACGTAAGAACTTTCGTCCGATTCCGACGTGCACGCGGAGCCCGATGATATGGCAAGGTCCGGCAACGCCGACATGATATCTTCGGCGCGGACGCCATCGAAGCTGACATTCAGATTGCCCGGCACCCGGTGCGCCATGGAGCCGTTGATATGGATGCCCGGTAAGGCCACCTGCAGGCGCCCCAAAAGATGATCGCGCATTTCGCCAAGGCGGGCGGGCTCGGACGCCAATGCCGCCAGGCCCAACTCCGACGCCTTGCCGAGCCCGGCGCAGAGCGGCGCCGGCAGGGTTCCCGAACGCATGTTGTTTTCCTGGCCGCCGCCGGAGAATAACGGCTCCAGCCGCACCTTTGGTTTGGCGCCGACATACAGCGCGCCAATGCCCATGGGGCCGTAATATTTGTGCGCCGTCAGGCTGAGAATATCGATGTTCATGGCCTTCACATCGATGCCGATCTTACCGGCGGCCTGGGCCGCGTCCGTATGCAGGAAAACGCCCCGCGCCCGGCACAATGCGCCGATCTCGGCCATCGGCTGAATGATGCCGATCTCGTTCTGGACAATCATGATGGAAACCAGAATGGTCTCGTCGGTTATGGCATCCGCCAAGGCATCCAGATCGATCAAGCCGTCGGCGCCAACCTCCAGATAAGTAACTTGGGAGCCTTCCCTTTCCATATTGAACAGGGAATCCAGCACGCACATATGTTCGGAGACGCAGCTCACCATATGGTCTTTGCGGCCCCGGTACATGCGCCCGATACCCTTGATCGCCAGATTGTTGCTTTCGGTGGCGCCGGAGGTGAAATAGACCTCATCGGTCCCGGCGCCGATCAACGCCGCCACCTGTTCGCGCGCCAATTCCACCGCCGCGCGGGCTTCCCAGCCGTAAAAATGGGTGCCCGAATGGGGATTGCCGAACTTTTCCCCATAAAACGGTAACATAGCGTCGAGCACGGCGGGATCCACCGGCGTGGTCGCGTGGTTGTCCAGATATATCGGCCGCTTTTTGTTGTCTCTGATCATGGTGCCCACGCCCTCACGCCGCCGCCGCTCGGGCGGGCCCGAGGCGCTGATACAGGCGCTGCCAGGCGGCAACGAATTCGTCGGCGTCGGCTTGGCGGCTGTCTTGGCCAAGGCTGACGCGGATCGCCTGAGCGGCTTGCTCGGCCGATGCGCCCATGGCCCCCAGCACGTGCGACGGCGTCACCTTGCCGGACGAGCAGGCGGCGCCGGCGCTTACCATGATGCCGTCCAGATCGAACGCCATCACCTGGGTTTCGGCCAGAACACCTGGCATGCCGATGCAAGATGTGTTGCCGATGCGGGGCGCGCCGGACCCATAAATCCGCGCAAGTGCGCCGATCCGGTTCTCGATACTGTCTCTGATATCTTCGAGCGGCGCCATATGGGGCACGGCGGCGGCAGCGGCACCGAAGCCGGCGATGCCCACCAGGTTTTCGGTGCCGGCGCGCAAGCCCCGCTCCTGGCCGCCGCCCAATATCATGGGCATTAGCTCTGCGCCGGCATCAACGATCAGCGCGCCGACGCCTTGCGGACCACCGATCTTATGGGCCGACAGGCTGACCAGATCGGCGCCCAGATCGTGCCAATCCAATTTGATTTTGCCGGCCGCCTGAACCGCGTCGCAATGAACAGCTGCACCAAACTCGCGGCAGATTTCGGCGGCTTCGGCGACGGGCTGGATAACGCCGGTCTCGTTGTTGGCGGCCATCAGCGACAGCGTGCAAGGCGCCGGGCTCTCGCCCAGCAGAGCCCGCAAAGCCGCGAGATCGATGCGGCCGTCTTCGTCCACCGGGCAGATTTCCGCATCGGCGCGCACCGCCAAAACCGAGCCATGCTCCACCGCGCTGACGATCAGACGGCGGCCCCCGGCCAAGCCACCTAAAGCCAGATTGTTGGCTTCGGTGCCGCCCGAGGTAAAGATCACTTGGTCGGGCGCCGCACCCACCAGCGCGGCCACCTGGACCCGGGCATCATCGATGCGGGCGCGGGCGCGCCGGCCCGCCCAATGGACCGAGGATGCGTTGCCGCATTCCGCCATGGCAGCGCTCATGGCGTCGGCGGCGGCCGGCGCCAAGGGCGTGGTGGCGTTGTGATCTAAATAAATGGAACGCATGACGTTTTATATTTGCAAATAATTATTCGGCGGCGTGAAACTGTCCGCCACGGGCGGATTCGCCGTCTTTGCCCGGAGGCGCATCGCCGCCCATGATAAAGGTTTGGCCGCTGCG
>CAUZTZ010000159.1:0-9530 GCA_963582805.1 Alphaproteobacteria bacterium
ACAGATATCGTGTTCATCATCGACGACAAGAATGGTGTGTTTTTCGCTTTCCAATGTCCCAGGACCTAGCCTTATTCTCTAACCCCAAACCTTTTAGGGATTTAATTGTAAATTAGACCATTTGTCAAAAAAACCAAGCCCGGTGCCTATCTATTTTACTTAGGCGGCGAAATAATCGCCGGCGCAACTATTTGGAAATCAGCCGGCGTCCGCCGCCAATGTTTGCCGCGCCCTTGCCGGCAGCTCCGGCGGGATATCGTTTTGCTCGCAGAAATCCAGTAAAAGATCCTCACGGCTCAGCAGATATTCCAGAACACCGGCAAGGAAGCCACGGTTTTCGAGGCCGGCGCGCATGGCCTCTTCCTCGAGCCCGGTGGCGTTTAAAAACCCCTGGCGCGTGTCATCATCGGTCAGAAGATAAGCTACCGCCTGAATGGCGAGGGTTTCGAATTGGGTGCTATCGGACATGTTTCGGTGCTCTAATAGGGGATCAATTATTGTCGGGATCGGAAAAGCGGCGCAGCCAGAGGCGCTCGCCAATATCGCAGCCGGGTTTGTAGACATATCCGCCAAAGGCGCGCCGTCCGCCCTGAACCCGGTGCAGCAATTTGGGCGCATTGCCGCCGAAGGCGATCTCGAATATGAGCTTGCGCCGGATAGCGCGGGCAAAATCGGGAAAATCCTTGGCAACGACGATAAACGCGCCGCGCCCGCCGATCACGCAGCCCCGGTAATAATCATCCAGATCCTTGATCGAAAACTGGCTGGCAAAACCTTCGTCGCCATCGTTGATGATCGGCAGGCCGTTGATGGATATGCCTTTGTTGATGATGTCATCGCGCACATCGGCGACCAGACGGCCATGATTGTTGGGGCCATCGCCAGCCACGTCGATCACCCGCCGGGTTCCCAAATATTTGTTATTCTCGATCATGCTCGCCGCCATTTCGAGCCCGTCCGATATCGATGTTCGCCGCCCGAAAGTCAGCGGCGTTTCGGTAAGGGCGCGGGCGAATGCCGCCGCGCTTTCGAGATCCCTGATGATCCGCCAATCGACGATGATTTCATTAAAATTGGCGCTCGAATAGTCGATATAGGCGGCCGCGATTTTCTTGTGATAGCCCGACTGGATGGCCTGGATGATATCGGGATGGCGGAGCGCGGCGGCCACCCCTTCGCGCTGCAGACGGGCTTCGCTTTCGTCGATGCTGCGTGATGTATCTGTCGCCAGGACCAGTTCCAAATCGACCCGCTCCGCCGCCGATGCCGGCATTGCCAGCAGTACAATGGCAAATGCTGTAAACGCGAAGCGCGTCAAATCAGCCGTGCCTCCACCAAGCCATGAAGCGGGCGTAGATCACCACCAACAATGCAAAGGCGAGGATGATCGCTCCAACGATCCCGGCGGCGCCGGTAATCGCCTCGCCGAGCATGGCCGCCGGTGATTGTTCGAGGCGTAGCTGGCCGTTAAACCAGGGGCCATAGATCCCGTTCCAGAGCTGCAACCCGATCAGGCCAAGCCCGGCGATCAGGAATGTATAGCCGGCAAGCAGCAGCCCTTTCCAGCGCTTGGCGGTCAATTCGATCAGGGTCGGCGGGATGGCGGTTCCGTCCTGGTCCCAGCCTGGCGGCGCCAGCCGCGAAAGTCCAAATACGATATTCATTGCAACGCTCCTTCTGAGGTTGGTCTTATTTGCCGGTACATTCTTACCGCAAATATCGAGCTCGAATTTGATTCTACGATGGATTGGGTACGCGAAGGCAAGAAATATATTCGTAGCCGGCGCTAATCCAACATGGCTTCGGCCAATAATTCATAGGACCGGCGGCGGGCGTCCGCATCGTGGCAGATGGTCAGGACGACAATTTCATCGACCCCATAATCTTCGGCCAGGGATTGGATCCAGCCCCGGCACTGATCGGGATCACCATAAAAGCTGCGGTTGGCGCTGCCGGCGATGATTTCCATATCCGAGCCTGAATAATCGTGCGCCTCGGCCTCGGCGACGGACGGGAAGGGGCCTTGCTGGCCGCGGGCGCGGCGCAGCAGCGAGAAGTCGCGGCTCGAGCCTAAGCGCCGGGCTTCCTTTTCGGTCTCGGCGCAAATCATGAAAGTGCCGATGGAGGCTTCCGGCTGGGGGTAGAATTCAGACGGCTTGAAATGCTGGCGGTAGGCGTCCAGCACACCCTGGCCGCCGTTCGGCGTAATGAACTGGGCGAACGAGAATGCGAGCCCGAACTGCGCCGCCATCAAAGCGCTTTGATCGCTGGATCCCAACAGCCAAACCTGCGCCGGCTGGGCGGGTTTGGGCACGATCTTGATGCGCTCGAACATCTTTGTCGGCGGCTCGGCGTTGCCCATGAAGGCCATCATGTCGGCGATGCGGGTTGGGAAATATTCGATGCCGATTTCGGAGCCGTAGGCGAGCGCGACGGCGGTCAGCTGATCGCTGCCGGGCGCCCGGCCGATGCCCAAATCGATGCGCCCGGGATAAAGAGTTTCAAGGAGATTGAAGGTCTCGGCCACTTTCAGCGGGCTGTAATGGCTGAGCATGATGCCGCCGGAGCCGATCCGCATCGTCTCCGTGACCGCCGCGATGCGGGCGATCATGATCTCCGGCGCCGGTCCGGCCAGCGCCGGCGTAGCGTGATGCTCGGCCAGCCAGTAGCGGTGATAGCCATAGCGCTCGCAGGCTTGCGCCAATTCCACGGTTTCCAGGAGAGATTCCGGTGGACTACCGCCGCTGCGGATGGGGGATTGATCGAGGACGGAAAGTTTGATTTTGGGGACTGCGTTCATGGGACCAGAATCGGAAAGATTACAGCACTAGGCAAGACCTCATTCGGGTACCGCCAATATTGTTTTGCGACTGGAATGACGGTATAGATAAGGCATGGCAACGCTGCGGCAAAAATTCCGGCAAATGGCACTTCTCCTGCCGCTGATCCTGTTCGGCTGTTCCGGCGGCTTGGCGCCTTACGTCCACAATCCGGCCGAATTCAACCGCGACGCGCCGAACTTTGCCAAGGAGCCCACCGATCTGGCCGAAGTGGCGATTTGCTATAACAGTTCCTCCTCAACGCCGCAGGATATTCTGGCCCTGGCCGAAAGCAGCTGCGCCAAATTCGGCAAAATCGCCCGCTTCGACCACCAGGATTTGCTGCAATGCCCGTTGCTGACACCGGCTCGGGCATTCTTCCAATGCGTGCCGCCTGCCAAATAGTCTCTTGTCAGGCGGCGCAATAGCCCCTAAATATTAATCAGGGTTAGAAAACCCTGTACAACTGGTAATGACCGGCGGAAAGAATTCCGCCATATCAGGAGACAGATCATGAAGAAAGTCATGGTCCTTACAGGCGCACTTATGCTGGCTGCGTGCGGCCATCAGAATGTGAACTTGGACCTTTCAACGGGTAAAGTGGCCGGAGCCGGCGCCGGTGGCATCATCGGCGGCATTATTGGCGCCCAATTTGGCGGCGGCATCGGAACCATCCTTTATACCATTGCCGGTATCGCCCTTGGCGGCGCCGCCGGTTACACCTTCGGCGATAGTCTGTTGCCGTCCGATCATCAGGCCTTCCAGGACCGAACCAAACGCGCCATGGCAAATGCCGGCAACGGCCAAGTGGTAAGCTGGACAAATCCCAGCACCGGCGTCGCCGGCACCATTACGCCGATGCGCAGCTATTATACCGGGCAAGGTCAGGTTTGCCGCGACTTCAGGGCGACGATTGCGGCCCCCGAAGGCATCGGTCACGGCACCGGAATGGCTTGCAAGATGGCCGGCGGAGCCTGGCAAATCCTACCGCCGGCTTAAGGTTCTTCAGTCTTTGATTTGGACGCGCCGGGGCAGTCTGCATCCGGCGGCGCCTTGATCTGTGAATTTGGACGATGAAGAAGATGATCACCTTCGTCGTGATTTTTGCCGGCGCCTATGCCGGGATGCTGCTGCTCTTGTTTCTGGCGCAGCGCTCGCTGCTCTACCATCCATCGAAAAGCGCTTTCGATGCGGTTGAATTCAGCGCTCTCGGTTTTGAATTGGTGGAATATGAAGCGCCCGGCGGATTGCGGCTGCAATCGCTGTACCGGAAATCCGCCATGGATGGCCGGGCGATCCTTTATTTCCATGGCAATGCCGGCCACGCCGGGCACCGCGCCCAAAAGGTGCGGCCCTATCTGGATGCCGGCTATGGCGTGCTGCTGGCCGGCTATCGCGGCTACGGCCCCAACCCTGGAAAGATCACCGAAAAGGCCCTGTACGTAGATGCCGCGGCGGCGCTTAACTATTTGAAAGAAAGGGGAATACCTGAGGAGAAAATCATCCTTTATGGCGAGTCTCTCGGCACCGGCGTGGCTGTACATCTGGCTAAGAACAGAAAATTTGCGGCCCTGGTCCTGGAATCATCGTTCTCTTCCATCGCCAAGGTGGCGCAAAGTCAGTTTCCGATATTTCCGGTCAAATTCCTGGTTCGGGACCGTTATGAATCGGATCGCAAAATTGCCGCTGCCGGCGCGCCGCTCCTGTTTCTGCACGGCCTCCGTGACACCACGGTTCCGCTGCGCTTTGGCCGGGCGCTGTTCGCAGCGGCGCCGGAGCCGAAGGAATTTATCGAATTTTCCGATGCGGGGCACAATGATCTCTACGATCACGGCGCCCCGGAGCGGGTTATTGGTTACCTGCAAGAGAGGGACCTGGGGCCCTAATATATTGACAATTAACAATAAATTAATATATACTAATAGCTGAGGAGATGTAGATAAACGCTATGGCTTTAGCATCAAGCGTATCACGTTCGACAATGGTACCCGTACTTGCCAGCAGATATCCGGCGGGCGGTTCCATTGCGTCTGTCACGTCCGACAGCATTTCCGCAATTGATGAGCGTTCGGCACTTAACGCCGACAGCGATAGTTCCCGCTTTGACCCCTGGGTTGGCGATGACAGCGGCGCCGGGCAACAGCAGCATCAGCAATTCCGGCGCATGCCGAAGCGGGAGATGAATTCGGCGTTGTTGGAGAATTCCAGCGAAAGCTTCGTCAGCGCCTTCGCCAGCGACGCCAATGTGTCCCAGATGGCAGGCAACTTCAAAAGCCGTGTTACCCAAGCGGCGCTGACCCATGGCATCGGCACCTATGTAACCACCGCCGCCGTCATCCACGATGATGTGCCCTCAGTTGGCGATAATCTGTCGCTGAAACTTTAAGGGTAACCTTAAAAGCGCGTGCGTTTATGCGGCTCCCGGCGGGAGCCATTTTTATTCGCGCGCGCGCAATTCGGCCAAACGTTCCGGCGTATCGATGTCCATCAGCACGCCTTCACCGGTCACCGGCACCTCGAAGACCTGATCGGCGTGCTGTTCCAGAAGATGGCGGGCGCCCACATCACCACTGATGGCGGTCATTTGCCCGAGAAATGATTTCGCCCATAGAACCGGATTGCCGCGCTTGCGCCCGGAAACCGGAACGCAGATAGCGCGGCCCTCGAGGGGATCAAAAGCGCGGATCAGCTTGTTGATATCTTCGGCGGACACCAACGGCATGTCGCCAAGGCAGATAACCACCCCGTCGAGATCATCGGGAAGCGCCGCAACGCCGGCGCGCAGCGAAGTGGAGAGCCCGTCGCCATAGTCCGGGTTGTGTACATAATCCGCCTTGAGGCCGGTTAAATCCAGCGCCGCCTTGACCAAATCCGCCTCATGACCGGTCACCACCGTGACGGCGGCCACATCGGCGGCGGCGACGGCTTCGGCGATGTGGGAGACCATTGGCTTGCCGCCAACGCCGGCGAGCAGCTTGTTTTCCGGCCCCATTCGCCGCGACGAGCCGGCGGCCAGGATCAATGCGCCGACCCGGGGCTCGCGGGCCTCGGCGGTGGCGGCGCCGTTTTGATTGGCGCGCAGCTGGCCGCGTTCGGATATTTCCTTCAACAGTCCGCCGGCGCCCATCAGCATGATATCGCGCGCCTTCACTTCGATACCGGCCAGCAATCGCCAGAGCACCCAATCAAAACCATTTAGCTTCGGCGAGCGGGCGCAGCCGGGCATGCCCACCACCGGGCGCCCCAAAGCGCTGCCGATGAACAACAAATTGCCCGGGTCCACCGGCATGCCGAAATGATCGACGCGCCCGCCGGCTTCGACCACGGCAGCGGGAAGGACGTCTTCGCGGTCGACCACCGCCGATGCGCCGAATATAAAAACCATCTCGCAGCCCGCATCGGCGATTTCCTTGATAGCGGCCGCCACCTGCCCCTGGTCGTGATCGCAGCGAATGACGCTGGCAATGACGCTGCCATAGGCTTCGATGCGCGCGGCCGCGGTTTTGACCGTGTTGTCGAGGATGCTTTCCTTCATGCCGGGCAGGCGGGTCAGGATCAATCCGGTTTTGCGGGCCTGAAACGGCGCCACCGATATCATCGGCGGACCCGATTTGGCGACCGCGATGACGGCGTCCAGGACGGCGGCGGAAATGGCAAAGGGAATTATTTTGATGGTGGCGATCAATTGGCCTTCGCCGACCACTTCGAAGGCCGGGGTGGTGGCGACGGTCACCGATTCCGATACCAGATTAAGCCGGTCCAGATAATCCCGCTCGAAGGCGAGCACGCCATGGGCATCGGCGATCAAATTGCAGCGCCCGGTGAAGGCGCGCCCGGCATGAACGCCGGCGCCGGTCAGCGCGTCGGTAATCGCGGCGGCGGCCTCATCTTCGGAGATATCGCCGGCTTCCAGGGCGGCAACCGTGATTTGTTCAATGCCGGCATCGGTAATGGCGGCGATATCGTCGGCGCTCAGCACCTGTCCTTTTTTTATGATGCGGCCCGGTAAGCGTGTCGAGTGCGCCAATATTGCGCCAACCGCTGCGCCGGCCGGTACCGGACCAAACTTCATTCGGGCCCTAGTTTGCCGTGCTTGGCGGCAATGATTTGGGCGAGCACGGAGACTGCGATTTCCGCCGGCGATGCCGAGCCCAGATCAAGCCCGATTGGAGCATTGATGCGGGCCGTGTCCTGTTCCGTAAAACCGGCCTCGGTCAATCGTTCCAGGCGCGATGCGTGGGTCCGGCGGGAACCCAACGAGCCGATATAAAAGGCGTCCGATTTCAACGCCACTTCCAGCGCCGGATCATCCAGCTTGGGATCATGGGTCAGGGTGACGATGGCCGAGCGGGTATCGGGCGCAAATTCGTTCAAGGCGTCATCGGGCCACTCGACCGACAAAGTGGTCTCGGGAAATCTGTCTTCGGTTGCGAACGCCCCCCTTGGATCGGCGACGGTGATATTGAAGCCGGCCAATCTTGCCATCGGCACCAGGGTTTGCGCGATATGCACGGCGCCGACCACGAACAGGCGCAAGGGCGGGTTATGGACGTGTACGAACAACTCGCCATCGCCGGCCTCGTGAACGCCGCTGCGGTCATCGCGGAGCGCATTGCGGGCCTTGGCCACAATGTCGTCGTCCAGGGAAAGATCGCCCGATATATCCGAAGGCGTGACGAACCCCCGGTTGCCGTCCGATAAATCGGTAACCGTGGCCAGCGGCTTTTCGGTGGCGAGGCGGGTAATTTCGGCGTGATCTTCGGCCCGCTCGACAAAGATGCGGATATTGCCGCCGCAGGCGAGGCCGACTTCCCAGGCCTGTTCATTGGTAACGCCGAAATCGAGGATGCGAACCTTGCCGTCGCCGATGGCGGCCAAAGCCTCGCCGACGACGGCGCCTTCGATGCAGCCGCCGGAGACCGAGCCGACAAAGGCGCCCTTGTCATCGACCGCAAGCTGGCTGCCGACCGGGCGCGGTGAGGAGCCCCAGGTGCCAATGACGGTAGCCAGGGCGACGCCCTTGCCATCGCCCAGCCAATTCGCGGCCTGATCCAACACGTTATCGGTATCGGTCATGGCAGTCCTCGTTTGGTTTCTTGTTCAGCCTCCGATAGCGCGCCGGGCCATGACGTTGACCAGGTGGGCGCGATATTCGGCGGACGCATGGATGTCCGAATTCATACCGTCGGACGATACCTCGATACCCTTCAGACTTTCAGGATCAAGGCCGCCGGCGAGCGCGTCTTCAAAGCTGGTTTGCCGGTAGGCGCAAGGCGCGGCGCCGGTGATGCCGACGCGAACGCCGCCGCCGGTTTGCGCAACGAAAGCGCCGACGATCGGAAAGCGCGATGCCGGATTGGGGAAATGCCTGTAGCCGGCCTGCTCCGGTACCGGGAAGGAAACGGCGGTAATCAGCTCGCCCTCTTCCAGCGCCGTGTCGAACATGCCGGTGAAAAAATCATCGGCTTCGATGGAACGCTTGTTGGTCTGGATGGTGGCGCCGAGACCGAGCACGGCGGCCGGATAGCTTGCCGCCGGATCGTTATTGGCAAGGCTGCCGCCGATGGTGCCCCGGTTGCGCACCATGGGATCGCCGATGGTGCCGGCCAAATCGGCCAGCGCCGGAATTTTTGATTTGACCAGGTCCGACGTGTTGACGTCGTGATGCGTGGTCATGGCGCCGATAACGATGGCGCCGCCGGTTTCGGAAATGCCAGTCAGATCGCCGAGGCCGCCGAGATCAACCACATCGGAGGGCTGATCGAGGCGCTGTTTCAAAACCGGAACCATGGTCATGCCGCCGGCCAGGTAGCGGGCGTCATCGGCGGCGGCGTGCTTGGACGCGGCGTCATCGACGGAGGAGGCGCGCTGATAATTGAAATCATACATCGCCTTATCCCTTCATATCTTCTGCCGCGGCGCCGATGGCCTCGACAATATTATGATAGCCGGTGCAGCGGCAGATATTGCCTTCCAGCTGATGGCGGATGGTCTTTTCATCCAGGTCCGGGTGGTCGTTGACGATGCCGATGGCGCTCATCACCATGCCGGGAGTGCAAAAACCGCACTGCAAGGCGTGATGTTCGCGAAAGGCTTCCTGCATGGGATGCAGGGTATCGCCGTCCGCCAGACCTTCGATGGACAGGATATCGGCGCCTTCGAGATGCAGCGCCAGGAGCGAACAGGATTTCATCGCGCGGCCGTCCACATGCACCGTGCAGGCGCCGCATTGGGAGGTGTCACAGCCGACGTGCGTGCCGGTCAAACCCAGATGCTCGCGCAGAAATTGAACCAAAAGGGTGCGTCCCTCGACTTCCCCCGAAACTTGCTTGCCGTTAACCGTCATGCTTACCGATGGCATATCCACCTCGTTCTGATCAGTTTATTTATACGGTATTCCCAGGTTTCCCCGGGTCTCCCCTAGGACCCTACGCATAGCATTTGAACCAACCCTTTAGCAATGCGCAACCACCAATTTATCACCGATTACTCGCCGGCGATGCGATAGAATTGATCGATCCCCAGTTCGCTGCGCAAATCGGTGGTATCGGTGCCGCCTCCGGCGCCCTCATAGGGGATGCCGGTGGCGTCGGCGACGCGCACAAAACCATGGAATGCGGCGGCGATGGCGGCGCAATCGACAAACGCCGCATCGCCGAGGGTTTGCCGAATTTCTGCCTGTTTTTCGGCGATCAGCGGGCCATCCCGGTG
>CAUZTZ010000160.1:0-9500 GCA_963582805.1 Alphaproteobacteria bacterium
GTCGGCCGCTGTTCGGGATCGGTGAAGGAGATGCCGGACATCAATCCCTGATATTCGCCGACCGGACCGCAAATGCCGAGGCTGACCTTGGCGCCGTATTTTTCGAACAATAAGGCGGCGGATTCCATATTGCCCTTGCCCAGATACGGGCTGGCATCTTCGAATGTAATGTCGCCGTCTTTGGTGATGCGGATCACCACCCATTCGTCGGAGGCGCCGTTGAGGGTGAGCCCCGACAGCTCCAACTGGCCGAGGGCGAAGGCGAAGGTGCCGCCCGAATTGGCTTCCTTGATACCGCCGGTGAGCGGGCTTTTGCAGCCGACGCTCAAGCGGTTGGCGTTGGAGAAATTGCTGCCCGCGAAGGGACCGGCCGAGAAGATCAACGGATTTTCCGGCGACAACGGATCGACCTCGGCAAGGCCCCTGTCCAACAAAGTTTTGGCGATCAGATAGCGCCCGGCACGGACGACGTCTTCGCCGTCTTTATCGTGGCGTTCGATGGATTGGCTGTTGAGATCAATTTCAAGATGCGTGCGCATGACTGGCTATCCTTCCTGAATTTTGGTTGGCTTGCCGATAGCTTGCGCATCGGCGCGTGATAACAGGGATTTTACTCATTTACCCGGCTCTTTCCACGCATAATTCGGGCGGACGTGAAAATATTTTATGTCGCCTGTTTACTCATGCCAGTCTGCCGCGATAGACTCTGCCAAGTTGCCGCACAACCATTCACCATAAAACTACGCGCGGCAGTTCAGATAAAAATCACCAACCCGGGAGAATATCATGCTCAGACATTCCTACACGGTATTAGCCGGAACAGCGCTCGCCGCGATGCTTGTGGCTGGCCCGGCCATGGCGCAGAAGTCAAAAGATACGGTCCGGCTTGCCATCATCGATATGTTCGCCACCATCGATAGCTACAATTCCCCGTCGAACGAAACCGGGCAGTGGTCGCGCGGCTATTACAGCCGCATCCTCTCCTTCGATGAGCACAAGAAAAAATTGGTTCCCGAACTGGCAAAATCTTGGAAACGGATCGACGAGAAAACCATCGAGTTCACATTGCGCGATGATTTGAAATTTTCCAGCGGCAACAAATTTACCGCCGAGGATATCGCCTACACAATCAGCTATGTCGCTGATCCGAAGCTGAAAATTCGCTTCAAAAGCCGTTACAACTGGCACAGCAAAGTTGAAGTTCTGAGCCCATACAAAATCCGTCTGACGGGCAAAAAACGGAAACATGATGATCTTTTCATCTATGCCTACCGGTTCCAGATTTTCGACAAGGGCGTCCATTCGATCATGAAGGACAAGGCGACCTACGGCGCCAAATCCGCATCGACCACGGGCCCCTATAAATTGATCAAGCTGGACCGGCAATCGGGCGCCCATATTCAGCGCAACGAGGAAACGGTTGGCTTTTTCCCGCACCGCCGGGCACCGATCAAGAATGTCAAAGGCGTCTCAATGCCGGACCGGCAAACGCAAATCGCGGCGTTGTTGACCGGGCAAATCGACGTGCTGCGCAATCCCACGCCGGACATGATCAAAGAGTTCCGGAAAAATCCGGATATCCGGATCACGTCTTTCCCGACCCGCTATATCAACTACATCACCCTGGATGCGGCGGGGCGCTCCAAGAACAAAAAATTCATGGACATCCGCGTGCGCCAAGCCTTCATCAAGGCCATCGACCGGGAGAAAATCATCAAGAATTTCGTCGCCGGCGAGGAAGTAGCTTTAAGGCCGACGGCGGTATGCTACCCCGATAACATCGCCTGCGCGCATACCATTGATCCGCTCGGATACGATCCCGCCGGCGCCAAGCGTCTATTGGCTGAAGCCGGATTTCCAAACGGTTTCGATATGGAACTAAGCGCCTTTGCTCCCTACAAGGAAATTGCCGAAGCCATCGCCGGTGAAATTCGCAAAGTCGGCTTTCGCGCCACCGTTCGGGCGATGCCGTTGCCGGTCTATACCAAGCGGCGCGGACGCGGCGAATTGACGGCGCTTTATGCCGGCTACCCCACCTTCGCCCAGCCCAACACGTCCAACCTGATGAACTTCTTCTTCGGCGCCAATCGGGATTATTCCAGGGACCCGATCATCCAAAACGCGCGCAAGACGGGGAATGGCGTCATGGACCTGAAAAAACGGACGGCGATCTATCAGAAGGCCATGGATCAGATTAACAAGCAGTCCTATATCCTGCCCTTCGTCGAACAGCCGAACGTCTATGCCCATCACAAAAGCGTGGTGGTCAAGACCGGTATGACGTCGAAAACCGAAACCCGGCCGCCGGATTATTTCTGGAAATAGCAATTGGGGGCGGGTTTTAAACCCGCCCCTACGCCATCGGCGATGCCACCGGGGGGATTGACGTCATACCATGCCTGGTATGGCGCCCCCGAATGCGACACAAATCGCAAATTATCCGCCACCTAATCCTTACGGTTTATTACGCTTATCGCCCAGCCAAGTGGGGATGGCCGTCTTGGCAGCTGCCGATAATCGGCGTTCATTGGGCGCAGCCAAGACGGCTGAACCGCAGAAACCTGGGCCATACAAGGATATTCTCCTTTAACGGGAATTGTTGTAGGAAATTCGTGCAACATCATTTGCACCCCCCTTACGGTTATGACGGTTTATGACGGTTCCTGACGCTTTGTTACGGTTTTCAGCTCGCGCCGCCCGCTAAGGCCGTCCGTCTTGGCACTTCGGGTTGTGATCCGCACAATTCGGGTTCACGAACTCAGGCTACGGCCCGGCGTGGGATCAATTCTGCATATTCACAATTTCCAAGAGCACGAGCGCTAAAAGGCGCTGGTTGATATATAGTCTGTCCGCGCGCCAGCGCAAGTGGTCCTGCTGAATGCGGACCTGGAGCGGGTTTGAAACCCGCCCCTACAATATTGGTTACGGCACCTACACCCCGCCGGAGATGCTGACTACGGTTCCGGATGTGTAGGAGGCCCGCTCGGAGGCGTAGAAGGCGACCATATAGGCGACTTCTACGGGCTCTGCGGGGCGGGAAAAGGGCGCCGGCGGCAAGGTTTCCTCCCAACGGCTGGGATCGCCGAATTCGTGCCCGGCCACATATTCATGCTGGCTGATCATGCGTTCGGTCTTGGTCAGGCCCGGATGGATACCAACGACACGAACGCCGTGCTTGGTGCTCTCCTTGCCCAGCGCCTTGCAGAAATTGGACAGCGCCACGTTGGCCATGGTGCCGGCGATATAGTCATGGCGCGGGTTTTCGGCGGCGCCGCCGATCACGTTAATGATGACGCCCGAGCCGCGCTCGACCATGGCGGCATAAACAATGCGGGAGAGGTTGATATAGCCGAACAGCTTTAACTCCCACGATGTGCGCAATGTTTGATCATCCATTTCCGCCAAGGTCCCTCGGGGAATAGCGCCGGCATTATTGACCAGGATATCGATATCGGGACAGGCGGCGGCCAGGGCCTGCAGCTCGGCGGTCACGCTCAGATCGGTTGCATGGGTTTCGACGCGCACATTGTGGGCGCCCCGAATAGCATCGGCGGCGGCGGTCAAATCGGCGCCCGTGCGCGCCGCCAGATGCACATGGCAGCCCTCGTTCGCAAACACCTCGGCGACCGCAAGGCCAATGCCCTTGGAGCCGCCGGTAATCAGCGCCGTCTTGCCGTTCAATCCCAGTTCCATGAATTTCCTCTTCCCTGCATAGATCTAGCACGTTCCATTGTGGTTCATTTGGTGATGGCTGGACAACCAAAGTTCCACGGATTTGGATTAAAACAAATTTACAGCGCGTATTAGGAATAAAATTAATTTGTGTTTGAAAATGATGAGTTCGCCAATTACTAGTTTTAAAGTATTTAATATCTTTGTTTGGTTTTGTTATCCATATGTCAAAAAATTCGACCACCATTAAGGGAAATTAAGTAATTATGGCGACACTATATGGCAAAGCGATGCCGGTTCAAGTAGCGAGTGCATTGGAATTTAAATGGATGGATCATACATACGTGGAATGCGAAGACGGTCAAACATGGGGATGCCATGGCAGAGATCGTGGCGGCAACGTGATTTGCGAGGGAGACGGAGACTTAATCTTTAGCAAAATGTTTAGCGGGCGCAAATGGCGAAGCCGGAATTGAATACGGAAAAACTGGAGTCTGCCATCAGATGGCGAATCGGATTCTACATGCCGCCGATATAAACGTCATTTTAGCGCGAGGAACCCGCATGTCTTTCCATAAATGGGGAAAATATGGTATAAATAAAGGCACACGTGATAGGTATTTACCCGACGCCGCTCCCTGGCCGGAACTAGAAATTTGTATCGAGGAGGTTAAGCAATGAGCGGCGCCGCAAATACGAATTACACCAAGGAAGAAATCTTCGAGCTCATCAATGACCGTAAGTTTGATGAGGCAATCAAAAAGTTGCATGGCTCTCTAACAGCAAGAAAATCGAAAAGTAAATCCGGCTCGAAACAACAGAAAATTCGCCGCCAAGAGTTGCAAGTAATGGCCGACACATACCTTGAAACTGATTATTCCTTCGAAAAACTCGATGCAATTGAAAAAATTATGTCCAAAATGGATAGCCTACAAGTCGAGATCGATAGGCAGTTCGAAAGCGGTGAGTTGACCGTAGAATCTTATTATCAGAGCTCATCTTCCTGCTTGGTTCGAACATTCTTTAAAATTGAAAAGCTGATCGGCGAGGTGGATTTTTTCCAACTTTATGGTGTTCCATCCGAGGCTGCGGCGGAGCTCATAGACAAAGAAACATTTATGCAAACCCATAAAAAGGCGGAGAAAAAAATATCGGTAAACGTGTCCCCGCCAACGAAGTGCTATCAGTTGAAGAGCACCGCTCCGCTTGAGTTGAATATTAAAGAGGTTGAACACAAATATCCGGAACAGGACATTGACCACGTTGTCACAATAATCTTTAGCGAAATCAAAGCGGCGCTAGCTCGAGGTGATGAGGTAAAGGTCCCAGGTTTTGGATCGTTCTCAGTAGTTGCTTCAACTGCCAAATTGAAAGTAGACCCTAACACGGGGAAAAAAGTGCGTCAGAAGGCCCTAAAAATTCCTCATTTTGAAATTGGCAAATCGTTGCAACAAAGCCTCGACCAGGAATCCTAATCCTATAATATTTCGACTATGAATAAACGGCGCCTCGTTTCTCGCACGTTTAATTAAGGACCGCGATTGCTATCAGATTTGGGCGTACATTTCTCAGCGTCATTCGATGCTCGGCCTAATTCAACATTCGTAACGGCGCGGTGATAAATCAAAAGGTATCGTTTTCCGAGGAGACGGCCAACCCAATGCCCTTGGAGCCGCCGGTAATCAGTGCCGTCTTGCCGTTCAATCCCAATTCCATGAATTTCCTCCCGCCTAAAACCCGTCAAACCTGGATATCCGTCCAGACGCCGCCGGCATCGGATGATTTCACGATGGTCTCCATGACCGCCACATTACGGAGCGCCTCTTGGGGGCGCACCGGATGGTCATCACCGCCGGCGCAGGCGGCGGCAAAGGCGGTCAATTCCCGCTGCAAGGTCAGATCGTTCCTGAAGCTTTTGTGGGTTGCCGGCACATCGGGCGCCGACGGTTTTAACGACAATTCGGAAAAATTATCGGTTGCTTCGATAATCGCCTCGGTTCCGTAAAAACGCAAATGCGATGAGCCCGGCGCCGCGAACAGGCTGCACAAGGTGCCCGTTACACCGCTTTCCAATTCGAACATGACCGAGGCGGTATCGTCCAGATCAAGGGTCGAAACCTGGCGTTTGCAGATGGCCGCCAAGCGCTGGATCGGCCCCAAAATCCAGGTCAGGGTATCGACCATATGGAGGCCCATGGGACCGACCGCGCCGCCCGGATTTTCTACCCGGCTGGCACGCCAGTAATCAGGCGGGTAATGCAAAGCAGCGTTGCCCGAATAATTGGCTTCGATATGGATAATGCGCCCGCACGCGCCGCCATCAACCAGCGCCTTCATTTCCCGCGCCCCGTCTGAAAAGCGCCGGTTATGACCAACCGCCAGCACAACGGAATTGTCGGCGCAGGCTTGAATGGCTTGCGCCCCGGTCGCCGCGTTCAGGGCCAGAGGCTTTTCGCAAAACACATGTTTTCCGGCGTTGGCAGCAGCGATCACCTGATCCCGATGCAGGGAATGGGGCGTCGCCAGGAGAACCGCATCTAAATCCGCCAAGGCCAAGACATCATCGAAATTGCCATAAACCTCGCCGCCGAACTGGACTTGGAACTTGAGGCGTTCCGGCTCGGACAAGGAGCAACAGCCGAGAATTTCGATGCTGTCCGGAATATCCTGGCTGGCTTTGCCAAGCTCCATGCCCCACCAACCGGTACCGACGATGACGATTTTTACCATGTGTAATCCCCCTATGAGACTATTGGCGTTTCTGTTTGGCTGATAGTCGCGCGCCCATGGCATTTTGTCACGGCCAAGGATCGATGATCGGCGATAAATATGCTCGCCTCTTTGGAGGAAATATTGGAGGATCACCGGCAAATATCGGGAGGCGAATTTCAATGGCGGCGGGTTACAATAGCGATGGCCGGTTTGCGGGCGGATTGCGCTCCGGCCAGCAATATATGGACGCAATCAAAAATGATGGCCGCCGGGTGTTTCTGGACGGCGAGGAAGTCTCCGACGTCACCAGCCACCCGGCCTTCCGCGAAGCCGTCCGCTCGATCGCCGATCTCTTTGATATCGCCCACGATGCGGCCAACCGGGATGTCATGACCTACCCGTCGCCGGCCACCGGCGATGCGGTCAACGTCATATGGCGGATGCCGAAAAGCACCGGGGAGTTATCCGCTTGGCGCGCCGCCGTCGAAAAATGGTCGGAGAGCAATTTCGGCCTCATCGGGCGCGGCCCCGACCACGTCGCCGGCTTTTTCTCCGGCTGGGCGTCGGCGCCGGAAATATTCGACGATGGCTCGGGGCGGGATTTTGCCGGCAACATGGTCCGGTTCTACGAATTCCTGCGTGATAACGACGTCTATATCACCTACACGATCGTGCCGCCGCAGATCGACCGCTCGAAACCGGCGCACCAGCAATCGCCGCCCGATCTCTATGCCGGCGTTACCGAAGAACGCGATGACGGCATCATCATCCAGGGTGCCCAGATGCTCGGCACCGGCGCCGCCCTATCCGATTATGTGAACCTCAGCACCATCTCGCCGATGCAGGCGGGCGACGACAATTACGCCATCAATCTGGCGGTGGCCTGCAATGCGCCGGGCGTGCGCATCCATTCCCGGCGCTCTTATGCGGCGGCGGCGCCGAGCGTTTATGACTATCCGCTGGCGTCGCGCTATGACGAGACCGATGCCCTGGTTGTCTTCGACAATGTGTTCGTTCCCTGGGAACAGGTGTTCGTTTACAAAAATATGGAGATTTGCCGCCGCCAATGGTGGGAGACCCCGGCCCATATCATGGGCAACAATCAGGCCCATATCCGCTTTACCACCAAGCTCCGGTTCATGATGGGCGTCGCGCACCGAATCGCCGAAATGAACGGTGTTCTGGCCAACCCGGCGGTGCAGGCGCTTATCGCCGAGATTGCCGCCATGGCCTGCCTGTTTGAAGGGTTGCTGGAAGCCCAGTTCGCCACCGCCGCCACCAACGCGCTCGGCTATGTGGAGCCCGGCTATCAGGCCCATTATGCGGCCGAGGCGTTGCAGTCCGAAATCTACCCCAAGATGCTCAACCTGATGCGCGAATTGTGCGGCGGCGGCGTCATCCAGCTGCCCTCCAGCGTCGCCGATTTTGCCAACCCCGAAATCCGCCAAGACCTGGAACGCTATGTCCAGTCGCCGGGCTATCCCGCCGAAGAGCGGATCAAACTGATGAAGCTGGCCTGGGATCTGATCGGCTCCGAGTTCGCCGGCCGCCACGACCAATATGAAAAGTTTTACGCCGGCCCGCCGTTCATTACCCGGCGGCGGCTGTTCCAGCATTACAATTTTGAAAAAAGCGGCGCCCTCGTCGATGCGGCGTTGGCCGGATATGATCTGACCGGACGCTTGCCAAGGACCGGTTGAGGCAAAGGATACAACATGGACCATCCTGATTTCAGTTTTCGCCAGGCTTTGCAGCGGCTGGATGCGGCCGGGCTATTGTTAAAAGTCGCGGACCAGGTTGATACCGACCTTGAGTTGACCAGCGTCCTTTTCAAGCAGCCCGAGCGGGCCATGATGTTCAACAACGTCAAGGGCTACGATACCCGCGTGGTCGGCAATGTCCTCGGCAGCGAGGAGAACGTGCTCGCCATCTACCAGATGGACGTGGCCACCATCCGCAATTTCATCACCGAGGGCCTGACCAACCCGATTGCGCCCAAGCATGTGGAATCGGGCCCGGTGCAGGCGGTGCACCGCAACAATCCCGATCTCCTGGAATATCTGCCGTTGCCCCGCTATGCGCCCAATGATGGCGGGCGCTATATTTCCGGCGGCGTGGTTATTGCGAAAGACCCGGACACCGGCGTGTTCAACGCCTCCTATCACCGCTTCATGCATGTGGAGGGCGCCAAGCTGGCAATCCAATTGGATCTCGGCCGCGATCTTCGCCATCTGTGGGAACAGGCCAAGGCCAAGGGCGAGCGGCTGCCCATTGCCATCGTGCTCGGCGCCGACATCGGCGTCCAATATGCCGCCGGCATCATGGGCGCCCAGTTGCCGAGGGACATGGATGAATATCATGTGGCGTCGGGCATCTGCCGGGCGCCGCTCGAACTGATCGATTGCAAGACCGTGCCCCTGAAAGTGCCGGCCAACGCCGAAATGGTGATGGAAGGTTATATCTCGGCGGACGAGGAAGTCGAAGAAGGCCCGTTCATGGAATTCATCGGCATGTATTCGGACGTCTCACCGTCGCCGATCACCACCATCGAATGCCTCTATCACCGCGAAGACCCCATCTGGCACGTGATCATGACCAAGGAATCACCGATCTTGCGCAAACATATTCTGGAAGGCGCAGTCTTGAAGGCGGTGCAGGCTTCGGCGCCCTGCGTCACCGATGTGGCGCTGACCGAAGGCGGGCTCTACCGGTTCCATTTGCATATCGCCGTGAAAAAGGAAAAAGCCGCCGACGAGGGCTATCAGCGCAACGCCATCTTTGCCGCCATCGCCGCCTTGAAGGATCTGGACCTGATCATCGTCGTCGATGACGATATCGACATTCGCAATTGGACCGATGTGGAATGGGCCCTGGCCACCCGCTTTGATGCATCAAAGGGCCTCATCCAGATGCCGGGATCGCGCGGCCACGAATATGTACCGATCTCCGAAGAGGGCGTGCGCACCAAGTTGGGCATCGACGCCACGCTTCCTTACGGTTTCGCCAAACGCCACATCCGGGTGCCGATCCCGCCGGCGGATTTGAGCAAATACTCAACCAGCCTCGATCCCAGCGGCATCTAGTGGTCTCCGCCTAACGGAAGAGTCCGTTTTAGG
>CAUZTZ010000161.1:0-9500 GCA_963582805.1 Alphaproteobacteria bacterium
CGGAATTCTGTGCGCGCTGGTCGGCTTGGTATTATTGCTGATCCAGGCATTTGGTACGACTGTGGCCGTCGCACTCGGCATCGTCGGCGCGCCTTTCGCCATGGTCTGGCTGGCGGCCATCGAGCGGCGCCCGGCGGCGCAGATCACCAATACGCTGGGCTTCATGCGCCGGGTGGTCAGCCTGTTCCCCACATTGCGCAACGAAGCGTTGGTGTTCGCCGCCGCCAATGTATTCGGCGCCGGTGTCGCCGCCATGGTGCCGGCGCACGATCTGTCGCAAACGGTGAATACGCTGCTGCCCTGGCCCGACGCCAAGATCGCGGCGCTTTTATTGCTGTTTCCGATCTGCGGATTGCTCGGCATGCATCCGGTGATCGTGGTGATCTTCCTGTCGTCGGTGTTGCCGCCGGAACTGATGGGCTTGCCGGAATGGATCGTCGGGCTGATCTATCTTTGCGTCTGGGGCATCTGCACCATGGTCTCGCCGTTTTCCGGGACCGCGTTGTTCATGGCCAGGGCCACCGGCACGCCGCCGCAGACCATCGCCTGGCTGTGGACGCCGCCATCGGTGTTCGTCAGCATCGCCGCCACCGCAGTCTATATCATCGCGCTCCGCCACTGGATGCTTTAGGGGCGCGGAAATTTTCGGTTGAACATATACAATCAACAAATTTACACTGCACCGGGTACGAGATAAAAAAAACGATTGGTAATCTGTCAGGCTTCGACTGGGAGGGAGCAATGATCAGGCGGTTCTTATTTGCGGCGGCAATTGGCCTGTTCTTTTCGCCGGCACAACAAGCGGCTGCGGGCCCGCTTTACGATATGAAGCCATTTCTCAATCAATGGCAGGCGGTCATAGACAGGGGCAGGATACCGGTTATCCGGGTACCGGCCCTACCCAAGCGGGATCGGGGCATAGCGCCCAGCGCCCGGATACCGGCCAAGCCCAACTTCGATAGCAGCATTCCACCATCACGGCGGTTCACCGGACGGCCACCGGCCGCCGCCCGGAGCAACCCAGTACCGGCAGCCGCAGCGCCACCGCCAAAACCCACCGGCCGTGCGCTGGCGTTGCCCGCACCGGCGGTGCGCGCCAGACAAGCGGCGGGCGGAACCATGGCCATCGAAAGATTTTATGTAAAGGGGTCTGCCGGGCTCGCGTCACCCCGTTCGGTTGACGGCACAGTCAGCGGTGTTTCCTTGACCCTAGACTACGAGAAGGGCCTATTTATTTCAGGAGCGCTCGGCTATAGAGCCCAAGAGAATGTCCGTCTGGAGGCCGAGGTAAGCTACGCAAAGCTTGGCCTGGAGAGTGTCTCCGGCAATGGCGTCGCCGTCGATCTCAGCGGTGATTGGGATTTGGTCAGCTTCACGGCGAGCGGATTCTTCGACATAAATACAAACAACAGCGTCACGCCCTACATTGGTGGTGGCGCCGGTTTAATTTATTGGGATCGGGGCGTCGTTACGGCTTCTTTGAATGGCACTTCCGTTACGATCGCGGGCGACGACGGCACTGAGGTGACAGCATTTGCCGAAGCCGGTGTATCCATCGCCCTCGACAGCAAATTTGAATTGGTTCCCAGCTATAGGTTCCAATGGGCTGATACCGGCTCCTCCGGGATCGATGACGATACCATTCATATATTCAAAGTCGGTCTGCAGGTCGGATTGTAAATATATGGCCAGCGTGGGACGCATAATAGCAACGCTCGGCTTGGCGATGGCCCTTGGCGGCTGCGTCACCTATTCGGAGGCGGACAGTTACGTGAACGATGTCCGCGGCGCGCTCCACCGGTCCGCCGAAAATGGGCCCGTGCAGGTGACGCTGATCGGCAATCCTTTTACCGGCTCCGGCGCAAAGTTGGCGGGCATGGTGCGGGGAGCCATGGACCATCATCTGGATTGGCTGCAAGCAAACGTTATCATCGTCCCCGCCGGCGCCGCAGGCGACCGCATCTTGTTTGTGATCGATCCGTTACCGGTGCGCCACACGCGCGATATCTGCGATGATGCAACCGGGGTACCGTTTGAACGCGATGCCACCGTCATGCGCATCGGCGCCATTTACTGTACCGAAAAGGTGGTATCCGAAGTGTGGGCCCGGCTCGACCGGCCCGCTTCCGCCGGTGATCCCGTTCTGGCCGAAGCCATTGACGGCCTCGCCTGGCGCGTCATTCCCTGGGTCACCAAGGATCAGCTGGAAATGCTGCGCGATGCGTCGGATTCCTGAAGGAATGTCCTCTAAATCGGAATAGTCCTCATTCGGATTTGCTGATTGTCTGAACCGTCTCGAACCCTTCGAATTGGGGCGGGCCGAGATAGATATCTTTTTTGGGGCCGCCGGAGCGGACAAATGCCGCCATTGGCTTGGCCTCAACGCTTTCGGCCAACCAAAAACCAGGTGTCTTGAATTTCCTTTCCCCGGATTTCGACCGCACCCCTGGAGGCGCAGTCAAATTCATCCTTGATTAATTCGTAACTCGCCTGGGAAATCTGAATTTTTCCGGGCAAGCCGTGGGATTCCATCCGGCTCGCCACATTCACCGTGTCCCCCCAAAGATCGTACTGAAATTTTGACGTGCCGATTATGGCGGCGACAAGCGGGCGGCTCCCACCATGATACGTTTTTGGGGATTCATTTACTATTATTATGGACAGATCAGGGAATGTTTTGGACAACTCCCAGGAGTTCCGCAAAAAATATGCCGGCCCGATTCGAATGCTAAAAAGCCGCCTCCACCCACTTGCCTTGTTCGCAATTTGTACTAAATAGAACCCTAGAGCCCTGCCCGGCTTCGTGGCGGTTACCGGGGCACGGCAACGGCGGCACGCACGGGCCGACCATGCCATCCCCCGTGCGTGCGGACCCACCTCGCCGGGCTTGGAGAAATCCGGTATAAACCGTAAGGAACCGTAAGGAATACTCATGAACCGGTATGGTCGATTTTTGGCCAAATGTGTCGCATTCGGGTTTATCATACCAGGGGTGGTATGGCGGGCGGACGAACATATTTGGAGCGCGCCGGAAATCGCGGTGCCTGGACGGACGCCCGGCTGGCCGACCCTGCCATCCCCAGCCGGGCTGCGCCTATGTACCATTGATACGCGGCCCGAATTGGCGGAAACTTAAGGCAAGGTGCAAAAATATGGGAATGAGCCGATGAATATTGCCGATGAATTTATCCAGAACGCTTGGTATGTGGGCGCCTGGAGCCATGAGGTGAACCGCACGCCCATGCAGCGCTGGATTTTGGGCGAGCCGGTGGTGTTCTATCGCACAACGGCAGGTGCCGCCGTCGCCCTCGACGACCGCTGCCCGCACCGCTATGCGCCGCTCTCGACCGGCAAGCTGGACGGCGATGCCATCGTCTGCGGCTATCATGGGTTCACCTTCGATGCGAGCGGCGTCTGCACGTCCGTTCCCGGGGTCAGCCGCGCGCCCAAAAAGATTTGCGTCAAATCCTATCCGGTTGTCGAAAAATGGGGCTGGGTGTTTGTCTGGGTCGGCGACGTTGAGGCCGCCGACGAAAACGCCCTGCCCGATTACCATTACCTGGATGATCCAGAATGGATCGGCGGCGGCGAGACGCTGCAGGTGAAGGCGTCCTATAATCTGATCCGCGATAATCTTCTTGATCTCACCCACGCGAAATTTCTGCACAAATCGACCCTCTCCAACGACGCGGTGACCGAGTTTCCAATCACCGTCGAGGAAAATTCCGGGTCCCTCAACATCCGCCGCAGCATGGAGAATATCGAAAAAACATCTTTGTTTTTGACCGGGCTCGGCGGCTTCACCGAAAACGTCACCCACTGGCAGGACGTGCAATTCCTGCCGCCTAACAATGTGCTGATTAATGTGGGCGTGCATTCGGCCCAAGGCACCGCCGAAGACAAGCGCATCGAAATTCGCGTCCTCAACGCGATCACGCCGGAGACTAGGGCCTCGAGCAATTACCACTGGGCGATCGTGCGCAATTTCGATTTGGGCAACGAAGAGCTGACCGAGCACATGATCACCCAGAACGCCGGCGCCTTCGAAGAAGACCACTGGATGATCGAGCAGCAGCAGGAGCTGTGGGCGACCCGCCCCGATGCGGCGCCGGTGCCCTATATTCACGATAAGGGCGTCGTCAAAGCCAATGAAATGGTGGCCCATATGCGCCGGCCCGAAGCGCGGGACGCCGCCGAATGACATCCCAGCGGGACGGCGAAATTCTGACCCGGGTCGGGCCCGGCACGGCCATGGGCGAAATGATGCGCCAATATTGGCTGCCGGCGCTGAAAGCATCGGAGCTAGCCTGCGACGGCGATCCGGTGCGCTTCCAGCTGCTGGGCGAAAAGCTGATCGCCTTTCGGGATTCGTCCGGGTCCATCGGCGTCCTCGATCATCGCTGCCCGCACCGCAGCGCCTCTTTGTTTTTTGGGCGCAACGAAGAAGGCGGCATTCGCTGCGTCTATCACGGCTGGAAGTTCGGCGTCGACGGCAATTGTCTGGAGATGGCCAATGTGCCAACCG
Source organism: Alphaproteobacteria bacterium (assembly GCA_963582805.1). Classification (GTDB taxonomy): domain Bacteria; phylum Pseudomonadota; class Alphaproteobacteria; order Rhodospirillales; family UBA2165. The sequence goes on from CAUZTZ010000161.1 coordinate 4,526, forward strand.
CCCAAGACTTCAAACACAAAGTCAAAGCCAAGGCCTATAAGGCGGCGGAGCGAAACGGGCTGGTCTGGGTGTTCATGGGAGATCAGGATGCGGTGCCGGCGTTGCCCGATATCGATGCCACGCTAATCCCCGAGGGCGAGCTGACTATCCGCTTCGTACAGCGGGAATGCAACTGGCTGCAGGCCATGGAAGGCGACATCGACACCTCCCATCTGGGCTTTTTGCATCTGGGCGCCGCCGTGCGGGCCGAATACCAAGAGGGCGATGTGGACCACAATGTGGTGTCGGCGCGGGCGCCGGAGTTCGTCGTGAAAGACACCGAATTCGGGGTCACCTATGCGGCCCACCGGGCGGCCGCCGAGGCCGGCCAGACCTATTGGCGCTTTGCCCATTTCCTGTTCCCCTGCTGGGCGCTGCCGCCGATATCGCCGTTCCACGCCAACCGCATCGCCCGCGCCTGGGTGCCCATGGACGATACCCATACCATGTTCATATCCGTTGCCCACAAGGACGCGCTGGTGGCGCGCCGGGCGTCCACCAACATCACCGGCGGCACTCTCGGCGACCGATTGCTGCCCAACGACACCGGCTGGTTCGGGCGCTGGCGCCTCGAAGATCATTTCGGCAATGATTTCGGCATCGATCGAGGGGTGCAGCAGAGCGACAGCTTTACAGGTATCAATGGCATCCATTTGCAGGATCAGGCGATCACCGAAAGCATGGGGGCCATCACCGATCATGGGCTCGAACATCTGGCGCCGTCCGATTTGATGATAGCGCAAACCCGGAAACGGCTTTTGGGCGCGGCCAAGGCTTACCGGAAAAGCGGCGCAGCCCCGCCGGGGGCCGATGATGGGCGCCTGTTTGCCGGCGTCCGGGGCGGCAGTTTCAACGCCGCCAGCGGCCTTGCCTGGGACCAAGCCTACAGCGAACAGATACGCCGGCACGTCGCAGCCGCCGAATAAGAAAAAAAATGCGGCGCCCCGATGCTACGGGACGCCGCCGATTTAAAACTTGAAGAAGGAGGATTATTTCCAGAAGAAATCACCAACCCTGATTTCGCCGGAGCTTTGCAGGTTCGGCTTGATCTCGACGTCCTTAGTATGGGCGAAGACAACCGGAACCTCGGTCAGCGGATAGATGAAGGACATTTTGTTCACCTGATCCAGAGCCGGCGTGTAGATCGCGGCCCGCTTGGCGACATTAAATTCGGTCGCACCTTTTTTGGCGGCGCCGTTGATCAACGGATCTTTGTAGTAATCGCGGTTAGCGCCAAAGAAGAAGTTCAACAGATTCTCGGTGTCCGGCTGTGCCGCGGTCGGATACTTGCCGAGGAACGCGGTGAATTTACCGGCGCCGCGCTTCTTCACATAAACCATCAGCGGCAACGGCTCGATGGACGCATTGATACCGACTTTGCGGAGATCACCAGCAATCGCGACGGCGATGTTCTTGATCGGCGCATAGGCGTTGAGCTTGATTTTCAGGCCGTTGGCGTAACCGGCTGCGGCCAGAAGTTTCTTGGCACCAGCCGGATCATAACCAAGCGGCTTGGTGGTCGGTTTGCAAGCCACGGTCAGCTTGAAGCAGACGCTGTTCGGACGCTCGGCCGATTTGCCGCCGGCAACGAAAGTGTTGATCAGCCGTTCCCGGTCGATGGACTTCATCAGCGCCTGACGGACACGGATGTCGGTCATTGCCTTGTTGGCCGAACGGCCCGCCGCATCCATGGTGATGTACATGATCTGCTTGGAGCTGGTCGACGAAATGCGCAAGTCGGTATTGGTCGCCAGCAGCCGCTCATCATCGGCGGTGATATCGCGCATAAGATCCAGCCCGCCGGTCAGCAGCTCTGCCTTTTGGCTCTGTTTGTCGGGGATGAAGCGGCCAAAAATCCGGTTGGTGGGCGCCCGGCGGTGGGCCGAGCCATGATATTTTTTGAAGCGCTCGATGACGACGCCCTTCTTGTCCAGCGACACCAGCTTATAGGGCCCGGTGCTGGACGCCGATACGCGGCCATAGGCGGCTTGATCCGCAAGGGTTTTCAGAGCCTTGTGAATTTTCGAATCGTAAATGCGGAAGCGATATGCGATCGAGCTCAAGGCCGTGGCGCGCGGCTGCTTGGCGATAATTCTGAGCTTGTAGGGACCCAGTATTTCGACTTTCTTGACCCAGGAGTAACGCCGCTTGAAACGGATTTTAACCTTCGGGTTGCCGATATATTCGATGGTATGCTTGACGTCCTCGGAGGTGAACTTATTGCCGCTATGGAAATACACATCATCGCGCAACTCAAACTCGAAAGTCGACGGATTGATCTGCTTCCAGGATTTAGCGAGCTCGGGCCGGAATACGCCCTTGTGCTCATCATAGACCAACAGCACGCCATACATGACGCGCGTGAACAGGCCGGTTTCTTCGTGGGGTACGTGATAGGAATCCAACGACGAGAAAGGGTCGTTGATACCAAAGCGCATGATGTCTTTGGATTTTTGCGCCATGGCGGGCGCCGCGGCGACGAGCGCGGCGACGCTGGCCACCGACAATAGTTTGAGATAGGTCCGAAACATAATTGCTCTCCCTGCTTTGTTATTGTGCGGGAGAATAGTATCGCGGGTCTAAGCCCCTGACAACTGCGCCAAGCCGATTAATCAAACGCCGGCGGCTATTCGCAGCGATATACCAGGTGGCCGTCCTTATCGTGCCCATACCAGACCGCGATATGGTCCTCGTCGGCGCAATGTTCGGTTGCCTGGCGGAAGGTATCGACGCCTTCGTTGGCGGCATTATAGCCGATGGCGATGCGAATTTCCGCATCGGAGCTTTGCGTCACGTCGCCCTTTTTGAAGCTGGAGCATGCGCCGAGAAGAAGCGTCGCCGCCGCCAGCGTTATTACGAATTTCATCAGACTTCACCTTTGATATTGAAAAGCGAGGCTAACGAAAATTGTTTAGAGTTTTATTAATGGCCGGGCACGGCCGCGCGGGCGGCGGCGATGAAGCGGTCCATCCATGGCAGCGGCTCGCCCGCCGTATAGGCCTCGGCGGCTTTGGCATAGGTTTCCAGGCTGAGCCAATCCTGGTCCATCACCGACGCCTCCAAGGCGTCCCGGTAGAACCAAAGATAACTATGGCTGACGCAATCCTGTTGCAAGGTTTCCATGCCCTCGGCAAGCGCCCGGGCTCTGACATCGGCATCATCGGTCACCACAGCAAGCGCGCCGAGGGCCATTGGACCGGCAAAATTGAAACCGGTCTCGCGGCAGGTCGCGACCGCTTCCTCGGCGATGCGAATAGCCTCGGCGCGGTCGCCCTCGATCAGCGCCACCTTGGCAAGCAGCACCTGATTGATCGGCTCGAAGCGCCGCGCGCCCAATTGGCGCGCCAGATCAAGGGCGCGCCCACAGCTTTTCTTGGCGCCCGCATAGTCATGATTGTCGAACAGCAATTTGCCCGCGCAACTACCCCTGGCCACCATCTCGGCGCGGCGGTTGCCGCTCATCGCCGCGCGCTCGGCGGCGGCGCCGACATCCTCCAGACCGTCTTGGATGCGATCCATATAAAGGGCGGTGTGGCCGCGCATGGAAAGATTGACCGGCTCGATAATCGTCAAATCATGTTCGCGAATTATGGTGACGCATTCATCGAACATCTTGTTGGCGGTGATCATCTGGCCGCGCAGATAGTACGCATCGCCAAGCCCGGAGAGGGCGCGCGCCTCTTTTTCCGGCGAGTTGGCCTGGTGCGCCAATTCGCGCGCTTGGCTGTGCTCTTGCAGGCAGCCGCCGATATTGCCGAGGGGGAAATAAATGTTCCCCCTATAATAATGGATCAGCGACAATTGCTCGATCTGGCCGGCGGCGGCCGCGGCGGCCTCGGCCCGGTCCAGATAGCTCAGCGCCTCGTCATAGCGGTCCAAAATTCGCAACGCCGAAACCAGATCGATCAGCATTTGAACCGCATCGGCGTCCGCCTCGGCGTCCGCTTCGAGCCCGTCCAAAAGATCCAAGGCCTTGATCAGATGGTTGACCGCCTCATTGCTGGCCCAGCTCTGCTGGGCGCGCGCCGCCGCTTCACGCCAGCACGGAATGGCGCGCGCCGCCATGCCCGCTTCGGTGAAATGGTGGCCGATGATTTCCGGCTCGGCGGCGGCCTTTGCCGGAAATTGCGTTTCCAGGGTTTCGGCGACCCGCTTATGGAAGGTCTGGCGGGTGCTCTTGAGGAGCGATTCGTAAGCGACATCCTGGACCATCGCATGCTTGAATTCATAGCGCGCGGCGGGCGGCAGGCTGCGCTGATAGATCATTTCCGCATCCACCAGTGTGGCCAATGCGGCGCGCAATTCCTCGCCCGATTGCAAGGAAATGGCGGCCAGCAAATCCTCATCGAAGGCGCGCCCGATGACCGACGCCAATTGCGCCACTTCTTTCACCGGCGACAATCGGTCGAGCCGGGCCATCAGCGAATCTTGCAGCGATTCCGGGATTGCCAGCGCCGTTAACGGGCCGTCCAATATGAATCGATCACCGTCCTCGATGACCAGTCCGGATTCGAGCACCGTCTTGGTCAGCTCCTCAACAAACAACGGCACCCCGTCGGTCTTCATCACGATTTGTTCCATGACCTCGGCGGGCAACGCCTTGCCGCCGGTGACCCGGCCGATCAAATCAGCGCAATCGGTGCGCCCGAGCCGGTTCAGCGCCAACGTTGTCACGTGCGGCTGCCCGGACCAGGGCGCGGCGTATTCCGGGCGGCTCGCCATCAACAGGAACAATTTCAACTCGCGGGTCCGGTCGATGAGGGCGCCGAGGAATTCCTCGGTCGACGGATCAACCCAATGGATATCCTCGGCGATCATCAGCAAGGGGCGTTTGCCGGTCTGCACCGCAAGGATGTTCAGCAAAGCTTCGAACAGATGGCGCTTGCGTTCCTCGGGGCTGACGTCCGGCGCCGCGTGACGGTCATCAACGGGCGCG
>CAUZTZ010000162.1:0-9435 GCA_963582805.1 Alphaproteobacteria bacterium
CGGATTTGCGGCGGGAAAGGCATCCAGGCTTTGCAGGGGATCATCGCCATAGGCAATATCCAGCTTGCCGCCGAGCCTTTCGACCGCTTTCGCCGACAGCCCGCCATATTCGGCGTGGTAAACCTCCAGGCTTTCGATGGTGCCGGCGATATCGTACTGGACCTCCAGATCGTCCAGATCGTAGCCCTGGTAGATGGTCATCGCGGCGTCCCCCTTAACATTGAATAATGCGCGTACCTATGATGCCGTCTGGCGCGCGGAATTCAAGGGATTTCAGGGGCAATTGGAATCCCGGCCAGCGTCCCCATATATAAGAAGTAAGTTTGGCTGGCAGAGCATGGGATTTAGGCATGCACCGGAAAATTATTGAGGCGAGCTTGCAAGGGCTTGCAGGCGGCCTATTTTGGCGACATCACCAACCGGCTGGATCAGAACGCCCGCGCCGAGCCGATGGCCAATATGGTTTTCACCGTGCTCGGCGACGTTATGAGCGAGCTGCCGATCTATCTGGAGGCCGCCGAACTGGTCAGATTGCTGCTCGAATTCACCAACGATAACGAAGCCCGCCTGCGCCAGATCATGTATTCGCCGGGGTTCGTCGAAAACCCCAAGATCATCCGCGCCGTCACCGGCGATTTCATGGTGCGTGTGGTTGCTGTCACCATGGATGAGCATGGCGAGCTGGCCGAAGAAACCAGCCACGGGCACAAGCAAAAGCTTACCTGGCCCTACCGCGATACCGATGTGGTGGACCCCGAAGATGACCCCGATGCCTGGACCGAGGCGGTGGAGAAAGCCGAAGCCTGGCACCAGAGCCACGGCGCCGACCGCCGCCGGCGGGGCGCCGACCGCATTGACCAAATGGAAGACAACAAGGACAAATAAGCCTCTATTTCCGGGGCGACGATCATGGATTGGGGAATTATCTATTCCGCCAGTTTTTTCAACAAGCGGCGCAGGGTTTTTTGCTCAGCCCTGGTAAGCTTCGATGAATTGCGGGTGTGCGCGCCGAGCGCCCAATCCTGAATGCTTGGAATTTTCTTCCTGGCCTTGGCGGTCAATTTGATGATCAGGCTGCGGCGGTCTTTTTTGTCTCGCACGCGGCTCACAAGACCGTTTTTTTCCAAATTTTTTATCGCCAATCCGGTCGTCGTCCGGTCGAGATCCAAAAGCCGGGCGATACCGATCTGGTCGAGACCTTCGTTGCCGCCGGCTATGGTCAGAACCGAATGCTGCGTAGACGTCAGCCCAAGCGTGTTCGCCGGATCGTTCTCCAACGAGGCGCGCATAACCTGATAGGCCCGGCGCAGCAAAAACCCGAACCGGTCACGCACTTCGTCAAATTTGACTTCCTTTGATTTTCTCAATGCCAAGATTACCTCGGGTTGACGGGCAATCAATCACCAGGAAATTAATCCTTTGAATAATTGATCATACGTATTACTAATTAGCAGGGCAAAGTTCCATTCGTCCAGAAAAATAGCGGGGCCACGATAACGCCCCCAAGGCGGATGGCTGATGAATTGATTTGACGAAAATCGAAACCTGCGCGGAAACCGCGCATGAAGACCTTCGTATTTCACCAGCGTTACAAACAGCACCGTTGCAAAAAATTTAATGGAGGCAAGGAAATGTCAAAATACATCGCGTTGAAACCGAAATTGACCGTTGCAATACTGGCCGCCGGATTTGTTGTGGCCGCCGCCGTCACGCCTGCCCACAGCCAGATATTGAAAGCCGACACCACCGGTCCGGGGTCGGTCAACAACGCCGTATTCATTGTTTTGGCCAAAATCTGGAAAAAACATGCGGGCGTCACGATGCAGGTAAACCAGGGGCAAACCCTTACCCGGTCGGGCATCAAGCTTGGCCAGGGCCGCATCGACATCATGCCGTTTCCCCCGGTCGCGATACCATGGATGCGCAAAGGTGTCCGCATGTACAAGAAAAACCCCAAGGTCGCCCAGGCGGCGGTCAAGAACATCCGGCTGATCAACACCTTCATCGGCGGCCTTTACCACCAAGTTGTCTGGGCCGATTCGAAGATCAAGACGCATGCCGATCTTAAGGGTAAGCGGGTCTTTACCGGACCGCCCGCCGGCGGCGCCGCGATCACCGCCGAGGCAATGATCCGGTCGGTTTCCGGGCTTAATCCGAAAAAAGATTATACCGTCGTCCGCCTACCCTGGGGCAGCGGCCTGCAAGCCATGCAAGACGGCAAGCTGGACGCCTTTTTCCGCCCGGCGGGGCTCGGCGCCGCGACCATCGATCAGCTCGGGGCCAAGCGCCGCTTCCGTCTGCTTGGCGTTGGCGACAAGGTGAATAGCCCGGCCTGGAAAAAATTCCTCAAATCGATCGGCCGGGTCACCGCCACGATCCCGGCGGGCACCTACAAGAATCAGGCCAGCAACTCCGCCGACATTATCACCAACGGGTTCATGTCGCAGATCGTGGTGCGCAAGGACCTCAGCAATGATTTGGTCTACAAGCTGACCAAAACCATGTTCGACAATATCAAGGAATTGCATGCGGCGGCAGCGATCTTGAAACCGATTGGCCTCGATGATCCCTTTACGGCGGGCAATGTGCCGCTGCATCCGGGAGCCCTCCGATTTTATAGGGAAGCGGGCAAGGCCATTCCGAAGCGTTTGCTGGGCGGCTGACGCCGGCGGCGGATACTAGGGTGACCGGCCTTGGTCCTGGTTCGCGTAACTTAGGTCTTTGATCCGGCAGGTGCCCATGGATGCGGAAACAAACCATAGCCTGGGCGCCCGGCTGATCGGATATTCGGTCTTTACCGTGGCCTTGATGATGGCCATCACCGGCATTGCCAATTCGATACCGACCTATGGCCTGTTGCCGGCGTTTGGGCCGTTCCCCTCGGTCATAATCCGCCCGCTTATCTTGGGCGCATCGATCTTTCTGGTGCTGGCGGGCAGCCCGTTCTCGGGCGCCGTGGCTGCCAGGTGGCCGGGGCGCAAGTGGCTCGGCTGGCTGGCCGACATCACCCTTCTGGTGGCCGGCTGGGCGGTGCTTTGGATCTATTATTCCGAACAGATTGCCATCGAACAGGAAGGCTTTGCCGAATTTACCATGTTTCACGTGGTGACATCCATCGTCGCCGCAATGGTGTTTATCGTTCTCAGCTGGAAAGTCTGGGGGGCGCCGCTCTCGATCGTCGCGCTGGTCGCCTTGTTCTATTTCTACACCGGCGAATACTGGCCCTGGATTTTCGAAACCGCGCCCCTTGATCTGCTCTACAGCGCCGAAGACCTTTGGTTCAATCTGAACGATGGCATCCTTGGCATGATCATGGGAATTCTCATCTTCACCGTATTCCCGTTCATTCTTTTGGGGACCATGCTGGAGCGGACCGGCGGCGGGCGCTCCATGATCAAGCTCGCCGTGCATGTGACCAAGGGATTTCGGGGCGGCCCGGCGCACGCGGCGATCATGGCGTCGGGCCTGTTCGGCACCATGTCCGGCGGCGCCGTGACCAACGTGGTGGCCACCGGCGTGATCACCATCCCGATGATCAAACAGCGCGGCTTTTCCCCGGCCTTCGCCGGCGGCGTCGAGGCGACGGCATCTTCGGCCGGCCAGATCATGCCGCCGATCATGGGCGCCGCCGCCCTGGTCATGTCGGACCTGACCGGTATTTCCTATTTGAACATTATCGTCGCCGCGCTGATCCCGGCGCTGGCCTACTATGCCAGCCTGTTTACGTCGGTCGTGTTTGAAGCGCGCCGCCTTGGCGTCGAGGTTGGCGGCGAGGATCTTGAGCGCGAAGACTTAAAGGTCGAGGGTCAGGATTTCATCAATGTCATCATGATCTTTGTGCCGATTATCATCGTCGTGGTGTCGCTGATCCAGGGCCTGTCGGCGGCCGGCGCCGGCATGACGGCGTTCTTCGCGATTATCCCGCTCAGCTTTTTAAATCCCCAGGTTTGCGCAAGGCCCTTCATCATCATTGAAGCTTTGTCCCGTGCGGGCGCCACCTTCGGGCGGCTCTTGATGGCCATCGCCGTGGTCGGCATCATCGTCGCGGTGCTGGGAGCAACCGGGTTGCCGCAAGACTTCGCCCTGTTGATTGATGAGGTATCGGGCGGCAGCCTGTTTATGACTTTGGTTGTCACCGGCCTCGCGGCGCTGATGCTGGGCATGGGCATGCCCACATTGCCCGCCTATCTGACCATCGTCTTGATCTTGGGTCCGGCCATGCAAGGGCTGGGGCTGACCGTCCTCGCCGCCCATTTGTTCGTCTTTTATTATGGCGTGGCGTCGTCGATCACGCCGCCGGTGGCGGTGGCCGCCTATGCCGCCGCATCCATCGCCGAAGCGGCGCCGATCAAAACGGCGATGATGGCTTTGCGCGTCGGACTGGTGAAGTTCGCGGTCCCCTTTGCGTTCGCCTATTATCCGGTTCTTTTGATCGTGCCAGACGCCTTCCCGGACGGCGCCGCCGGATTTAATTGGCCCGACTTCCTATCGATCCTGTTCCGGCTGATGCTGTTTATCTATCTTGTTTCCAGCGCCGTGATCGCCTTTGATCAAAGGCGTCTGCCGCCATGGGAAATACTGTTCCGCTTCGCCGTCGCCATTGCCTGCCTGTTGGTTGAAGCGTGGGTGCATTGGCCGGCGGCGGCGCTGGCGCTGGCCTATATCGGCTGGCATCAGTTTGCATTTGGACGCCAAACCCAAGCCTAGATGTGCCGCCGGTATGATGAAAATTGGAGGATGAAATGACCATAGAGCTGCCGTCCCGATTTGAAGACGGGCTTCAGAAAATCAGCGATGAATATCTCAAAGTGCGTGGCATGAGCCGCCAGGATTTGCGCGAACATATGGAACGCCGGGTGTTGCGCGACGCCAACTCCCCGCAAGTCGGCGAGACGGCGCCGGAATTCGAATTGGAAATATTGAGCCCGCAAGGAAAGCGCGCCGGTGAAACCTTGAAATTATCGTCCTTTCGGCAAAAACTATTGGGGTTGATATTCGGCTCCTACACCTGACCCCCCTTTCGCCGCGAGGCCGTGCGCCTCAATGATATTGCCGAAAAATATGCCGCCCAGATAAATTTTCTTTGCGTCTATATCAAGGAAGCCCATGCCGATGACGAGGATCAAGTCAGCAAAAACCTGAAAGACGGCATCATCTATAACAAGCCCATCACCAACGACGAGCGCGCCGATATTGCCGCCGCCTGCATGCTGCGCTTTAATTTTTCCTTTCCGATGGTTCTGGACGATATGGATGATGGCGCCGAAGATGTGTACGTCGCACAGCCGGAACGATTGTACGTTTTGGATCGGAACGGCATCATCACCTGGAAATGCGGGCTTTGTCCGCAATATTTTGACATCGACGCCTATGAAGAGGCGTTGTCGAGGATGGTTTGATGACCGAATTTGTTGAAGCCCCGCGCATCGAGCAGAACCCGAACGAACGGGTCCCCCTGGTCGCCCTGGTCCGGTTCAAAACCGACAGCCCATGCGCGCTCCTGTTGGAAATCGATGACGGGCGCAAGCGGCGCAGCGTGCATTATGACGCAGGGGCCGATGCATCGGAGGGATTGCCGATCATCGGCATGCGCGCCGACACCAGCCACCTTGTGACGGTGCGCGCCGGTAATGCGGCGCCGGTCAGCCTTGAATACCGGACGCCGCCCTTGCCCGCCGACAGCGCCGAATGGCCGCGCATCACCACCAAAACATCCAAGGCCGATGCCATGCAGCCCGGCTTCACCCTGTTGAGCGTGCGCCGCAGGATCAATATCCGGGTGTCGTGGACAACGCCCAACCAGCTTCGCTTCACAACCCGGTGGGGCATGTTATTGGCTCTGGATGAAGAAGGCGAGGTGGTCTGGTATTACACATCGGACGCCCGCATCGCCGGCGTTCATCAATTGCAAAACGGCAATCTGTTTTTCCATCACGTGGATTTCCGCACCATCGAGATGGACATGACCGGCAAGGTGATCCGCCAGTTCTATGCCGCCCAGCGCCCCCAAGGCGCGGTCGAGGGCGGTATCGCCATTCCGGCCCAGTCGCTGCATCACCAGCCCCACGAAATGCCGAACGGCAATTTCCTGGCGCTCACCGCCAACGCCCGCGAGATCGAGAATTACTACACCTCCGAGACTGACAGGCACGCGCCCCGCGCCACCCAGCCGGTGGTCGGCGACACTATTGTCGAGTTTAACCCGGATGGCGAGATCGTCTGGAACTGGAATACCTTCGATCATCTGGACGTGCACCGCTGGGGCTATCATCTGATGGAGGTTTACTGGCACAACCGGGGCTTTCCCAAGCATCTGGATTGGACCCACGGCAACGGCGTCTCTTACGATAGCCGCGATGACAGCGTCATTGTTTCGTTCCGCCACCAGGACGCCGTTATCAAGATCGACAAGGCGTCCAAGGAGATCAAATGGATCCTCGGCGACCACAGGGGCTGGAGCGGCGAACAGAAGAAAAAGCTTCTAGCACCCGAACATGATTTGCGCTGGCACTATCACGGCCACAATCCAAGGGTGACCCCGGACGGCACCATCATGATGTACGACAATGGCATCTGCCGGGCGATCCCGTTTGATCCCCAGGCGCCGCCGCATCTCTGTTTCGCGCGCGCCATCGAATATGACGTTGACGAAGAAAACATGACCGTCCGCGAAGCCTGGATGTCATCGGATGATGACGATCCGGAGCGGGTGATTTCCTGGGCCATGGGCGATGCCCACAGGCTGGCGAACGGCAACGCGCTGGTGATCGACAGCACGTGTTTGCCGCGCACCGAACGGTTCAACAAGTTGGCCGCCTGGGAAGATTTGACCTGGAACGAATGGAAGCGCGATGAGTGGCATCCCAACGACTGCCCCTATTGGGCGCGCATCCGCGAAATGAAGCCGGGTGGGCGCGATGTGGTATTTGAAGTGCACCTGGACGATCCCAACGATCTGGTCGGCTGGCAGGTGTTTGGCGGCACCCGTGTTGCCGGGCTCTATCCGCCAAGTGTCAGCCAGGTCTGATATTTAAGGGGCGTTGCGTCTTTCGCCCGGCGACAGGCGGCGGCAGTATTCATTTTTTCGGCATGAAGGTGAGGCTCGCCGGGCCGCCCTTCTTGGTGCAAAGACCGCGCACAATCTCCGGCGATAATTTGCGCGAATACAATCCGTTGATGATAACCCGGCCCCGGTTGACCAGCCCCCAGGCCACGTCGAAGCAAACCTCCATGGGCACATCATCGGCGGTCACGGTCATTTTGCCTGCGTTCTTTCTGGCCCGCAACACGCCGCCGAAAATATGGGTTTTGGGCCCGTTGCCGGCGGGGGACGCCTGAATTTGCCGTATCAATATTTCCGCTTGGGTTTCTGGCCGCGGCGGCTCGAGGACTTTCAAAACTACGAACAGGATCACCCCGGCGGCGGCCAGACCGCCGATCACCGCCGCATATAGCATATTGCGGTTGGTTTTTTTGGCGCGTGTCGACGGCAGGACGCCGCTTTTCAACGGGTCCGCCTTGGACCGGTCGGTGGACCGTTTGGCGTGGGCGCCTTCGCCGGGCGCGGGCGCCGGCGCCTCGTTTTCCGCGGCCAGCATGGTTTCGTGTTCGGCGGCCTTTTGGATGCGGTAATCCTTGATGCGGCGCAACAGGGCGACCACCACGGCGCTGATATTGCCAAGATCGTCCGCCGCCATATTGTCGGGGATCAGGGCCGAGATTTCCTTGGTGAAGCGTTCCACCTCCGCCGGATCGTCTTTGCGGGCGTAGAGCTTGGCGATAATGAATATGGCGCATTCGCGGAGCGCCGCCGGCGAGGCCGCCTGGCCCACCAAAGCCAGCAGCCCGGTATCGGGATTTTCGAATACAAATTCCCAATCCACCGTACCGGTGGCGGTCTTCGGCCAGGACTGATCCATGGCGGAATTCCCATTCATGGACCGACATTAGCACAACTATTGCTCTAACCGCCCAATCAAATCCAATCGGCGGCGAATCGGGCTCCATATGCATCGTTGCGCCCGCCAGGCGCGCGCGATCGGAACAAATTATTTTGGCGGCCAGCATCGGTTACAGCGCGGCAGTGCCAAGGCGGTTTACCGGGCGGCTGGTTTTGCTACTGTTCGCCCATCAAATTCCGGCTGACGTGACGCTGGTCACAATCGCCTTGGTGGGTGTGATCATGGTTCATCAGCCAGAGTGGGACGCGGAGCGGGGAAACCTGCTTCGCGTTCTCTCTTATTAGCGGGCGCAAATATATCCCTCCCCCGGGTGATACCGGAGGAGGGATTTGGCTATCAGGACTGACCCGGTGCACCGATGGCGACGGGCCGCACCGGCGAGCCGGAGCCGCCTTTCGAGCGCAACGGCAGAATGATCGTGCACGAGGTCCAGACCTTGTCCCGGGCCATGGCCGCCAGATTGGCGTTCTGAATCTGGTGGATGCCGGAGACCGCCAGGTTTTCGTGGTGAACGGCGAACGGCAAGGCCGGCGGCGTGCCTTTGGGCGGCCCATGCTTGCCCACCAACTGGCCTTCAAAGACCGGATCGGTAAACGGATTGTCGAGGGCCAGCAGCACCACGTTCTTTTTGCGCAAATACTGGGCGGCGTCGTAAGATAACCCCGGACCCTTGGTGTAATAGGTTTTTTTGACATCCGGGTCCTGCCAATTGTCGCTCCAGCCGGTGTAGATATAGAGCACATCACCGGGCAATAATCCCCGCCAGCCAAGGCCCTGGGCCTTGATCATCGCCTCGATATCAGAGGTGGTGACAAGCTGGCCCGGCTTCATGGCCGCACCGCCGCCCAAATGGGTTTTGGCGTCCAGGAGCACGGCGCTGGTGATGATCGGCGGCACGTTTTCGATGCCCAGTTTCATTAAGGGTGAAGCGGGGCTGGGCTTCACGTCCTTTTGCTTGAAGCCGCCGTAATAGCTGGCCGTATCCACCGGGATGGCGCCCTTGCCTTTCCACATATTATCCAAAAACGCGAAATGGCCGAGGGCATCCATCTGCGTGCCTTGGGCGCCGGGCTCGCCCGAGACCACCTGCTCGCCATTGAAGGCGTGCTTGGAAAACGGCACCGAGGCAGTGGGCCGGAACTGATATTTGAGCGGCACGCCGAAGGGCGAGCCGGGCATGGTGTTGGAGCGCACGTGGGAGACCTCGTAGGTCTTGGACTTGGCGTTGGCGAGATGCGCGGCGCAGCGCATCCAGGTTCCCGGGCCAAGCGTATTGGCCATACCCACTTGATCGCCCTTGGCCCAGGGCGGCGACGGCACCAGGGATTTGGATTTGGCAACCACATCGCGGTTGCTTTGCGCTGGTGCCGGTGAAGCGGCCAATATTGCGGCGGCGGCTATCGCCACTGCGGCGAGCTGAATGGGATAAAGGCGTACATAATTCATAACAACCTCCCTTGTTGAATTAAAAAAA
>CAUZTZ010000163.1:0-9403 GCA_963582805.1 Alphaproteobacteria bacterium
TTTGGGCGTCTCAAAGACTTTCGCCGCATCGCCACCCGGTACGACAAAAATGCAAACAACTTCCTTGCCGCTCTGTGTCTCGCGGCCCTAATCTGTTACTGGATTTGAATGAGTCTGGACCCTAGGGTCCGGTCCGGCCCCTTGGCGAAACTATCGTTCCATATAAATGAAGTGCGCCAGCACAAGTGGGAACTGGCGCTAACGCTGGGCATCGCGCTGGCCGGCGCCCTTATATTTGGCTGGCTGCGCCTGCCCCTGCCCTGGATGCTGGGCCCGTTGTTTGGGGTCACCATCGCGGCTCTCTCCGGCCTCAATATCTGGATGCCGGAATGGCCGCGCTCATTGATGATCGGCGTGCTCGGTGTCTTCTTCGGGACCACCATCTCGCCGGACTTTGCCGAGCAAATCCTCAAGTGGCTGCCCAGCATAGTGGCCCTGCTGATCAGCGTAATCATCACCACGGCCATCGTCATGGCCTATTTTCGCACCTTCGCCGGGCACGATCCGGTGACCGCCTATTTTTCGGCCAACCCCGGCGGCATGATTCCGATGGCCCTCATGGGCCGTCACTATGGCGGCGATGAGCGGCTGATATCGATGATCCAATCGATCCGCATGGTGCTCACGGTCATCACCTTCCCGATGGCCTTTCGATTCCTGGCCGGTTACGAGCCCACCGGCACGGTCGGCACGGGCGCCACCTTCGCCGATATGGCGCTCATTGATTTCCCGGTCATTCTGGCCCTCGCCATCGCCGGGGCTCTGCTGGCGCGGCGTCTGCGTGTGCCGGTGCCGCTGCTGCTGGGCCCGATGATCCTGATTGGATTTTTATCGGTCGCCGGCGTCGGCAGCTGGCAAATTCCCGATGGGCTGGTCGCCTTTGCCCAGTTGGTAATCGGCGCCCGCATCGGCGCCACCTTCAAAAATATTCAGCTCAAAACCGTCGGCGTCCAGCTGGTGCATGCGGTCATCGCGGCCTATATGATGATGGGGCTGGCAGTCTTTTTCGCCTGGCTGGCCACTTTCGTCTCGGAAATTCCGGCGTTGGCGCTTATTCTGGCATTCGCGCCGGGCGGCTTTGCCGAAATGACCATCGTCGGGTTTGGCCTCGGAGCGGATATTGCGTTTATCGTCAGCCATCAGTTAATCCGTTTTTTCTTTATTATCGGCCTGGTGCCGATCGCCGTCAGGATCATGAAGTTCGAAGCCAATGACCCGTAACCAGAATTGAGACCGCCAGACCGGGAGCGCCATGAAATCCTTCAAGAACAATCTGGTTTGGATCATCTTCATGGTTTTCATCATCGGCGCGCTGGTGATGCTGCTGACCACGGGGCCCAATCCGTTGGTGCCGCCGCCGCCGCAATATTCGGCCATCGTCGAGCCCGCCGCGCCGACAGCGCCCGCCGCCGGGCTGCCCAAGCCCGAGACCCGTCTTAAGAGCGCCAGCCGTTCGAACCAGCTGCGCCGGCTCGCCCGGGTGCAGATGAACGCCGGCAATCTGGACCGCGCCCTGGCGCTGCACCGGCAATCGCTGGCGCTGGAGACCAAGTTGGACAATGCGGCCGGCATCGCCATCCAGCACGACAATATCGCCGCCATATATAAGGCCAAGGGCGATACGGCCAAGGCCTGCAATGCCTGGACGATGGCCCTCTCGGCCCTCGGCCCGGCGCCGGAGACCGCGCGCTTTTCCTTAAAAAACCCGGGCGCCGGCGAGCGTTTGCGCGGCCGCGTAACCAAAAGCCGCGAAGCAAACGCCTGTCCGCAATGAAGCCTGGCTAGGCGGATTTCTCCTGCCACTTACCGGCTTCGTTTTGTTGCCAGTATGTGAGCGTGTGGCCGCTGTCTTTGAGCCCCCGCCAACGGCCCCGGGCGGCTTCGAGGGCGGCTTCGTCGTTGCCGTCAAAGAGATCGAAACCGCGCTCGAAGGCGCCCAAATCGGTCACCTCGGCGCCGTCGGTGAGGAACACGAACTCGGCGCCGTTGGGATTTTCGTCCCGGTTGGTCAGCCAGACAGGCTGGGCTTCGGCCGAGCCGTCACGGGCGCTGCCGTGGGGCAGCCAGCCGTTCGGGTTTTGCGTCCAAAGAAGCGCGTTCAAATCTTCGCATCGTTCTTCCGAGCCGGTCACCACCAGCCCTTTCTTTCCCAGCCCCAACGTTCGCTGTAACAACGCCGGCAACACCGCCGCCAGGGGCGAGCGCTGCAAATGATAGAACGCGACGTCGGTCATCGGCCCCAGTTACTTCGCTTCGTAATGATCGGCAACCAGCCGTTCCAAAAGGCGGACGCCGAACGCCGTGCCGCCCTTCGGCACCGTTGGCTTATCGCCCTTCGACCAGGTGACGCCGGCGATGTCGATATGCACCCAGGGGGTATCGCCGACAAAGCGCTTCAGGAACTGGGCGGCGGTGATCGAGCCGGCGCCGCGGCCACCGATATTTTTCATGTCGGCGGCGTCGGAATTGATCATCTTGTCGTAGGCATCGCTCATGGGCAGCCGCCAGACCAGCTCGCCAACCGCCTCGCCGGCCTTGCTCAGCCGCTCGCACAATCGGTCGTTGTTGGAAAACAGGCCGGCATGCTCACTGCCCAGCGAGACAATAATGGCGCCGGTAAGGGTCGCCAGGTTGATCATGAATTTGGGCTTGAAGCGCTCCTTGCAGTACCAGAGCGCGTCGGCCAGAACCAGCCGGCCCTCGGCGTCGGTGTTCAAAACCTCGATGGTCTGACCCGACATGGAGGTGACGATATCGCCGGGCCGCTGTGCCTTGGATCCCGGCATGTTTTCCACCAGCCCGACAACGCCGACCACGTTTACTTTGGCTTTGCGTCCGGCAAGCGCCTTCATCAATCCGATGACCACGCCGGAGCCGCCCATGTCCCACTTCATGTCTTCCATGCCCGCCGCCGGCTTGATCGAGATGCCGCCGGTATCGAAGGTGACGCCCTTGCCGATGAAGGCGATGGGCGCATCGGCTTTGCCCTTGCCCCGGGTCGCGCCGTTCCATTGCATGACCACCATTTTGGAATCCCGGTCGCTGCCCTGGCCGACGCCGAGGAGCGCGCCCATGCCGAGGCGGCGCATGGCGGCCTCGCTCAGCACCTCCACCTTGACGCCCAGCTTCTCCAACGTCTTGGCCTGTTTGGCGAGGGTGTCGGGATATATGATATTGGCCGGCTCGGACACCAGATCGCGGGTGAAGAAGACGCCGTCGGCGATTTTGCCCAAAGACGCATAGGCCCGCCTGGCGTCAGCGAAGCGCCCGCATTGAATGGTGAGCGCGTTCAGCGACGGCTTGTCGGCCGCCTTTTCCTTGGTCCGGTATTTGTCGAACCGGTAGGAGCGGAGGCGCGCGCCAAAGGCCATCTGCGCCGCCATTTCGGCGGCCGTCATTTTCGCATCGGGCACCGGGTCCACCGCTACCGCGACCTTGCCGCTTTTGACCCGCCGCGTGCCGGCATAGATGGCGCCGCCCAGCTTCTGCATGTCCAGATCGGTCACGTCCGAGCCTTTGCCGAGCCCGACCACCATGATCCGTTCCAGGCGCGTGCCCGGCGGCGCGATCAGGTTCAGGCTCTGGCCCTTATTGCCCTCGAAACGGCTGGCGCGAATGGCCCGCTTGATGGCGCCGCCGGTTTTGGCATCCAGCTTTGCGGCCGTTGGGCTCAGCACGCCCTTGAGGTACGCGGCGACGACGGCGGTTCCGGCTCCCGGCAAGGCCGGCTTGGCAAAGGAAATTTTCATGAAAACCTCGTTCGTTTCTGGGTCCAGATGATCGTTGCGGAACTGTAACCCCGGCGCGCCCAATTGAAAGCACAAATCACTTGCGTAGGATCAGTCCGCATCCGCCGCCTCCCGCCGATAGCCGCCCAACAGCCAGATCAGCCCGCCCGGCAACGCCGCGACAATACCGGCAAGGCCGAACAGCAGCGACAGCACAAAAGCATCGCCCTCGGCAACGCCGACAAAGCCAAAGGCGGCGACCATGGCCGTTTCGCGCAACCCCCAGCCGGCGATGGAGATGGGAATGGAGGCAATTAGCATCACCGGCGGCACCAGCACCAGGCAATCGATGGGACTGACGCCGATACCCAGCGACTGCGCCAAAAAATAAACCATGAGCGACAACAGGACCATGCCGAGGATGCCGAACCCGACCGCCGCCAATGCCCGCACCGGCGCCAGGAACAGGCGCCTGGTATCACCGGCCAAATTGGCGGCGCCGCGCACCAGCGCCCAGCGCCTGTACCGTTCCGGGACGCGGTCGAGCAGCATCAGAAACACAATCCCGGCAACGGCCACCGCGGCCAGGGCCGGAAACACGAATTTCGCCGGATTGTCGGCGATGCGGGCCAGCAGGAACGGTTGCGTCGCGACCACCAAGAGGATCAGCCCGAAGACATTGACGACCCTTTCCAGCATGACTCCGTTGACGGCGCCTTGCAGGGTAAGGCCATGTTTACGGGCCAAGATCATGCGCACCGCATCGCCGCCCACCGACGACGGCAGGGTCTGATTGAAAAAGACGCCGATATAGAGAATTTGAACGCTCTGCCAGAGAGGCAAAACCGCATCGATAGCGCGCATCACGGTGCGCCAGCGCAGCGTGTTGTTGGCCAGAATCGCCACGAACACGCCCGCCGCTACCAGCAAATAGCCGATATCCACGTCGCGCAGTCTGGCCGCCGACGCGCCGATATCGAAATTGGCGGCCAAAAACCACAACAGCCCGCCCGAAACGGCCAGCTTGGCCGCGAATGTTATCCAGCTTTTTTTCATGGCAGTTGACTAACGCCTGATCCGGTCGCCTGGGCAAGCGATCCGTTTAGCATACATTGGCCATGGGTAAAGGGCCCGGCCTGTCCCAGCGGGCGGTACTTGTGATGCGACATGCAACACGCAAAAACCTATAGACATTATTATCATTTATTAGCATTTGTTATCATTTTTGGACATTTGATCCTTGCAAAACGGCACGGCTAAGGCGGGTTAATTGGCGCCACCGACGCCATTGGCAACCCACCAAATCGCGCGATTATCCTCTCGAATTCCGGTTAGAAGAATGCGCGTCATCACCTCTTCTAAATAGTACAAAATGAGAATGATGCAAGGGGTATGGGGGGCAATTTCAGCCTCACGGTAATTCGCTGAATTCGCCGGCCGGCATCAGTCGGGAACGCCGAATTTGCGCAAGGTATCGGCGCAGAAATTTCGAAAATCGCGGTCCTTGTATGGTAAAAAACGCAAAATTGTATGCGTCGTCGCATGGGGTAATATTCTCAACAATTCCTCTGTTTCCGCCAATGCCTGATCCCGCTTGCCCATTTGCGCATAGGTAATTACCAAATGAGCGTGCGGAACCGGAAAACTTGGGGCACGCTTTATGGACGCGATAAAATATTCGACCGCATCGCCGTATCGTTCGGACAATTGGTGGGCGTGCGCAACAATAGATTCAAAATTTGGCGGATAGTGGGGGTCGAGCCGCATGGCATTCTCGATCAATTCCAAGGCCCTCTCCGGCTCCCCGCAAAAATTCAAGGTCTGGGCAAAATAGCCGCAATTTTCTGCATCGTTAGGATCCAGTTCCATGGCGCGCTCGAAATTGGCGATCGCCGCTTCATGTTCGAGGCAAAACAGGTTGACCCATCCCAGCTTCGAATGGGCAACGGCCAGATTACCGTCCAGTTCCACGGCCTTCATTGCGGTTGCCAATGCCAAGTCCTGCGCTTCAGCCTTACTCAGGACACCGGAATCCCACGTTAAAATCCACGAAGATATTTGAACGCGGGCCAGATTGGCATAAGCAGCGGCGAAATTCGGGTCCAAGGCGATAGCCGCTTCAAAATACTTCATGGCCTCGGCAGTGTTTTCCGCTGAAAATGCGTTGGATAGAGTCCGGCCCCTGAGGAATACGTCATAGGCCTCCACATTCGCGGTCACGGCGCGCGCCGCCTGTTTCTCCTCGGACGCGGTCAGATTGACTTCAAGCGCGGCGACGATCTTGGCGGTGATCTCATCCTGCAACGTGAAGATATCTTCCAAATCGCCGTCGTAGCGGTCCGCCCAGATGTGCCCGCCGGTGTCCGCCTCGATCAACTGGGCGTTGATGCGCACCCGGCCGCCGGCCTTGCGCACGCTGCCTTCGAGCACGTAGCGCACGCCCAATTCCCTGGCCACATCACGGATGTCCGGTGACCGGCCCTTATAGGCGAAGGTGGAATTGCGGGCGATAACGAACAATCCGGATACTTTGGAAATATCGGTGATCAAATCTTCGGTGATGCCGTCCGAGAAATATTCCTGCTCCCCATCACCGCTCATATTGGTGAACGGCAAAACGGCTATGGACGGCCTGTCGGGAAGGGCCGGCGCCACCGCCCCCAGCATGGAAGCGTCATCCTCCGCCGCGCTCGGCGGTGTAATCCCATAAACCCGCACCGGCTGGGAGACGTTCTTGACTTGGTGCTCGCCGCGGTCCTCAAAGCCGGCTTCGATGCGGTTGCGCACCTGCTCAAAGACGCTGGCCGATATGGAAATGCCGCCGGGATCGGCCAAAGCCTCGATACGGGCGGCGACGTTGACGCCTTCGCCGTGAATATCCTCGCCATCGTCGATGATGTCACCGAGATTGACGCCCATGCGAAATTCGAGGGAACTGGACGCCAAGCCCAATTGCATGGCGATGGCGCAATTGACGGCGTCCTGCACGGTGGGAAATTCAACTAAGAAGCCGTCGCCGGTGAGCTTGACGATTTTGCCGGAATGATCGGCGACACCGGGTTTGATCACCTCTTCGCGGGCATCCTGCCAGGCGGCTACGGTGCCTTCGGAATCCTCTTCCATCAGGCGCGTATATCCGGCCACGTCGGCGGCAAGCACCGCCGCAAGCCTACGTTGAACCTCGCGATCCGCCATGATCCTCCCCTGATTCTCCCCTGGGGGCAGTAACTTTTGCACCTATTCTAGATAATGATGGGAGGATGGCAATGTTCGGATTTAAAACGGTGACGGTTTACTTTTAGTGGGCGATCCCGACTAGGCTTTGGCGCGGAGGCGCAGGGGTTTCCGTTGCCGGCCCCAGGTGCCGGGCGGGCCATCGAAGATACCGGCGCATTGGGTACCGCAGGATGTGCAGGCGCCGGTTTCGGTCAGGTTCCAGGTGGATAGCTGGTACCAGTCGCGCCCGATCAGCACCTCGCCGCAATCATGGCAATAGGTGCTCGATGAATCCACATCGTGCACGTTGCCCACATAGACATAGCGGAGCCCGTATTCGAGGGCGATGGCCCGCGCCCGGCGCAAGGTGTCCGCCGGCGTATTCTCGATATCGCGCATTTTCCAATCGGGATGAAAGGCGGAGAAATGCAAGGGCACGTCATTGCCCAGATGTTCGGCGATCCAGGCGCATTCTTCATGCAATTCGGCGTCCGAATCGTTTTGCCCGGGGATCAGCAGCGTGGTGATCTCGAACCACACATCGGTTTCGTGCTTTAAATACTTCAGCGTTTCCAGCACCGATGCCAGGCTGGATGTGCAAAGCTCGTGGTAGAATCTTTCGGTAAAACCCTTCAGATCCACATTGGCGGCGTCCATGTGCTGGAAAAACTCGGCGCGCGGCTCTTCCGTGATATAGCCCGCCGTTACTGCCACCGTCTTGATGCCGCGCGCGTGGCAGGCCTCGGCCACGTCGACGGCGTATTCCAGGAATATCACCGGATCGTTGTATGTGAAGGCGACACTTTTGCATTTGGTGATTTGCGCCGCCTCGGCGATCATCTCCGGCGTGGCCTGATCCTGCAACCGGTCAAACTGGCGGGATTTGGAGATATCCCAGTTTTGGCAGAACTTGCAGGTGAGGTTGCAGCCAGCCGTGCCGAAACTGAGGATCGGCGTTCCGGGCAGGAAATGATCCAGGGGCTTTTTCTCCACCGGATCGATACAGAAGCCCGACGAGCGGCCATAGGTGGTCAGCACCATGGCCCCATCGACAGCGGCGCGGACGAAACAAAGGCCGCGCTGGCCGTCGCGCAATTTGCAAAAGCGCGGGCAGACATCGCACTGCACCCGGCCATCGTCGAGGGTGTGAAAATAGCGCCCTGGGTGCGCGCCGGGATAAACTTCCGCGTCCATGGCGGGACTATAGCATGGACGGCAACGCAGCGGGTCCTTAAGATGAAATTATGGCCCTGGTAACCGCACGAACTTTCGCCAATTCCAACGTCCGCCCGCCCGCCGTGGCGGGGACGTTCTATCCGGTTGAGCGGGCCGAGCTGGAAGCCTCGGTGCGCCAGTATCTGGAGCGGGCGAAGACCGAGATTGGCGTCACCGACGGTGCGCCGCCAAAGGCTCTCATCGCGCCCCACGCCGGCTATGTCTATTCCGGGCTGACCGCGGCGGCCGCCTATAACGCCCTGGCCCCGGCGCGCAACATCATCCGCCGGGTTGTGATCCTGGGCCCCTGCCATCGGGTGGCGGTGCGCGGCCTCGCCTTGCCGTCGGCGGACAGTTTTGCGACGCCGCTCGGCAATGTTCCGGTTGATCAGGCAGCGGCGCGGCAAATTCAGGCCCTGCCCCAGGTCAGCGTTTTTGATGATACCCATAAAGATGATCATGCCCTGGAAGTGCATCTGCCGTTTTTGCAGGTGACGCTGGAGAAATTCTCCATCGTGCCGCTGATCGTCGGCCAGGCGTCCTCGGAAGAAGTCGCCGAGGTTCTGGACGCCCTTTGGGGCGGGCCGGAAACCCTGATCCTGATTTCGTCCGATTTGAGCCACTACCTGCCTTACGCCGAAGCGCAGAAAAGCGACGATGAGGCGCGGCGCGCCATCGAGCGGCTGGACGGGCTTGGGCTCGGCGATGAGGCGGCCTGCGGGCGCCATTCGATCCGGCCATTGTTGAGCCTCGCCCGGCAAACGGGGATGCAGGTTCAGACCCTGGACGTGCGCAACTCCGGCGACACGGCGGGCGGCAAGGACAAGGTGGTGGGCTACGGCTCCTGGCTGTTTACCGAGGGCGGCGCGCCTGGGGAGACGGAAGACCAGTTCGGCGGTCAGACCCGATTGCTGCTGGATGCGCACGGCGCCAGCCTTTTGAAATTAGGTGCGGCGACCATTCTCAACCATCTCGGCGCCCAAAAGCAGATGCGCCTGGATATGAAGGATTTCGCCGAACCCCTGCACGCCAACGGCGCCTGTTTTGTCACCCTCAACAAGGACGGCAATCTGCGCGGCTGCATCGGCTCGATCCAGGCGCACCGGCCCTTGATCACCGACGCCGCCGAAAATTCCGGGCGCGCCGCGTTCCGCGATCCCCGTTTCAAGCCGCTCGTCGCCACCGAGCTGACCGAGCACGACATTACCATGCATATTTCGGTCTTGAGCCCGCAAGTGCCGATG
>CAUZTZ010000164.1:0-9356 GCA_963582805.1 Alphaproteobacteria bacterium
TCAGTAAATTCGCCCCCCCCCACCTCAATCCTCCCCCTCCAGGGGGGAGGAGGAAGAAAGCGAACAAGAAGAAGAAAGTGAATCAACACAGAGGACACAGAGAGCACAGAGGAGAGAAGACGAGAGGGAATGCGCTGCGCGCGGCAAAAATCTCGGTGTTCTCTCAGTCCTCTGTGTTTCAAACCTTTTTTTTACGCATACCAACCCCTACCAATCCATACTTAACCATACCGGATATTGACCAAAAATATGTCGCATAATTGGCGTAGTCCGCATGGGGATGGCAGGGTCGGCCATGCGGGCGTCGGACTAGGCACCTCGCATTATTCCAGGCATAATACGCGCCAAACTCAAACGCATAAGGAACATATCTCATGAGCGGTTGCATGGTGGGCTGGGCCCATTCGAAATTCGGCAAACATGAAGGCGTCGAGCTGGAAACCCTGATTACCGACGCCGCCATCGGCGCCATGGCCGACGCCGGCGTGGCGCCCGCCGATGTGGACGAGATATTTATCGGCCATTTCGGCGGCGGCTTCGTTATGCAGGATTTCCCAGCCTCGCTGGTCTTGCAAGCGCATCCCGATCTTCGCTTCAAGCCCGCCACCCGCATCGAAAACGCCTGCGCCACCGGCACCGCCGCCATCTATCAGGGCCTTAACGCCATCGCCGCTGGCAAAGCGCGCATCGTGCTGTGCGTCGGCGCAGAGAAAATGACCGAGCTGGCCGGCGCCGCCATCGGCGAGGTTCTTACCAAGGCCAGCTACTACAAAGAAGAAGGCGGCGAGAACGGCTCGTTCGTTGATATTTTTGCCCGCATCGCCGACAGCTATTTTCAGAAATATGGCGACCAATCCGATGCCCTCGCGCAAATCGCCGCCAAGAACCACGCCAACGGCGCCCTCAACGAATTGGCCCATTTCCAGAAAGATCTGGGCTATGATTTCTGCCGCAACGAGTCCGAAAAAAATCCGTTCATCTCGGGGCCTTTGAAGCGCACCGATTGCTCGCCGGTCACCGATGGCGCCGCCGCAATTGTGCTCGCCGACGTGGAAACCGCCATGTCCATGGACAAAGCCGTGCTGTTTCGCGCCGCCGCCCAGGTCAACGATTTCCTGCCCATGTCGCGGCGCGACGTGACCCGCTTCGAAGGCGCAGAGGCGGCCTGGTCGCAAGCGTTTGCCCAAGCGAACATCGGCGTCGATGAGCTTGATGTGGCCGAGGTGCATGACTGCTTCACGATCGCCGAATTGCTGATCTATGAAGCCATGGGGCTGGCCGGCAAAGGCGACGGCGCGCGCGCCATTGCCGAGGGCTGGACGCAAAAAGACGGCAAGCTGCCGATCAACCCGTCCGGCGGGCTCAAATCCAAGGGCCATCCCATCGGCGCCACCGGCGCCTCCATGCATGTGATGGCCGCCATGCAGACCCGCGGCGACGCCGGGCCCTTGCAGATCGACGGCGCCGAGGTGGCCGGCGTGTTCAACATGGGCGGCTCGGCGGTGGCCAATTATGTAAGCATACTGGAGGCGATAAAATAGTGCCAGGGAGCTCAGCCCGCTTGGGACACGTGCCCAGGCCAATCGGGGATGGCCACGGGTTGGCCGATTGGCCGTGCGGTCTGGCACCTCGTGACGCTGAATTCTGACGATCAACCCATGACCCTCGCCAAGCTTCTCCTTGACGCCGCCAACGCCGCGCCGGACTCGCCAGCCCTTGCCAGCGGCACCGACGTCACGGCTTCATACGCCGAACACGCGGCGCGCTCTGGCGCCCTGGCCGGGGCCTTCCGGGAATTGGGGCTGCGGGGCGGCGACCGCATCGCCATGGCCATGGAAAACCAGCCCGCCTATTCGGAGATCCTGTTCGGCGCCTGGCATGGGGGCTTGGCGGCGGTGCCCATGAACGCGCGCCTGCACGCCTCCGAATTCGCCTGGATATTGGGCAATTGCGGCGCCAAAATTTGCTTCGCCAGCCCGGAAATCGCCGCAGCCCTCGCTGCCTTGCGCGCCCAAATGCCATTGCTGGAACACATCATCATCGCCGGCTCACCGGCCCATGAGGCGCTTTATGACGCCCCGCCCGCTCCCTTGGCAGACACCAATGCCGATGCCCTCGCCTGGTTGTTCTACACCTCGGGCACCACCGGCCGGCCAAAAGGCGCGATGCTGACCCATGCCAATCTGGCCGCCATGACGCGCGCCTATTTCGCCAGCGTTGATGGAATAGAGCCCGCCGACTGCATCATCCACGCGGCGCCCATGAGCCACGGCTCCGGGCTTTATCTGTTACCCCACGTTGCCGCCGGGGCCTGCCAAGTGACGCCGCTATCGGGCAGCTTCAATCCGGGCGAAATCTTCGCGCTGCTGGAACACTGGCGGGGCGCGACGATGTTCATGGCGCCGACCATGGTGCAGCGCTTTGTCGCCGCGGCGGCTGGCGAGACGGAGCTGGCCGGCCTCAAATCCATCATCTATGGGGGCGCGCCCATGTATGTGGCCGATTGTTTGCGCGCAATTCGTATCCTCGGGCCCAGGCTGATCCAGATATACGGGCAAGGCGAAGCGCCGATGACCATCGCTGCGCTTTCCCGCGCCGCCCACACCGACTTGGGTCATCCACGCTATCGGGACCGGCTGGCCTCGGTGGGCGTTGCCCAGGACGGCGTCGCGGTGCGCTTGGCGGATGCAGACGGCACCGACGTGGCGCCCGGCGAGACCGGCGAGATCCTGGTCAAGGGCGATGTGGTCATGCGCGGCTATTGGGATGACCAAGCGGCAACCGATGCGGCGCTCCGGGACGGCTGGCTGCATACCGGCGATTTGGGGGCCCTCGATGATGACGGCTACCTCACCCTTAAGGATCGCTCCAAGGACGTGATCATCTCCGGCGGTTCCAACATTTACCCGCGCGAGGTGGAAGAGGTGCTTTTGGCCGACGAACGGGTGCTTGAATGCGCGGTCATCGGCGCGCCCGACGCCGAATGGGGCGAGAGCGTGGCGGCCTTTATCGTTGCCGCGCCCGGGCAAGAGGTGACGGGAGCCGATCTGGATGCAAGGTGCCGGGACAGCATCGCCCGCTTCAAACGGCCGAAAATCTACCGGTTCGTCGCCGAACTGCCGAAAAACAATTATGGCAAAGTGCTCAAGCGGAAATTGCGGCAGGCGTTATAAGTCGAAAATCAAGTATTTGTTATAATTTACATTGATTTTATGATAGATTATTTGATATATTTAGAATAATTATATAATAATAGAAGAAATACCATACCCCCTCTATCAGTACCAAACGAGCGGCTCAAATGTCCGAAAATGTCTACAAATGTCCATAAATGACAAGGATGTCCATGTGGTTTCGCGTGTTGCATGTCGCATATTCGGCCCTGGCCGGCCGGGGATGGCAACCGGTGGCGCGATTGACCATCGATCCCGGCGCCAAGCCAAACGCGGCGCCGGACCGTTTTGCAAGTCGCCCCGCCTGGGTGTTATGATCCAAAAAAACACGCCAAATCGTCTTAAATCCCTATCGGAGGCCCCGCAGCATGGATGACGTTCCCGAACGCGCCTTTATTCCCGACCAGCCCAACCCCTTGGCCAGCGACGCGCCCGGCAGCGTGACCGAGATGCCGTCGCCGTCCTTTATCGGCCATATTCACATCTGTACCGATGTCAATTACCAGGCCATGGTCGAATTCTATGTCGCCCTGTTCAATGGCGAGGTGACGGCGGTCAATCCGGGCAATCCGATGACCTTCATCACCTATGATGAATACGACCATCGGCTGGTTGTCATGTATAAGGAAGGCTGGGGCACCAAGCCGGAAAATCCGGTGGGCTACTCGCATCTGGCGTTCGGTTATCGCAGCCTGGGCGAGGTTATCTTCATCTATAAGCGCATGAAGGAATGGGGCTACAAGCCGCATTGGGTGGTCAATCACGGCAATTCCACGTCGTTCTATTACCAGGACCCGGACGGCAATGATGTGGAAACCTTGGTCGATAATTACCCGCCCGTCATAACCAAGTCCTACAAGAAAAATTACCAGTTTTCGGAAGATTTCGGGCCCATGCCGGACGGCAATTTCGATCCCGACAAGATGGTCGAATTGTACGAGCAAGGCGTGCCCGATACGGTGCTTCTGGACCGCGATCTGGTGAAACGGCTGAAGGCCGAAGGCAAACTATAACGAATAGCCCGCGCGGGGATGGCAGGGTTGGCCGCGCGGGCGTAGGCAGAGACCAATTGGGGAAGGAAACATCATGAGCCACGCAAACCTTGCGGAACGCCGGGGCGATAAAATCCGGGCGAAACTGAACCATCCGGTCCTGGATACGGACGGCCATGTGCAGGAGTTCGATTTGGCCATTGCCGACTACCTGAAACAGGTGGCCGGGCCGGACGTGGTCAAGCGCTTCGAAGACATGTGGTTCAAGCCCGCGCCCGAAGGCGTCCGGCGCACATTGTGGAACGTGCCGTCGGGCCCCAACACCAAGGACCGGGCGATGGCCATGCTGCCGAAATTACGCGCCGAACGCCAGGAAGAGTGCGGCATCGATTTCGCCGTCATCTATTCTACCCGCGGCCTCGGCATGGGCTACATACAAGATGCCGAAGTTCGTACCGCCGTCTGCCGCGCCGTGAACATCATGAATTCGGAGAAGTTCGCCGATTTTTCCGCCCATATGACGCCGGCCGCCCTGATCCCGGTGCAGACGCCCGAAGAAGGCATTGCCGAGCTGGAATTCGCGGTCGGCGAATTGGGCATGAAGGCGATCATGGTCAATGGTGATGTGCGCACCGCCAATCCAAAGATCGCCGAGTTGGCGCCGGATCTGGCCAAACATACCCGCTGGACCCATTCCCTGACCATCGATGCGCCATTCGATTACGATCCTTTCTGGGCCAAATGCGTGGAAATGAAAGTGGGGCCGGCCTGCCATTCCTCGGACCGGGGCGGCGGCGGCATGCGCTCGTCGGCATCCAATTATGTGTTCAATCATCTGGGCGGCTTCGCGGCGGGCTCCGAGTTTTTCTGCCGCTCATTATTCATGGGCGGCGTACCGAGCCGGTTCCCGGGCCTCAATTTCGCATTTTTGGAGGGCGGCGTCTCCTGGGCGGTACAGCTTTACAACGATATCTGCGAGCATTGGGAAAAACGCAATATCGACGCGCTTTTGGAAAACCTGGACCCGGAAAAGCTCGACGAGGACTTGATGGTGGAACTGTTCACCAAATATGGCGACGAAAACCTGACGCCGGAACGCATTCGCGGCTACCGGCCCTCCAACTCCCACAACAATTATGACCGGGGCACCATCGACGAGTTCGCCGCCTGCGGCATCGTGGAAGAAAAGGACATCAAGGGTCTGTTTACCGGCAATTTCTTCTTCGGCTGCGAATCCGACGACCGCATGGTGGCCACTGCGTTCGATCCCAAGCTCAACAGCTTTGGCGCCACGCTGAAGGCGTTCTGGGGTTCCGACATTGGCCATTGGGACGTGACCGACGCGTCCCTGGCGCTATCGGATGCCTATGGCTTGCTCGAAGGCGGGCTGCTGAACGAAGACAATTTCGAGGATTTCATGTTCACCAACGGCGTTAAGTATCACGCCGGCATGAACCCGGACTTCTTCACCGGCACGGTTCTGGAGGATCAGGCGGCCAAGGTCCTCGGCCAGGCAGCGGCAGCGTAGAAGACCGTTGGCTTCTTCCAGCGGCAAAATCCTGGTGGTCGGCGGCGCCGGCTATATCGGCAGCCATACCGCCAAGGCCTTATCGGAGGCCGGCATGCGCCCGGTGGTGGTCGATGATCTGTCCACCGGCCACGACTGGGCAGTCAAGTGGGGGCCGCTGGAACATTGCGATATCCGGGACGGGGCGGCCCTGGATGCTGTGTTCGAAGCCCATGCACCTGACGCGGTGCTGCATTTCGCCGGTAAAATAAATGTGGGCGAATCGGTGACCGCGCCGGAGATTTATTACGATACCAACGTCACCGGCACCCTTTCGCTCCTGGATGCCATGCGCCGCCACGATTGCGCCAAGCTGGTGTTCTCGTCGTCCTGCGCCGTGTACGGCACGCCTGAGCGCATGCCCCTTGATGAGAGCCACGCTTTCGGCCCCATCAACCCCTATGGTTCAAGCAAGCTGATCGCCGAAACCATGATGGCGGATTTCGCCCACGCTTATGGGCTCAAACATGTGGCGTTGCGCTATTTCAACGCCGCCGGCGCCGACGCCGACGCCGGTATCGGCGAGGACCATCAGCCCGAAACCCATTTGATCCCGCTGGTGCTCGACGCCGCGATGGGCCGGCGCGATGCCATCACCATCTTCGGCGACGATTATCCAACAGCCGACGGCACTTGCGTGCGCGACTATATTCACGTGGCCGATCTGGCGGACGCCCATATCCGGGCGCTGGAATATCTGCAGGGCGGCGGCGTATCGGACGCCTTTAACCTCGGCAACGGCGCCGGTTTCTCGGTGCGCGAAGTTATCGACGCGGCGGCGCAAGTTACTGGCGCCAAAATACCCATTGTCATGGGCGCCCGCCGAGACGGCGATCCGGCGGAGCTGATCAGCAATTCTTCCCGCGCCGCCGAAATGCTGGGCTGGACCCCGGCGCGCAGCCCAATCGAAGTCCAAATCGAAGACGCCTGGCGCTGGCACCAGGCCCATTTCGGCGAGAAACCATGACCGTGGGAGCCAAATTTGCGACCTTGGTTTTGCTCGCGTTGCTGGCCGCCTGCAACACCGTGGCCCGATCCGAAAAATTGGTGCCGGGGGCGGCGCAACTTGCCTCCCTTCCCTCGGCTTCAAATTACCGGGGCGCAATTGCCGAGGTTCGTCTTATTCCGCGCGCCGGAACCGGCACCGGCCTGGGTCTGCGGCCAACTTTGCTGGATTTTGATGAAATGGCGGATGCGGTTCGCTCCAGCCTCGCCAGCCGCGGCATGATGGGCGCCAAGGGGCCGCACCGGCTGGAAATCCGCGAGCCCGGCATTAGCTACGGATATGTGCATTCCAGGAACCGCGCGACCGGCGCCCGTATATTGGAGACCACCCGTGTCAGGACATTCATGAGCGCCGATTACAGGCTGATCCGCGTTTCATCGGGCAATTTTCTCTTTGATGAGACGGTGGAGACCAGCCGCGAAGAGCCGGCCACCAGATCCGATGCCGAGTTTGATTTTCGCGGCCAGCCGACGCCCAAACTGCAAGGCGCGGTGGAAGCGGCGGTGCGCGAAAACATCGTCGAATTCCTGCGCCGGCTCGCAAAATTATGACGCCCCTATTCGATCACCGCGGTGAAGCTGCATTGCACCTTGGAGGCGGCGGTGGCGCTGCCGGGCAGGGTATGCCGCGTCGGGCGGGTGGCTTCGTCAGGAAACATGGCGACCCAGGGCGTGTTCAGGAGGGCGCGTTCGGACGGATCGCCCATCCAGAAGGTGATCTTCAAGATATCTTCGGTCGTCCCGCCGGCGGCCTCGGCGATGCGCTGGATATGGCCAAACATGTTGGTGAGCTGGTCTTCCATGGCATCGGGCATGTCGCCGCTTTCCGGGTCCTTGCCGGTAATGACGCCGGTCTGCACGAACGCACCGATGCGGCTGGCCGCCGGGATCGGGTTGCCGTGCATGAATTCCTTCACATAGATCGCTGTTCGTTTGGCCATAATCGCGCCTCCTTAGGTAAATGCGTTGGCACCGATCATAACGCCCCATAACCGAAGGCTCAAATTTTCGAACCTAAGAGGAAAAATTAAAATGACACGTATTCCGCAAATCCAGCCCGATGACATGAACGCTGAGCAACGCCGCGTCTATGACGACGTGATGGCCAGCACCGGCCGCTCCGGCGGTCCGTCCATCGGCTATGCCTATGCGCCGGGGCTTTGGGAGGCCAGCAACCGGGTTTCCGATCATCTGGGCGATTGCTCGCTCAGCCAGGCCCAGGTGCGCATCGCCGCCCTGACTGCGGCGCGCTATTGGAATTCGGCGTTTCCATTCGCCGTGCAGGTGCCGCAAGCCTTCGCGGCCGGTGTTGCACCGGCAATTGTCGATGCCATCAATGATCGTGAACGGCCCGAATTCGCGTCGCCCGAAGACGAAGCGGTCTATGACGTCGCCCAAGAATTGCTGGCCAGCGGCACGCTCGGTGATGATGGGTTTACCAAAGCGGCGGAGATACTGGGCCATACGCGGCTGGTCGATACGGTCGGCGCAGTGGGGCAATTCTGCAAGGTCTGCATGATGGCCAACACGGTCGGCGCCGTGCCGCCCGAAACCGCGCCGGTGAAATTGAAGCCGTAGGCCGGGTTCAGTCCATGTCCGGCACCAGATGATGTTCGAACGAAATGCCGTTGCCGCTGTCGGCGTTGCGCGCTATCGCCGATTCCTTGACCCAGTCGGAACCGGTTGGCAGCACCACGGTCGCACAGCGCACCCGGTCCAGGGACACGTCGTCCACGTTGGGCGGTGCCTCGCCGGTTTCCTCCATATGCTTGACCGCCTTCAATAGTTGGTTGCGCATCATGATGATCATGGCGTCCGAGGTGCCGAGATGTTCTTGCGTGCGATCATAAAGAGGCTCGCCGTCCGGCCCGCACATCAGTTCGGTCATCGCCCGGTCCTGCAGATTGGCGATGAACGGAATGCCGATATTGAGGGATTCCTTGGCGATCTTGGGGTCCATCATATAGTCGTTATGGCGGTTGGCCTTGGTATAGAAATAGGAGCGCGGATCGTTGGTACGCTCGGCGTAGCCGCCCCATTCTTTGTACGGGTCCGACGCGTCCATGCGGTCGGCAATGGTGGCCGGCAACGGTGCGTCGCCGGGCGCCGCCGACTGGCTCATCAGCATCGCATGTTCATCATCGACGGGGATGAACGAACGAAGCACGGCGTGATGACCGCTGGAGATCATGGTGTGGAACGGGAACAGGAATTGATTGATGCGGTGCCATTCGTCGGCGCCATCGTTGATGGTGCGCTTGGCGGTGTAATAGGCGCCGTAGGGCGCGGCCTGCACATCGAGGCGCGGCGGTTCGCGATCATCGCTCCAAAATCCCGATATTCCGACGCCGGCATAAGGCGCATCCTTGGCGACCTTGGCGTGCACCCAATCCAGATGCACGGTGTCCAGATCGCCCTCCATGTTCTGCAGCCAGTTGGCTTCTTCCATCATGATGTTGCACTGGGTCACCCTATCGGCGGGGCAGGTCAGAACTTCAAAGGTGGGCAGCGGCGGCGGCGTGGCGCGCGGGCCCATATAGATCCAGATCATGTGGTTGATGTCCCGGCACGGAAAGGCGCGCGCTTTGATCCTGTCCTTGAAGGTGCTGTCCGAAGGCT
>CAUZTZ010000165.1:0-9306 GCA_963582805.1 Alphaproteobacteria bacterium
GTGCGCCGTTGCAAGATATTTTGTATGCGCTCGTTGTCGGAATTTTTGATCTCATCGACGGTGCCGACCTTTAAGATTTTCCCCTCATCCAATATCGTGATCCGGTCGGCGATCTTGAAGGCGCTTTCCAGCTCGTGGGTGACGACGACGATGCTCATCTGCATGGCATCCCGAAGGCGCAGGATCAAATCGTCCAATTGGGCAGCCACCACCGGGTCGAGCCCGGCGGACGGCTCGTCGCAAAACAAAATCTTCGGGTCCATGATGATGGCGCGGGCCAGGGCGGCGCGCTTGATCATGCCCCCCGACAGCTCCGACGGCATCAAATCCTCGAAGCCGGCCAGATCGACAACCTCCAGCTTCATGCGGGTCATGATCGCCATGGTCGCGGCGTCCAGCTTGGTATGCTCGGCCAGCGGCAATTGTATGTTTTCGCCGACGGTCAAGCTTGAGAACAGCGCGCCGGACTGAAAGGCGACGCCGATTTTCTTGGATAATTCGGCCCGCGCGCGGGTGCCGAGGCGCGCGATATCTTCGCCCAGAACTTCGACGCTCCCCGAGGTGGCCGCCTCCAGCGCCAACAGGTGGCGCATCAGCGTTGATTTGCCCGACCCCGAGCCGCCCATGATGACCATGATCTCGGACGGGCGCACATCGAAATCGATGCCTTTGAGGATCATGCGCTCACCGTAATGGGTGACCAGACCCAGGACTTCGATGGCGAATTCGTCGCTGGTTTCGTCATCGCTCATTGCCCGCATCCTTGCATCAGCGCGTCGCCAGGAAGGCAAAGATCATGTCGGTAATGACAATCGCCGATATAGCCTGCACCACGGCGCGGGTGGTGACCCGCCCGACGCCCTCGGCGCCGCCGGTGACCGAGGCGCCGTTGACCACGCCGATCAGCGTGATCAGCACCGCGAATATGGCCGCCTTGCCGAGCCCATGCCAAAGATCGCCGATCGACAAGGCATCGATGGTCTGGCTCCAATAGGCGGCCTGGGAGATGCCGAGATCGAACGATACCCACAATCCTGCCGCGTAGAGCGCCACCATGTCCGATAAAAAGGTCAGCGCCGGCAGCATGACGATCATGGCTATCAGCGCCGGCACCACCAGAAAGCGGACCGGGTGGATACCCATCACCCGAAGGGCGTCGATCTCCTGGTTGATCTGCATGGTAGAGAGCCGCGCCGCCAAGGCCGAGCCCGACCGTCCGGCCACCAAAATGCCGGTGATCAGGGCCGAAAATTCGCGCACCACCGACAGCGATATGCCGAACACCACCTGACTTTCGGCGCCGAAGATGGACAAGGTATGGATGCCCTGGATGGCCAGCATCATGCCGATGGTCGCCGACAATAGCGCCACGATGGGGATCGCAAAGACGCCGATCTCCATCATCTGCTGGAAGACGGCGCTGATGCGCACCGGCTGTTTCATTTTGGCCCCGGCGAACAGCCAAAAGACGCTCTCGCCCATCAGCGCGCCCCAATGGCCGATCATTTCAATCGCCGAGATCGAATTTCGGCCCACCGTTTCGGAGTACCGCAAAATCGCCGAACGGGGTGCCGCATCGCTCATGGATGATTAATCCCCGGCCTGGCGGGCGGCGCTTAAGCTGTCATGGATGGTGAATATCTTGTCGAGGCGCGCCAGCTGGATCACCCGCATCACTTCTTCGGAGACCGCGATCAGGGTAAAGCCGGTGCCCCCGGCGCGCGCCGATTGGAACGATTCCACCAGCGAGGCAACGCCGGAACTGTCGATATAGGTGACGCCGGCCATATCCACATAGACCGATTTGCCATTGCCGACGCATTCCAAAAGGATGGTGCGGGCGCTGGGCGAGCTTTCCAGATCAACGTCGCCCGCCAATTCGACCACGGTGGCGCCTCCATCGTCGCGGATTGAATGTTCCATGGCTTGAAGTCCCGTCCCTGACTAATTTTCCGTCGCGCGCTTGACCATGCGCAAAATATTTCCGTAACCGCCTTCCCGGGGAAGGTAGCCGATTTCGTCCATAATTTCGCGCATGAAATGAACGCCGAGCCCGCCGGGGCGCACATCGTCCAGATCGCGGGGCTCGATTTCCGCCTCATCCACCGGATCGGCAAAGTCGCGCAGCAGGATCACCAGCCCGGTTACTTCCAGCGCCACCGCGATCTCGATCCATTGATCGCTGTCACCGCCATAGCCGTGGCGGATAATATTCTGGCAGGCCTCGTCGATGATCAGCACGATATCGGGCACGTGGGTGCCGTCATAGCCCACATCCTCCAAGAACCGGCGCACCGCGTGGCGGGCATCGCGCAGCCGCGCGGCGCGCGCCGGTATGGCGTATTCGAGGCGCGGCACGATGGGCTTGGCGGCCCGGGACCCATCGCCGCCTTGGTGGGCGCCCAGCTCTTCGGGGCGGGAATCGATCCCCAATATGGTGATGTCGTCATGCAGATCGCCGCCCCGGTCGAGCCCCGCGACAACCGATTGCAGCCTTTTCGCAAGGCTCATATCGGCATTGCTGTCGAGGATTTTGCGCACCCCGTCGGCGCCCAACG
Organism: Alphaproteobacteria bacterium; assembly: GCA_963582805.1. Classification (GTDB taxonomy): domain Bacteria; phylum Pseudomonadota; class Alphaproteobacteria; order Rhodospirillales; family UBA2165. The sequence goes on from CAUZTZ010000165.1 coordinate 2,559, forward strand.
CATCGCCGTTGACCAGCTTGCCCTCGGTCACGCCGTCGCTGAACAGATAGAGCGCGCCGCCGTCCAGGCGGATATCAAATTCCGGGTAGCCGTCTTCGGGGATGATGGCGACGGCGATGCCGAGCGGCGGCGCCTCGGCTTCAAAGCTTTCGTACAAACCTTCCGGCGTGCGTTTGAGCGGCGGCTCGTGGCCGGCGTTGGCGATGCGCGCGGTCATCGATTTGGGATCATAGATGCCGCCCACCAAGGTCACGAACATGCCCCTTGTGGCGGTGTCGCAAATCTCCTCGTTGAGGCGCGCCAACAACTTGCCGGGCCGCGTCTCGGTCTTGCCGAGGCAGCGATAGAGGCTGGCGGTCTTGGCCATCAGCATGGCGGCGTTGATGCCCTTGCCCGATACGTCGCCGAGGCAAAAGGATATGCGCCCGTCATCGAGCTCAAAGAAATCGTAGAAATCGCCCGATACGGTGCGCGCCGGAATGTTCAGGCCCGAGATGGGGTAGGGGCCGGGCGGTTCCGCCGGCAACAGGCTGCGCTGGATCTCGGCAGCCAATTCCAGCTCGCGCTTGGTTTTTTCCTGCTCGACCAATTCCGACGCCATGCGCGCGTTGAGAATAGCCAGCGCCGCCGATGAGCTTAGCACCTGCAGCAAGGTCAAATCGTTATCGTCGAACAGGCCGTCACCGCCATTTTTGTTGATCAGCTCGATGGCGCCGATGCGCTCCTCTTTGACGCTCAACGGCGCGCACAGGATCGAGCGGGTGGTAAAGCCGGTCTTGGTGTCGACCGAGCCGTCGAAGCTGGCATCGTCGGTCACGTCGCGCACGATATCGCCGGCGTTTTCCTGCACGCAGCGCCCGATGATGCCGTGATCGGCGCGCAAGGTAAGCCCGGTGATATTGGCGGCGCCGACGCAGCATTGGCAGGTGAGGATGGTTTCGTCTGCTTCGAGGAGAAACAACGCGCCGCCCTCGGCGCCGAGATAATCGGTGATCCGCGTGAGCGCGCTTTGCAGGGTTACTTCGATATCAAGGGAGCGGGCGAAATCGCGGCCCATGTCGGCCAGCAATTCCAACGATTCGGCCAATCGTTCGCCGCCGGCCGTCTCTAATTGGGTATCGCCATGCATGCACCGACTATGCCGGTTTTGGGCCCAAGCCGCAAATTTAGCGGCCGCTGTGACGGCGCGATGTTGCCGGCTCCAAGCCGTCCGAGGATGCCTGATAGGGGGCCGAAAACTGGGTGAGGGCGGCCATGGCGCGCCCGATGTCGCGGCCCGGGTCCAGCTCGAACGCATCGATGCCGCAGCGGCGCATGAAAAATATCTGATCCTCCAGGACGCCGCCGACGGCGCGCAGCTCGCCGCCATAGCCCATCCGGTCGCGCAAAATACGGGCGTGGGAGAACGAGCGGCCGTCGGCGATACCTAAAAATTCCAAGGCGATCACATCAAAGCGGCCAAGATCATCTTTGATCAATTCCGGCGCCTGGTCGGAGCGCATGCGGATGCCGAGCGGCCCGTTATGGCCGGCGATGGCCGCATCACCAGCGTGCCAGCGGGCGTAATCGATGATCACCGATTGGCCGTCCGCCGGATCGTCGTCATCGCCAAGATAGATCCAGCCGTCGGCCCGGACGGCGCCGTCTTTAATCAGTGGCATAGAGACGCTCCTTGAAAGGCTCAGACCCGATGCGCCGCAAGGTGTCGAGAAAACGCTCGCCCGGCGCGCGGATATCCAAATAGGTATCGACCAGGGTTTCGACCGCGTCGACCACATCTTCGGAGGCAAAGGCCGGGCCGATGATGCGTCCGATATCCGCATCACGGGCGCCCGATCCGCCGACCGTGATCTGATAGAACTCCTCGCCGTTCTTCTCGACGCCGAGCAGCCCGATATGGCCGATATGATGATGGCCGCAGGCATTGATGCAGCCCGATATGTTCAGCTTCAACTCGCCGATCAAATCCTGGCGCTCCTGGTCGGCGAACCGCTCCGAGATGCGCTGGGCGATGGGGATCGACCGGGCGGTGGCGAGAGAGCAGTAATCCATGCCCGGGCAGCAGATGATATCGGTGATCCGGTCCAGGTTCGCCGGCGCCAATCCGGCATCGTCAAGCGCCTGCCACAGGGAATACAAATCAGACTTGGCCACATCGGCGAGCACCAGGTTTTGCCGGTGGGTGGCGCGCAATTCGCCAAAGCTGTAGGTGTCGGCCAATCCGGCGATGAAGTCCATCTGATCGGCGGAAACATCGCCGGGGATGCCGCCGATGGGTTTCAGGGGCAGATTGACGATGGCGTAGCCGGCCTGTTTATGGGCCGCCAGATTGTGCGTCGCCCATTGGGCAAAGGCCGGGTTTTCGCGCAAAAGCGCCTCGTGGCCGGGATCGTATTCATCCAGCGCCCGGTAGGGCGGGGCTGCGAACTGGGCCTTGATGCGCGCCTCTTCTTCGGTGCCGATAAACAGGGGATCACCCGCCGATGCTTCAAACTCGGCTTCCACCTTGTCTTTAAACCGCTCGATCCCCAATTCGTGGACCAGGATTTTGATGCGTGCCTTGAATATGTTGTCGCGCCGGCCTTCCATATTATAGACCCGCAAAATGGCCTGTATATAGGGCAACAAGTCGTCCTTGGGCAGGAACAGGCGCAACACCTTGCCGAGGAACGGCGAGCGTCCCAAGCCGCCGCCGACCAGCACCCGGAAGCCGGTATCGCCGGCGGCATTGTGGATCAGCAGCAGCCCGATATCGTGGACCGTGGTGGCGGCGCGGTCCTCGGCGGCGGCGGACACGGCGATCTTAAACTTGCGCGGCAGCCAGGAGAATTCCGGATTGAGGGTCAGGAACTGGCGCACGATCTCGCAATAGGGGCGCGGATCCTCGATCTCGTCGCGGGCGACGCCGGCAAAGGCATCGGCGGTGACGTTGCGATTGACGTTGCCGCTGGTCTGGATGGCGGACATATCCACTTCGGCCAGATGCGCCAATATGTCGGGCGTGTCTTCCAATTCGGGCCAATTGTATTGCAAATTCTGGCGGGTGGTGAAATGGCCGTAATCCTTGTCGTAGGTGCGCGCAATGAAGGCCAGTTTGCGCAACTGGTCCGACGACATCAGCCCATAGGGAATGGCGACGCGCAGCATATAGGCGTGCAACTGCATATAAAGACCGTTGCGCAGACGCAAATTGCGGAAATTGTCCTCGTCCAGATCGCCGGTCACCCGGCGCGCCACCTGATCCCGGTATTCGCCGATCCGCTCATTGGTCAGGCGGGTATCGAATTCGTCATACTGGTACATGGTTTAAGTCCTCGGATTTTTGCGAAGATGGCACGTCTTGTTCCACCACGGTGGGACCGAAGGCGCGAATACGCTCGCGCCGGCGAACAGGTGTGTAGTTTCCCTGGTTGCCTTCAACCTCGATCACATAGGGCGCCACGACGATATTGGCGGCCATGCCAAGCGGCCCCTCGGCCTCCAAGGCTTCGCATTGCTCCGCCGCGACCACCTGGCCCGATTGGATGTCGCCGCTCCAGCCGCCGCCGCCCTGAAGATAGACAACGGCGCCGTCGCTGAGCCGGTTGGCGGTCAGCATATGCTGGGTCATTTGATCGCCTCTATAATACATATTGATTGCGTATAAAATAGTATAGGTACTTTTTATGATTATGTAAAATAAAATAAAATGACATATAAAAAATGTATTAATAATATACCCGGAACCGCTCTATATTCCGCCGGCGGCCAAAAAGCGGCGGCGTTTTTACAAAGCGAGGGTGTGATGAAATCCAAATTCCTGATCTTTGCGATTCTGTTGTTCGGGACGGGCTGCGCCGCCGATGCCGCCGATGTTTTGCGCCCCATCGACATCAAGGAATGGCCCATATCCTACGGCGGGCGTACCCGCGATCCCTTCGCCGCCAGCGCCAGCCAAATCTGGTTCGTTGGCCAGTCCGGCGATTACCTGGCGCGCCTGGATGCGGCCAGCGGCAAATTGATGCGCCACGATTTGCCCGACGCGCCCGGCCCCCACAATTTGGTCGTCGGCGCTGACGGCATTGTCTGGTATTCGGGCAATCAGACCGGCTATATCGGCCGCTTCGATCCCAAAACCGGGCTCACCGAAAAAATCCCCATGCCCGGCGGCCATGTAGAGGATCCGCACACCCTGACGTTCGACCGCTCCGAAAAACATATCTGGTTCACCGCCCAATGGTCCAATGTCGCCGGGCGTCTCAATGTCGCCAGCCGCAAGGTGGATCTGATAGCCGTGCCCAGCGGCAACGCGCGCCCTTACGGCATCATCGTGGCAGCAAATGGCACGCCATGGATTGCGCTGCTCGGCACCGACAAGCTGGCCTCCATCGATCCCCGGACCCTCAAACTCACCGAGCACGCAATCGCCCCCGGCGCCCGGCCCCGGCGGCTGGACGCCGGGAACCAAGGGCGCATCTATTATTCCGATTACCGGCGCGGCTATCTGGGCCGCTTTGATCCCAAAACCGGCAAGACCGACGAATGGAAACTGCCCGGCGGGCGCGGGGCGCGCCCCTATGCCCTGGTGGTTGGCGGCGCCATGGTCTGGCTGGTGGAAACCGGGCCGTCGCCGAACCGCTTCGTCGGCTTCGATCCGGCCAAGGACGCCGTGACCTCGATCACGCCGATCCCGTCCGGCGCCGGCTCCGTCCGCCATATGCATTATCACAAGGGCTCCGGCGCCATCTGGTTCGGCACCGATGAGAACACCATCGGGCGGGCGCTGGTTGGGAAGTAGGTGCCTTTCCTTGACCGTCCGGTGCGCCTTCGATACCTCTAAACCAACGCATAATATTAGAATTGAGGGAGGCATCCATGGAAACCCGCGCCGCCATCGCCCATAAAGCCGGCGATCCGCTGACCATCGAGACCGTCAACCTGGAAGGCCCCAAAGCGGGCGAGGTGCTCATCGAAGTGAAGGCGACGGGCGTCTGCCACACGGACGCCTTTACGCTCTCCGGCGACGACCCGGAAGGGCTGTTCCCGGCCATATTGGGCCATGAAGGCGCCGGCGTGGTAGTCGATTTGGGCCCCGATGTCACGAGCCTCAAAAAAGGCGATCACGTGATCCCCCTCTACATTCCCGAATGCGGGCAATGCAAATCGTGCAATTCCGGGCTCACCAATCTCTGCACATCCATCCGCGCTACCCAAGGCCAGGGGCTGATGCCCGACGGCACATCGCGCTTTTCCATCGGCGGTGAAATGATCCGCCATTACATGGGCACCTCGACTTTTTCCAATTTCACCGTGTTGCCGGAAATCGCCGTCGCCAAGGTGCGCGAAGACGCGCCCTTCGACAAAATCTGTTACATCGGCTGCGGCGTCACCACCGGCATCGGCGCCGTGATCAACACCGCCAAAGTCCGCGCCGGCGCCAACGTGGCGGTATTCGGCTTGGGCGGCATCGGCTTGAATGTGTTGCAAGGCGCGCGCATGGCCGGCGCCGAAAAGATCATCGGCATCGACACCAACACGGCTAAGCGGCCCTTGGCGGAAAAATTCGGCATGACCGATTTCATTGACGCATCCAGCGCCGACAACGTGGTCGAAGCGGTGGTCGAGCTAACCGACGGCGGCGCCGATTATTCGTTCGAATGCATCGGCAACGTGGAAACCATGCGCCAAGCGCTCGAATGCTGCCATCGGGGCTGGGGCGAAAGCACCATCATCGGCGTTGCCGGCGCCGGCCAAGAGATCGCCACCCGCCCGTTTCAATTGGTGACGGGCCGCGTCTGGCGCGGCACAGCCTTCGGCGGCGCCAAGGGACGCACGGACGTGCCCAAGATCGTGGATTGGTATATGGACGGCAAGATCAACATCGACGATCTGATCACGCATACCATGGGGCTCGATGATATCAACGAGGCGTTTCGATTGATGCATGCGGGGGAGAGTATTCGGTCGGTTATTGAGTATTAAAGGGGAAAGAAGAAGGGTCACCACAGAGGCGGTGAGAAGAGACGTGCAACTAGCGAGACGATAAGCACCGGCCGAGGGCGGGGGATGGCCCAACGGCCCAGCCCACATGGGGATGGCCCGGTTGGCCATGTGGGCGTCGATCTTGGCACCGGTCTGTGATCGGAGCCCCATCGGCCCGCCCGTGCTGCCTGGCACTCTTCTTTCGCCTCCCGCCGGCATTTTCGCACAAAGGAGAAAAAGGATTTTCAACACAGAGGTCACAGAGAACACAGAGGAGGAAGGGAAGAGAAATGCGCCGCGCGCGGCACGGGCTTGGATTAGGCGGTGTGTCCCTTCCCCCCTGGAGGGGGAAGGTTAGGATGGGGGGGAGCGGTTGAATATCGCGGGCAATTTTTGCGGGGCGGGTGAAATAATTAATTAACTGTCTCGAAATAGGGCGTGGAGAGGGTTCGGCGTGTAGGAAAGAATTGATATATTGGCTTGAAATTCAATTATTGTTTTTACTCAATCCGGGATTGTATAGTCCTCGGTAACGGCGGAATTTTCTATCAGATTTCTGAAGGTATTCAACAATCCTGTGACTTCATCGGCCAGTTCAATAAAATCTTCTCGTCCCATAGGAAATTCTCCACCATGGGCAATATTGTTCCTACGGCCAACGAGCTTTAAGTCGATGAGTTTTTCTTTTGAAGAAAAGTGGCTGTAATCTATGCCAAGGCACCATGTGATTTCTTTGAGTGTTGTGCTGGATAAGTTGGAATTTGTATTGACAATATTCTTGTACGGC
>CAUZTZ010000166.1:0-9216 GCA_963582805.1 Alphaproteobacteria bacterium
CGCTAGAGGCAGACCCTAGACCAAAATCACGTCGTGTTCCGGCTGCCTGGATGCGAAGAACCCACTTTCGGGACCCGGTGTCGGAAACGACCAGATATAGGCCCCCACCGTCGCCATGACGCCCTGTATTGGCCCTCTTTACACCTAATGCCGTCAGCTTGCCCATGCCGCCTCCATTTAGTATGGTCCCACATATAGTCCCACACTATGTCACGGCTTCAGGAGAACGTCAACGGACGCTATTGGACGAAATATGGCTGATAATCAAGCGCTGATGGGGGATTTAAGGACAAAAGAGGACGGTAAAAAACAAATGTTATACGGCCTGTCTCTCCGCCACTTTTATCTCAAAAATTGCGAGCCTCGCATTGCCGGCCCTTCAAGGGCGTGGCGCTCATGCTGGCATCCTAAATTCCAGCGTCCTCGGTCAGCATGTTGACGTTCGATTTCCGCCCGCCGCGATAAGGCCGGTTTTGGCGTCAGACATCCAGCGTGGTCGGGGCAAAGAATTTATCCAGCGGGATAATCTCGTCGATATAGCCCTGCTCCTTGGCATAGCGCACGAAAGTTTCGATATTGGCCTCGTTGCCGGCGACGCCGTGGGACCAGGGCTCCGGTCCGTAATCGCGCCGCTCTTCTTCGACAATAAATGCCGCGCCGGGCAGCGCCAGGCGTTTCGGTATCTCGTTGTAGTAGGCCGTGGTCAGCCGCTGGGCATCCCGAAAAGCGCCCACCAGCCGTTCGGCGACCCACGGTTGATCGCGCACCATTTTTTCGTGCATGACCACCAGATGGGTGATCGGATAGATGCCGGTCTTTTTGAAATAGGTAACCTGCTCGGTGCGAGCGTCGGCAAACAGGCGCCGGATTCTGGGATCGCCGGCGGCGAACTCGGGCGGCGGCTCGGGCGACATGATGGCGTCGATCTCGCCGTCGATCAGAAGCTGGCCGGGGCCGGTGCCGGGTACCACGCTGCAATCGATATTGGACGGAACGGCATAGCCGTTGATCTCCGCCTCGTTGGTCACCCAGGACATTTCTTCCGGCGCCAGATCGTAATGTTCGGCCAACATGCCGCGCAGCCACAAATTAACGGTGTAGCGAAACGCCGGTGAGCCGATGCGCTTGCCCTTAAGCTCGGACGGGTGGCTGTAGGGCGCGTCGGCGTGGCAATAGATGTAGCCGAGCACCGCCATGCGCAGCGGAAAGATCGGCAGCGCGATACAAGGCTCGCCGCGCGCGCGGGCCGCCACATACCAGGACATGGACATCTCGGCGACATCGAAAGTCTCGTAGACCGGGCCGACGCAGAATTCCCTGATATCATCGGTGGTGATATCAAGATTGAGCCCTTCGGCGCGCACCCGCCGGTCAATCAGCGGCCGGATGCGGTCGTAATCGCCCATCGCGACCTTTAGGGTCAGGGTGTCGGAACTGGTCCCAGCTTCTTCCCTACTATCGGTTTTGAGAATTTCAATCTCGTCCGGCGACATGGCGCACTCCTCCGTCCCAAAAAACACCGCTCCCAGTCGATTACACCAGCGCTTTCGGGCTGGCGTCAAGGTATTCTAACTCATTATAACTATTGCACTCATTCTATTTTACTAGCCGCCGGTAATGGGTTAATAAAATCACCACAATGGATGCGCTCCGCTGTCACCGCACCGGGGTCTGATTAATATTAAGAGGGAAGGAAACGGCCATGAGTGACAAGAGCTTGGAAGACGTACTGCAATCCTCCGGCAATCCCGTTCAGTTGCTGCGCAATTCGCAAATCGGCGCCTATATCTATCCGGTGGTGCCGCCCGAATATACCAACTGGCGCGATGAACAACGGGCCTGGCGCGAAACGGCGGTGCTCTTTGATCAAAGCCATCACATGGCGGAATATATGGTTGAAGGCCCGGACGCCAAGGCCATGCTTTCGTCCCTGGCCATCAACAGTTTCGAGAATTTCCCGGTCGACAAGGCCAAGCATTTCGTTCCCTGCAGCCATGACGGCGGCGTCATTGGCGACGTGATCGTTTTCCACCTGGAAGAGGGCAAATATAATCTGGTCGGGCGGGCGCCGACCGTGAACTGGCTGGAATTCCACGCCGAAACCGGCGATTGGGACATCGAAACGGCGCGCGATGACCGCTCGCCTGGCTTCACCGGCGGCAAACCCGTCGTCCGGCGCCACTACCGGTATCAGGTGCAGGGGCCGAACGCGAGCCAGATCCTTGAAAAACTGAACGGCGGGCCTATTCCGGAAGTCAAATTCTTCAATGTCGGGCGCATGACCGTCGCCGGGCGCGAGGTTCCCGCCCTTCGCCACGGCATGTCCGGCGTTCCGGGGCTGGAAATCTGGGGGCCTTACGAGCAAGCCGAGGAAGTCCGGGCCGCGATTGTTGAAGCCGGCAAGGACTTCGGCATGCGCCAGGTGGGCGCCCGCGCCTATGCGACCAATACCTTGGAATCGGGGTGGATTCCGTCGCCGCTTCCGGCTGTTTATACCGGCGATGGCATGAAAGCCTTCCGCGAGTGGTTGCCGGCCGCGGGCTATGAGGCAACCGGCTCCATCGGCGGCAGCTTTGTTTCGGACAATATCGAGGATTATTATTTGAACCCATACGAGCTTGGCTACGGCTTTTATGTGAAGTTCGATCATGACTTCATAGGCCGCGAAGCCTTGGAGAAAATTGCCGATACGCCGCAGCGCAAAAAAGTGACGTTCGAATGGAACCCCGACGACGTTGCCAGAATATCACGGTCCATGCTCGATCCCGGCGGCGAGAACTTCAAGACCATTGATCTGCCGCTGTCCAACTATGCGTCATCTTCGTACGACACGGTGATGAAGGACGGCAACATGGTCGGCTTCTCCATGTTCTGCGGCTATTCCTACAACGAGCGCTGCATGCTGTCTCTGGGCGTTGTCGATGCGGACATCCAGGTGGGCGATGATCTGACGCTGGTCTGGGGCGAAGCCGATGGCGGCACCGCGAAAACCACCGTGGAGGCGCACAAGCAGACCGAGATCCATGTCAAGGTCGCGCCAACCCCCTACTCCCGCGACGCCCGCGAAGGCTACGCCGGCAAATGGCGCGCCGAGGCCAATTGAGGCGGGGCGGCACTTCGGCGGGCCAGGGATTTATCGAGGATACCCGCCTGCTCGGCGCGCTGATAGGCGCCGAGCAGGCCCAGCACTCCGAATAGGAAAAGGCGCCTTAGCCGCCCCGGTTAGCGTCGTAGGCGCGGCAATGATTTCCGTCGCCGTCCTCGTCGATGATCTGCTCCAACAGCGGCAGGAAGCCCATTTCCTCTTTTTGGATGTGAAAGGTCTCCCGTTCCGCCAGATCGAGGCCGAGATCATAAAACGCCTGCCAGCTTTCAGGCCCGAACCATTCGCTCCTGGCCGCCTTGACCGATTGTATCAATTGGGCCGCCATCGGCCGGATGATCTCGTGCTCGCCCTTCAACATGTCGATCATGCAGGCCCGCGCCGCCCAGACCGAAAACGGCGGCGCCGAGAGCAAGCAGCGTTTGTTGGCTGGCGGGCAGATCGGTCAGCATGGCGGCCAGGGCCAAAGCAATGCCGGCCAGCACCAGGCCCAAAGCCAGATTGGCGCGCGCTTGCGCCGGCGCCAGCGACAGCGCGAACATGGGAACCAGGATATAGGAGAAGCCCATGGCGAAAAGGCCGATGAAACCAAAGCCGCCGAGGAGCGCGTGGGCGGCGGCTAACTGCCCGTGGTCCGGTGAGCTGGCAGGCAGAAACCCAAGGCCCAAATCCAGGATCAGAACGGCGGCAATGGCGCTTAACAGCGCCAGTGCGATGAGCGCCCACCAGCCGTGCCGGACGGTAACGCGAAGGCCCGGCGCACGCTTAAGTATGTCAATCAAGACGGCGGACCAGACGCCCAATCCGGCGATCACCATGATGCCGCCGAGGGCCATCAGCGCATGGCTTGCCATGCCCATGCCGCCGACCAAAATTACTGTGCCCGGAATATACAGCCAGCATCGGGGCCGGCGGCTCCAGCCCCGTCAGGTCCAGATGAACACCGTCAGCATCGCTCCATCATTTGGTCATTATGATCCCAGCAGGCGCAACGCGGTGGCCGCCGCCAGCGCACCGTCTTGGACGGCGGCGGCGGCACTGCGCGGCGCGCCCCGGCGGATATCACCGGCCAGAATGATGCCGGCGGTCTCGCTTTCCAACCCGGCATCGGCGGCAGCGTAGCCTTGATCATCCAGATCAACCAGCGCAGCTAGACAATCGGTGGCGGGCGCGAAGCCCACATGCACCAGCACCCCATGGGCATCCAAGGTCTGGCGCGTGCCGCTGGCGGCGTCTTCGATGGTGACGCCGGTGACGCCGTCATCGCCTACAATATCGACGGCCAGGTGGCCAAGGCGGATGTCCAGTATTTCATTGCCGGCGGCGCGCTCCTGAAGTTCCTGGCGGGCGCTAAGCTGGCCACCGGCCTCGATCACAAACACCTTGGCGGCGAACTTTGCGAGATAGAGCGCCTCGATCAGCCCCGCATCGCCGCCGCCGCAGACGGCGACCGATTTATCCCGGTAGAGCCCGGCATCGCAGAACGCGCAAGTCATGACGCCCTTGCCTTCGAGGCGCGCCTCGGCGGCCACGCCCAGCGGCTTGGGCGCCAATCCGCTAGCCACGATGATAACGCTCGCGGTATAGGCGGCGCCATCGGCGAGGCTGACGGCTTTGGATGTGGAATAACTTTCGATCTCGTCCACCGCGCCGATTTCCAGGCGGACGCCGGCGGCCTCAGCCCTATCGGCCAATTGGCTGCCGAGCGCCGCACCGGCGATGCGCGCACCGGGGCTGGGGTAATCCTCCGCCCATTCCAGGTTCATGAGCTGGCCGCCGAAGGCTTCTCTTTCGAACGCCATGACCCTGCGCCCGGCTTCGGCGATGGCGCGCGCCGCCGTCAGTCCGGCGGGGCCGCCGCCGATCACGATTGCATCAAAGTCCGCCAATATGCGCCCTCAAATCTTGCCGTACTTTTTGACCAGGGCGTTCCAGTTGGCCGGCAGCTCGATCTTTCTTGTGACCCAGTCCAAATCGTTGATGGCGCCGCCGGTCAATAGGCCCATGAACGCGCCGGGCCCGCCCGCCACCAGGATTTTGATCCAGTCCGGGTAGCGCAGGATACGCTGGGAATCGTTGGCATTCAGCGGTATCCACTGGTTGTTCTGGCGCCCGGCCATGGCCCCCCAATAGGCCGGATGCTTGTAGGCCGGCGCCCGTGCATATTCGGAAATATAAGCCTTGATCTGATCTTTTTCCCACCCCTCGTCCGCCAGCAGCTTGGCATTGGCCGGGTTCATGACCACGCAAAACAGGCCTGTCCGCCCCGGAATGACGTTGGCGGTAATGGCGTTCAGCACCCCCTTGGCGTTGGTGGCATAGGGCCAGACCTGGGAATAGCTGTTGGGAAAGAACACCGAGATGGTGCTTATCCCCGCATCGAAGCCGGCTTCCGTATGCATCGGCTGCCACGGGCTGTCTTCTTCGTTTTCGGCCATGACGGCGGCGTATTTGCCGGGATTGCCGAGCACGCCCATATCTTCGATGCCTTTCTGGGCGCCGCCGATATTACGGATAACCAGCAGCATCGCCCGCCCGATGGCCGAATTGGCCATATCGCCGGGGCTGAGCATGCCGGAACCGCTATTCAGGTTCAAATCATGGCGGATCGGGCCGTTGATGATCCAATGGGGCGCCCAGGAGCCGGTGCTTACCGAATGGGTTCCGTAATCCGCCATCGGGTCGAGCATCGCCTCGACCGCCTTGATCAGCACCGGCATATAGGTTGGCAAGGCGCCCGCCATGACCGCGTTGATGGCGATCTTCTCGACGGTGGCTTTGCCCCAGCGCGGCGTGATTTTGCCGACCAGATGATCGGGCGGCAAATCGGTGCCTTCCAGCATTTCGGCCACCGCCGCATCGGTCGGCGGCAGGATCGGCAACCCGTCGGTCCATTTGCGCTTGTAGAAGAACCGGTTGACCTCCTGGATGGTGCCGCGAAAGGCAATCCTATCCGCAACACCGTCTTCTTCCGGCACCGGCTTCGCTTCTTCTTCGCTTAAGGGGCGGATCAGCGCGTCGATGATATCATCCATCGCCGCCGCCACGCCGGCCTCGATGATCGGCAGCTCGGTGCATTCGACGGGAATGGTTTCGGCGAGAATGCGCACGCCGGGCATGCCGTTGATTGCCGCCGCCGATTTGGCGTCGCGTATAAAACCTTCGTTGGCAAGGCCAACGGCGGGAACGTGTCGGTCTTCGATCGCAATAGTATCTAACACGAGATACTTAGTGCAGGAGCCTCAATCGCCGACCGCGGCAACGGCGGCATCAATGCCCTTTGCCCATTCGGCGAAGCGTGCCTTGTCTTCGGTATCGGCGATGTGGGCGTTGTGATCGAACAGGAACCAGGAGAATTCGAGGCTCGGCTCGCGCGCCTGCAATTGGCGCTCGACCGCTTCCATGATCGGCACCGCGGCCAGTTTGGAGCGGGTTGCGAACAGCCCGATGGTCTTGCCGGCAAGCCCGCCGATGCGCGCATTGAGGCCGCGCAAGGTTACCGGGTCCTGCTCCCCCCAGGGGTTATGAACGTCGTACAGCCCCGTCAGCTTGATGTCATCCATGATCGTGGTTTCCTTATCTAAATCCCGCCGCTGCAAATTCCAGGCACATATTGTATCCCAAAATGCTTCGCTCCGGCTATCTCTACCGGTTTGGCCGGGGCGGGGCTTTGACAGGCGTCAAATAGACCACCTATCCTGTCGCCGGTTGCCCGAAATGCCAATCGAGGCGCCGGCCAACAGGGGGAGACGCCGATGAAAGCCGCCAGCATTGCCCATTACGGCGCGCCGGGCGAGACCGTCAAATGCGTCGATATTGCCGATTTGGGAGAACCGGAGCCGGGGCGCGCGGTTGTGCGCATGGCCATGGCGCCCATCAACCCGGCCGATCTTTTGACCATCAAGGGCAACTATAGCCGCGATGTGGAATTTCCCTTTATTCCCGGCACCGAGGGCGTCGGGCGGGTGGAGGCGGTGGGCGATGGCGTTACCCGCGTCGCGCCCGGCGACATCGTCGTTCCGATGCCCAGAGGCACCTGGCAGGAACGCTTAAGTGTGCGCGAAGATCTGCTCATCAAGGTCAGCGGCGGGGCGCTCGAACAACTGGCCATGCTTAAAGTCAACCCGGCGACCGCGGACGGTCTATTGTCCGAGTTCACAGGCCTGGAGGCCGGCGACTGGGTCCTGCAAAACGCCGCCAATGGCGGGGTCGGGCAAAACGTCATTCAGCTTTGCAATGTTAAGGGTGTCAAAACGGTCAATGTGGTGCGCCGCAAGGAAGCGGCGGCACGGCTCGAGGCGCTCGGCGGAACCGTGGTCCTGGTCGATGATTTGAGCGATCCCGAACGATTCTGCGGGTTGGTGCGGGACGCCACCGGCGGCGCCCACATCACGCTCGGCATCGACGCCATAACCGGGCCTGCCACCGATGCCATGGCCGCCGCCCTCGGCGAGGATGCCCAACTGGTGGTCTACGGCACCCAAGGGCGCGCGCCGGTGCAGCTTGATGGCCGCCGATTGTTCCAGAACAAGCTGGCCTTGCGCGGCTTCTGGCTGACCGCCTGGTACCGGGCGACGCCCCTGGACAAAATCAGCATTGTGCTCCAACGCCTGGCCGATCTGACCGAGGCCGGAACCCTCCATTCCGAAGTGGAAGCCGTCTATCCCTTGTCCGAGGCCGGAAAGGCCGCCGCCCATGCCGATAAATCCGGGCGCGGCGGCAAAATCCTGATCGCCCTCGATGCGGACGCCGGGGGCTAGATCCATCGCCTACCAGCCGATCCGCAACATAAGTGACATCGAAGCCATCGAGCAGGTGCCGCTGGCCGAGCGCCTGACCACGTTCGACAGCTTCGATCTATTGCGCCAAGGAGCAGCAATAAACCCGGATAAGCCGGCCTTGATCTATTTGCCCGATGGCGGTCTGGAGGATGACCCCTTCACCCTCACCTATGGCCAGCTCATGGACCGCTTCACCCAATGCGCCAACCTGTTGCACGAATTGGGTATCGGGCCCACAGATGTGGTTGCCTTGGTCATGCCTTCGGTTCCGCAAAACTACATCATTCAGTTCGGCGGTCTTGGCGCCGGTATTGTCTGTTGCGTCAACTGGATGCTGGAGGCGCCGCGCATCGCCAATATCTTGAGAGCCGCCAAGGCCAAGGTGGTGATCGCGCTCGGCCCAACCAAGGGGTTTGAGATCTGGCAAAAGATCGAAGCCATTCGCGGCGATTTGCCGGACCTCGCGCATGTGCTTTCGGTGCATGAATTGGGCGGCGAATTGCTGCCCGAGTGCGATTTCGATCAGCGCCTGGCCGCCCAGCCGGAAGGCGCGCTCAACTTCCAGCGATCATTCCAGGCGGACGATATCGCCGCCTATGTGCATTCCGGCGGCACCACCGGCGCGCCCAAGCTGGCCAAGATCACCCATGGCGCCCTCGCCTATCGATGCTTCGCCAATCCTCTGGTCATGGCGCTCGAGCCCGACGAAACGGTGTTTTCCGATATGCCGATGTTTCATATCGCCGGCTTCATCGGGCGCGGCTTGCTGATCTTCGCAGTCGGCCAGACTATGTTTGTCCCGGCGGCCCTCGGCGCCCGCTCGAAAACATTTATCGCCAATTACTGGAAGCTGGTGGACCGCTACCGGGTCAGTTACCTGTCCGGCGTGCCGACCACCCTCGCGGTGCTCATCGAGACGGCGCCGGCGGGCGCCGACATTCCGTCCTTCAAGTCCTACGCATCGACCGGCTCGGCCGCCTTGCCGGTCGCCACCTCGGAGCGCATCGAGCGGGATTTGGGGGTGCGCATGCTGACCACCTACGGCGCCACCGAGCTTGGCCAGAACGCCACCATCATTCCCCGCGACGGCGAGATGCGCCACGGCTCGGTGGGTATCCGTCTGCCCTATACCCAAATCAAGGCGGTCATTGTCGATGCGCAGGGCCAAATCCAACGCGATTGCGGCGCCGATGAGATTGGCGTGGTGACGGTCAAGGGGCCGGGCAATTTTCCGGGCTATGTGGATGCGGCTCTGGACGCCGGGGTCTATTTCGATGACGGCTGGCTCAATACCGGTGATCTCGGCCGCATCGATGGGGACAGCTATTTGTG
>CAUZTZ010000167.1:0-9200 GCA_963582805.1 Alphaproteobacteria bacterium
GGCCCAGGCGATGGCGCACAAGGGCAGTTTACCGATATTGCTGCTGTTTGCTTTCGCGCTCGGGTTCGGCACCACGGTCGCCGAACCGGCTTTAATTGCGGTCGCCGGCGAAGCCGCCAAGATTGCAGGTGAGGCAGGCGCTATCGCCGATACGCCAAATGCCAAGGGCTCCTATGCGTTCTGGCTCAGAATTGTCGTTGCCCTTTCCGTCGGCGCCGCTTTGGTGCTTGGTGTGTTCCGCATTCTGGTCGGCTGGCCTATTCAGTACTTCATCATCGGCGGCTACGTCCTGGTGATCGTAATCACCGGCTTCGCGCCACCAGAGATCGTCGGCATTGCCTACGATTCCGGCGGCGTGACGACATCGACGATCACGGTGCCATTGGTCACGGCGCTGGGCGTCGGCCTGGCCAGCACCATTAAGGGCCGCAACCCCATGCTCGACGGGTTTGGCCTGATCGCCTTCGCCAGCCTGACGCCGATAATCTTCGTCATGATATACGGGATGCTGGCGTAATGGGGTTTTTGATCGACATCGGAAAGACGATCTTAGACACGGCGTTTGACGTGCTGCCCATCGTTGTCATCCTGTTTGTGTTCCAAGCGCTGGTGTTACGCAAGAGACCCCCGCACCTGAAACGCATCTTGATCGGGTTCGTCTATGTTCTGGTCGGCCTAAGCCTGTTCCTGATCGGCCTGAAAGAAGCGCTATTCCCAATCGGCAAGTTGATGGCGCAACAACTGATCGATCCGGAATTCTTAGGCATTGGCGCCAGCGATGAGGTTCATTGGCGGGACTATCTCTGGGTCTATGCATTCGCCGCCGCGATCGGTTTTTCGACAACCATTGCCGAACCTTCTCTGATCGCCGTTTCGATCAAGGCGCAGGAAGTTTCGGGTGGCACCGTAAAAGCCTTTGAGCTCAGGATTGCCGTCGCCATCGGCGTCGCAATCGGGGTTGCCCTCGGCAGCTACCGCATCGTCACCGGAACGCCTTTGCCCTATTACATCATGGCCGGTTACATCATCGTCATTATTCAAACTTTTATGGCGTCCAAGACGATCCTTCCCCTGGCCTACGATTCCGGCGGCGTCACCACATCGACCGTTACCGTGCCGGTGATTGCCGCCCTGGGTCTTGGATTGGCTTCAACGATCCCGGGGCGCAGCCCGTTGATCGATGGATTCGGCTTAATTGCCTTTGCCAGTGTGTTTCCAATTATCTCCGTTTTGGGATACGACATGGTCTCCACCTGGCTTAGGCGTCTCGATAAAAACGACAGCAAGGAGGACGTGAAGTGAACCTTAAAATGATTATGGCCTTCGTGGCCGATACAAAGACGGAGGTCATTCTTGAGGCCGCCCGGGAAGCAGGCGCGACGGGGGCGACGGTCTTTCCCAGCGTTCGCGGCGAAGGGCTGGAGCCGGAAAAGACGTTCCTGGGTCTGGATTTGACGTCCCAGAGGGACGTCCTGATGTTTCTTGTCGCGGCGCCGAAGGCGCGGGAAATTCTGGAAGCAATTTCAGAAGCCGGCAAGTTCGATGAGGAACCCGGCAGCGGCATTGCCATTCAGATTGAAATTGAAGATGCCGTCGGTCTCAAGACCCAAGAACAAAAACTCATTCAGGAAATCGAGGAATCGCTATGACGGATAAAACAATCTACAGGGTCATGGATGTTATGTCCAAAGGGGTCATTACGATCGAGCCGACCGCTACGGTCGCCGAGGCGGTCGGCTTGATGCGCGAGCACCACACCAGTTCCATCGTCGTCGAACGTCGCGACGATTCCGATGAATTCGGTTTGATCGAGATCTCCGATATCGCCAGCGAAGTGCTCGGCAAGAATCTGTCGCCGGACCGCGTCAACGTCTACGAGATCATGTCGAAGCCGGTTCTGACAGTGGCGGTCGAGATGAACGTGATCTATGCGGTCCGCATGCTGACCCGGTTCAAACTTTCCAGGGCGTTGGTCATCGACCACGACCGCAATCCGCTCGGTATCGTCACGCTCAGGGATATGGTGCTGCGCAGTCTGGAAGAGGCTGGGCGCGCGTAAGGGGAGACCAGGGCGAGGAGATGTTGTTTAACTCCGGTGGAGCAGTCCGATTATCGGACATGACCATCATGCCATCGATTTCTTGTCTCGGATAATCAAGCCGGCGGCCCTCCATGCACATCTTTGTGAGCCGTTGTGAAGCGACGCGGGGCGCCCCGTTGGCTACTATCGATCCGCAATTAACCAATAACAGGGACCAGCATGCGCAAATTATTCGGCACCGTATCCGTCATCGCCATTCTGTTTCTGAGCGCGGCAACACCATCTTTAGCGCGGCCCTCGCATCAGCCGGTGCCGCGCCTGGCGCCGGAATGGGCGGTTTCGGAATGGATTAACAGCGATGGCGTGACATTGTCCGATCTGAAGGGCAAGGTGGTGGTCGATTTCTTCCAGCTCTGGTGCCCCGGCTGCAACGCCTTTTCGATCCCCCTGGTCAAGTTCTGGGGTAAGGTGTTTGCCAAGGAAATCGCCGATGGCGCCATGCGCCTCGTCTCCATCCACACCGTATTCGAAGGCTTCGCCTATCAGACGCCGCAGCGGCTGAAGGGCTTTATCAAGCGCAAGAAAATCCACCACGCAGTCGGCGTCGACCGGGCGATTGAGGGCCAGCGATTGCCGCAAACCATGTGCCGCTACGGCACCATGGGCACGCCCGAGATTGCCATCATCGACAAGCAGGGCGTCATCCGCTTTCAGGAATTCGGCGGCTTCAAGCCAGAACGGGCGCAAGCGCTGATCCGGCGCCTGTTGCAGGAATGAACCGGGTTTGGGCAGGCCGCGATATGTGAACGCCGTGGATCGGGTGGCACCCAAAAATATTATTTCCATGACGCCGGCCAAAGGTTAGAATTCCCCTGCAAATTTTTTTGGCGAATGCGAGGGGGCGTTCCATGAAGTTCGGTCATTTCTGCCTGCCAACATATTTTCCGGACGTGGACGGGGATCAGGGGCTGTTGATGCGCCGCTGGATCGATCTGCTGGCCGATAGCGAAGCGCTCGGCTTCGATTCGTTGTGGGCCAATGAGCATCATTTTGATTCCTATGGCGGCCTCATCCCCTCGCCGGCAACCTTCTTGGCGGCCCTGTCCCAGCGCACCAGCCACGCCCGGCTCGGAACCTCCATCATCGTGCTGCCGCTTAACAATCCGATTGCCATTGCCGAACAACTGGCGATGGTCGATTTGATGTCGGGCGGGCGCCTCGAGTTCGGCATCGGCCGCGGCTTTGTCGATTTCGACTATGACCGGCTCGGCGTGCCCCGTGATGATTCCCAAGAGCGCATGTATGAACAGCTCGATATCATTCTCAAAGCCTGGTCCGGCGAGCCCTTCGCCCACGAAGGCAAGTATTACAACTATCCGAAGCTGGAGCTTTGGCCGCAGCCCGAGCAGCGCCCGCATCCGCCGATCTGGCTGTCGTGTTCGCGCACCCCGGCCAGCTACGAATGGGCCGGGCAGCGGGGCTACAAGATCCTGACCATCCCCTATCTCAGCGTCGAAATGGCCGCCGAGAACAATAAGATATACCGCGCGGCCTGGGCCGAAGCCGGTCATGCCGCCAACGAATGGCAGATCGCCGCCCATTACCACTGCGTCTTGTGCGAGACCAAGCAAGAGGCGAGGCAGATCGGGCGCGATGCCTGGCGGCGCTACCTGGCGGCGACCAACCACACCCGCGACCGCAACAGGATGGATGGCGATCATGTCGTCGCGCCCAGCCAAAGACAGGTTGGCGAGAGCGATCTCGACATGGACAAGATGGTCGAAGAATTGCGTACCATCGCCTGTACGCCGGGCGAAGCGGTGGCGCTTTTGGAAAAGGCGCAGGATGCGATGGGCTTCACCCAGTGCGACTGCACCTTTTACTTCGGCGGCGTCAGCCACGATCAGGCGCGGCGCTCGATGCATCTGTTCACGTCCGAGGTGATGCCGAAGCTCAAAGATCGGGAACCGGCGATCAAGCTAGCGGCAACCGGGAGCGGTTAGATCAATATTTTTTAATAACCGCGTTTCGGGTCTACCAGATTGTCCGGTTGCTGGCCGGCGGCCACGCGCCGGATATTTTCCGCCACCAGCGGGGCGGCGGTTAAGGGATTGGTGAGCGCCGCGATGTGGGGGGTGACGTGAATATTGGGATGCGCCCAAAATGGGTGATCGGGCGGCAGCGGTTCGGTGCGGAAAACATCTAGGGCCGCGCCGGCAATATGGCCGGAATTCAGGGCGTCCAATAAATCCTCTTCGACCACATGGCCGCCGCGCGCCGCGTTGATCACATAGGCGCCGACCGGCAACAGGGCCAGCGTATCTTTGTTGATGATGTCCGCCGTATTTGGGTTCAGCGGCAATAGGCATACCAGGAATTGCGTAGCTCCCATGAAATCGGCGAAGCCGCCCGGGCCGTGGAAGCTTTCGATATTTTGCATCGCGTGGTGCCGGCGGCTCCAACCCCGAACGCGGAAACCGAGGCCATCCAGCTTCGCCGCCGCATCGGCGCCGAGCATGCCGAGCCCCATGATCCCTGCGCTGGCGCTCGTTGTATCGGGTATCGCTTCGGGGTGCCAAAGCCGCGCGCTCTGATGGCGGCCATAAAGCGCGGCCTGGCGGTGAAAACGCAAGACCGCGTGGACCACAAACGCGCTCATCTGGCGCACCATGTCGGGATCGACCAGACGCGCCAGGGGCACGGAAGTGGGCAAATCGGGATCGGTTAGAAAATGATCGATGCCCATGCCCAGGGCCTGGATAAAGCGCAGCTTCGGAAACGATGCGAGCAGACCCGGCGGCGGGTTCCAGGCGAGCGCAAATTCGATATCAACCGCATCGCCGCACGCGGGCCAAACGCGCACCTCAAGTTCGGGAATTGCCTTCGCCAGCTCGGCCGTCCAGACCGAAGGATCATCGTTTTCGCTAATGAAAAGAAGCGCCATGAGCCTCCCCGAAGGCGGTTTTGCCAGCCGCCATTTTAGTGCAAGCGAGGCCAAAGGCAATCGCCGCGGCAAGCCGCATCCGGCCCCCGATTTTGCGCCCGCCAATCTGTTCTTGAACAGCAATGATGTTGCGGTTAGAGCTAGTCCGGTTGCTCTCCAAGCCTCGGCGAATATCTCAAATGAAATTATGGGTCCTTGAATTGTTGGTCTGTCCGCGTTGCGCGGGCGAGGTGGCGCTGCGCCTGGACGGCGAAAAATCATCCGGTGATGACGTTATCGAGGGGCGGCTTTCGTGCCCGTCCTGCGGCTGCGCCTATCCGATCACCAACGGCATTCCCCGTTTTGTCGGCGCGGATGAAAATTACGCCGAGAACTTTGGCTATCAATGGCAATTGTTCAGCGCCGCCCAGATCGACCGGTTGGGCGGGCATGGCCTTTCCGGCGCGCGTCTTCTAAATGATACAAAATGGGAGCCGGCTTGGATATCGGGCAAGATAATCTTAGATGCCGGCTGCGGCGCCGGGCGCTTTGCCGACGAATTGGCGCAAGCCGGCGCCCGCGTCGTGGCCTGTGATTTATCGAGCGCCGTGGATGCCTGCAAGGCGACGGCCGGCGAAACCGCTGGGCATAGCAATAATCGGGGCGAGGTGACTGTCATCCAGGCCAATTTGCTGGCACTGCCGTTCAAGCCGGGCGTGTTCGACGCGGTCCATTGCGCCGGCGTCATTCAGCATACGCCCGAGCCCGCCAAGATCATGCAAAGCCTGCCGGCCTATTTGAAATCAAGCGGGCGGCTATTTTATAATTTTTATGAGAAAGTGCCGTCCGCCAAATTTCAAATAGTGCGCAACCTTTTGCGCCTTACGACGCCGGGTTGGGAATTCTCAAAACTGGTCGCCTTTTGCCGCTGGCTTTGCTGGATATTTTTCATTCCGTCCTGGATCATGAGCCGTATTCGCGTGGTCCGCTATTTCAACAGGTTTTTGCCGATCTGTTCGGTGCACCCGCCGGGCCTGAGTTTGCGCCAACAATTCCTGCTGACCTGGCTGGACACCGTCGATTGGTACGGCCCCAAATATGAAATACGCCAAGACCATAAAAATGTTGCCCGCCTTTTGATGGAGGATGAAAGTCTGGAGCAAATTGAGGCCGATGCCGGGCGCGCCTGGGCGGTGAGACAATGACCGGCGGCCACAGTGACCAGCGGCACGGACTTTGAGGGCTAATCGCCGGTCGTGACCACCACCGATCCGGTCAATTGCCGGGATTCCAAAGCCCGGTGGGCGGCGGCCATTTCCTCCAGCCCATGGAACGCATTGATTTTGAGCCGGATGGCGCCATCCATGATTAATTGAAACAGCGCTTCGGCGCCGGTTTCCAAGTCGCTGCGTTTCTTGGTGTAATGGCGCAACGACGTGCGCGTGAAATGGAGCGAGCCCTTGTGCATGAAAATTTTCGGATCGATATCGGTGACGTCGCCGGACGCGGCGCCATAGGTGACGAAATGGCCTAGGTCCGCCAAGCTGTCGAGAGAAGCGGCGAACGTGTCGCGCCCGACCGCATCGAAAACTGCGGCCACGCCGGCGCCGCCGGTCAGCTCCCGGACCGCGGCGGCAACATCGGTATCGGTATAATTGATGACATGATCGCAGCCGAACGACGCCGCGATTCCGGTTTTCTCATCGCTGCCGGCGGTGCCGATGACGACGGCGCCAACATGCTTCGCCCATTGACAAAGGATCAGCCCGACGCCGCCGGCAGCGGCGTGCACCAAGACCCAATCGCCGGGCTGGATGGGATAGGCGCGCCGGCCGAGATACCAGGCGGTCAGGCCGCGCACCATACCTGCGGCGGCGGTTTCAGCGTCGATGCCGTCTGGCAGATGCAGCAACCGATCGGCCGCAACCAGCCGTTGCTCGGCATAGCCGCCGGTGCCGCCCATGCCGTAGGCCACCCGGTCGCCGGGCTTAAATGCTTCGGCGCCCGGTCCGGCGGCTTCGACTACGCCGGCGCCTTCGCGGCCGAGGATGATCGGCAGATCGCCTAAGGGAAAGTTATAGCTGTCGCCGGAGCGTTGCTTGACCTCGGCAAAATTGACGCCGATGGCGGTCTGGCGGATACGCACCTGGCCATCGCCGGGCGCGCCCACCTCGACGTCGTCGATGCTGAATACGTCCGGTCCTCCGAAGGCGTGGACAACGGCGGCTTTTGCCATGATTGAATTCCTGTCCGGTTATTGCGTATGATCGCTGCCTAATTTTGCAGATGTGGCGGCGAAGTCAACGCCGCGTAATTCAGAATAGGAGGAAGCCTTGGGTCACCTGTTGGACGGCAAATGGACGCATGAGGATAAGCTGAAGGAAATCCGCGAAGACGGCAAATATGAGAAGTTCGATGCCATCTTCCGGAACTGGTTGAGCGCCGACGGCTCCACCGGCTTCAAGGCCGAGGCCGGGCGCTACCATCTGTATTCTTCGGTTTCCTGTCCTTGGGCGCACCGCACCGAATTGCTGCGCGCGCTGAAACGCCTGGATGGGGTGATCGGCCTGACCACAACGCGCCAAACCAAGGGCGGCGAGGGCTGGACGTTCCTTGCAGACCATATCGTGCCGGGCACCGATAGCGCCGTCAAATATCTGCACCAAGTCTATGCATTGGCGGCGCCGGACTATACGGGCCGGGTCACGGTGCCCACCCTGTGGGACATCGAAAAGCGCACCATTGTTTCCAACGAATCCTCGGAGATCATCAAAATGTTCAACGCGGCGTTTGCCGCCGTCGCGCCCGATAGCCCCGATTATTACCCCGAAGCCTTGCGCGCCGACATCGATGCGGTCAACGAAATGGTGCTGGACGGCATCAATAACGGCGTCAATGCGTGCGGGCGGGGCGTCAGCCAGGAAGCCTACGATCAAGCCTTCGACAAATTATTCGCAACCCTGGACGCGCTCGAAGAACGCTTGAGCGGCCAGCGGTATCTTTGCGGGCCGGAGCAGACCCTGGCCGATTGGCGCCTTTATCCCAATCTGATCCGCTTCGATTCCATTTATTATCTCGGCTACAAGTGTAATCTCCGGCGCATCGAGGATTATCCGAATCTGTCCGCATATTTGCGCGATCTGTACCAGACTCCCGGCATCGCCGCGGTTTCCGATATCGAGACCATGAAGGCCGGCATCTATAGCGGCGCCGGGCCGGTGCCCAGCAACGGCATCGTTCCGCGCGGCCCCGATCTGGGCCTGGAGCGGGCGCATGGGCGCGCCGGGGTTGGCGCCTAGCGCGTCCATCGCCGATGAGAAAAACCGCCGCCCCGGCGCAAACCGGAACGGCGGGTGAGTTTACAAAGATGACTTGAGGAAATGCGCGTCCATAACCGTGTCCGCTCATATCCTATGCGCATGTGGGCAGCAGAAATAACCGTTCAAGGGGTTGTATTTTGAGCGCAAGACACGGGGGAGCTTGGTACCCTCCTGTCCGAGCCGTAGCGCTCAGCGCCGGCGCCGATTGCGGCGGCTGCGGGTGCCGCGTCTTTTGGATTTCTTGATGGTCCGATCGACCAATCTTTGCGCTTCATTCAACTGCATCAGGTTCATGCGGTATTTCAGCGTGTTTTGCAGGGTGTGGGCTTCCGAATCCCCATGCGCGGCGGCAATTCCGTACCATTTGTAGGCCTTGATTTTGTCGCGCTTTATGCCCAGCGAGCCATCATACATGACGCCCATCAATCGTTGCGCGGTGACATTGCCTGCATTGGCGGACTGGCGAACCCATTTGATGGCTTTTTTGGGGTCTTTTTTGACGCCGCGGCTGTTCATATACATGTTGCCAATGGCCAGCTTGGCTTTATTGCTGCCTTTTTTGGAGGCGGCCTGGTAGAGCTTGAACGCTTGGCTGTAGTCGCCCTTGGCTTCGGCGGCGGCGGCGTCTTCAAACGGCCCGGCCGCCGCCGGGATGGCGGCCAAGACGGGGGCGGCCAAGACGGGGGCGGCAAATAGCACGCTATGTATGGAACGCAAGTTACCCATCATCGATAAGCATAACCCGGTAACGATCCGGCCCGCCAATCAATATTTTGAAAACCCGGCGCTTTACCATGCCGGGCGATGCGAAATTTTCAGTCCAACGCATCTTTCGGAATGCCGAGCCATTCCAGCGCGTCTTCGAGATTTAGGAATGGCCGCCGTTCAATGGTCTCGGAGACATCGGCCAGAATAA
>CAUZTZ010000168.1:0-9118 GCA_963582805.1 Alphaproteobacteria bacterium
CATGCGCATGGATTTCGGCGCCAATCATTGGATAACGGCTGCCCTGCTGGCCGAACGGGACCGCTGGCTGCTTTGGCTGCCGGTGTTTCTTGGCGCCGGCACCGGTTTGTATTTCGGGCTTCGGTCTGAGCCGCCGCTCTGGATTGGCCTGGCGCTTCTGGGCCTCGCCATATTGGCGCTGATCGGCGCCCGCCGGCGGCGAGGGTTTTGGCCCATTGCCATCGCCGCGGCGGTCATGGCGTTGGGATTTAACGCCGCGGCGTGGCGCACTTTCGATGCCGGCCATACGATCTTGCAGCGCCAGATCGGTCCCACGTCGGTATCGGGCCAGGTGGCGCGGGCCGAAATATTCACCAACGGCGCGCGCCTGACATTGGAGCGGGTGCGCATCGGCGGGCTGGGAGCCGAAGCCACGCCAGAGCGGATCCGCATCAGACTGCGGCGCAAATCGGCCGATATCCTGGCCGGTGACTGGGTGCGCATGCGCGCCCGCGTTGGTCCACCGCCGCCGCCGGTGATGCCGGGCGCCTTCGATTTCCAGCGCCAGCTCTATTTTGCCGGCATCGGCGGCACCGGATTTGCCTTCGGCGGCGCCGAAAAAATTAACGCCGGGCAGCCGGGTCTCAGCCTCGGCCAGCGTTGGCAGCGCCTGCGGCAACGATTGTCGATGCGTATCCGGAGCGCCATCGGCGGTAACGCCGGCGCGGTTGCGGCGGCGCTGATCACCGGTGACCGGAGCGCCATTTCGAAACCGGTATTGCAGGCCTTCCGGGATTCCGGTATCGCCCATTTGCTGGCGATATCGGGCCTCCATGTGGGTCTGGTCGCCGGGCTTTTGTTTTTTGGCCTGCGCGCCCTGTTGGCGCTTGTTCCGGCCTTGGCGCTCACCTATCCGATCAAGAAATGGGCGGCGTTGTTCGCCATCATTGGTGCTTTTTTCTACACAATGCTGGCCGGCGCCACGGTGCCCACCGAGCGCGCCTTTGTCATGATCGGTTTGATTTTGGTGGCCGTGATCTTCGACCGCCAGGGGATATCCATGCGCCTGGTGGCCATTGCCGCCTTTGTTATTTTGCTGCTGCAGCCGGACGCGATCCTTGGGCCCAGCTTCCAGATGTCGTTCGCCGCCGTTATCGCCCTGATCGCGGCCTACGAGAAATGGGGCAGGGCGGTGGCGGCGCGCACCGAAAACCACTGGCGCAAGCGCGCGGTTCTCTATCTTGCCGGCATTGCCCTGACTTCGGTGATCGCCACCTTGGCGACGGCGCCGTTTGCGGTGCACCACTTCAACCGGATCGCCGTGCTTGGCCTGGCCACCAATATGCTCGCCGTGCCGATCGCCAGCCTGTGGATCATGCCGTTCGCCATTTTGGGTATGCTGCTCATGCCGTTCGGCCTGGAACAGCTGGCCTTGCAGCCCATGGGAATTGGTATCGATGTGGTGATCGGCATCGCCAAGTTCGTTGCCGCCCAGGACGCAGCGGTACTCGCCGTCCGGGCGATGCCGGTGGCCGGCTTGATCGCATTGGCGCTGGGCGGGTTATGGCTTTGTCTCTGGCGGCGGCGCTGGCGCTATCTGGGCACCATTGGTATCGCCGCCGGCTTGGCGTCCCTGTTCCTGTTGCGCCAGCCGGACATCTTGATCGATGGCAAGGGACGCTTGTTCGCCTTGTTCCCAAAGGATGGCCGCATCATCCTTTCGTCCCGCAATTCGGCCCGGTTTTCCAGAGATATCTGGCTGCGCCGGGCCGGTGCGACCAAAGCCGACAGCCAGCTTATCCGGGGCCGCCGGCTAAGCAAAGGTCGCCAGCCTGCATCGGTCACCAATCCCATGTGCGACCGGCTCGGCTGCATCTGGCGCATCAAGGGCCAGACCGTGGCGCTGATCACCGATGCGCAGGCGGTGGCCGAAGATTGCCGGCGCGCCGATATCGTTGTCTCCATGGAGCCGGTGCCGTGGAAGTGCCCGTCGGCGCACACGGTTGTCGATTGGTTTGATCTTTGGCGGCATGGCAGCCACGCCATCTGGCTGACCACATCCGGCGCCAAGGTGCAAAGCGTCAACGGCGCCCGCGGCAACCGCCCTTGGGTGTTGGTGCGCAAACGCCGGAAACGGGCAACCCCTGGCCGATAACAAAAGGCGCGCCCGGCAATGCACCGGACGCGCGATTTAAACAACCCATGCCAATTTGTCTCGGGGTCTCGGGGCCAATGGGCTTAGCGGCCAACGGGCTCAGCGGCCAATGGGCCTACAGGAATTCGAAACCTAGTATTTGCGCATCAGGCCGGTCAGCCGTCCCTGCACATTGACCCGGTCGGGGCCGAAGATACGGGTTTCGTAATCCTTGTTGGCCGGCTCCAAGGCGATGGAATCGCCCTTTCGGCGCAAGCGTTTCAGGGTCACTTCATTGCCGTCCACCAGGGCGACGACGATGGTCCCGTTTTCGGCCGTATCGCAGCGTTCGATGAGCACCGTATCGCCATCGTTGATACCGGCTTCGATCATCGAATCGCCTTCGATTTCCAGGGCATAATGTTCGCCCTTGCCGAGCATCGAGGGCGGCACTTCGATCTTGGTGCCGCCGTCGCGCAAGGCTTCGATGGGGGTGCCGGCGGCGATCTTGCCGAGCAGCGGCAGTTCCACCGGATCGTTGGCGGACACCGGCTGGCTTGTCGCTTGTCCGGCAAAATTGGCTTGAACCACCGTCAAGGGAACATCGGCGGCCGCGCCGCCCGCCGTGTAATTTTCCGGCAGTTTCAAGACTTCCAGGGCGCGTGCTTTGTGCGCCAGACGGCGGATAAAGCCGCGTTCTTCGAGGGCTGTGATCAGCCGGTGAATGCCGGACTTGGATTTTAGCCCCAGGGCATCCTTCATTTCATCGTAGGAAGGCGAAATACCGGTTTCGTTGAGCCGCTCGTCAATGTGAGTGAGAAGTTGATATTGTTTTTTGGTCAGCATGGGTGAGCTCCAGCGGTAAAATGTCTCGTGACGTATTCTGGCGCGTTCCGATGCGGGCAAACCGGCTATTTAGACGTAAAACCTTGATATACCACGATATCTGGAACAAAACCAAAACGCACCTATATGTTCTAGTTTGGTTCCATGGCCACGTCAAGTGGTTGGCCACTATTTTTTTGACATTTATTGATTTTTATCGATTTGAAGGCTGAAAAAGAGCGTCAGGCGGAGGGGTCCAGGCGCACGATCTCGACCCGGGCGCCGGCGCTGATGGCCTCGGCGAATGGCGGGCGCATAACCAGACAATCGGCTTTCGAAAACAGCGCTAACATAGAACTGTCCTGCTTGGGGAACGGCGTCGCGGTTAATTCGCCGTCCGCGTTGAGGCTCAATTGGGAGCGCAGATAATCCTGACGGCGGTCGTTGGCGGCCAGATCGCAACCCAGCTTCGCCGTCTCGCCCACCGCATCGACAACCGCAAGCCCGAGCATCTGATCCAGCGCCGGCTTTAAAAAGAGCGCCGCCGTCACCCCCGCCGACACGGGGTTACCGGGTAGCCCGAGCACGGGCGTGCCGTAAATCTCGCCAAAAATAAGCGGTTTTCCGGGACGCATGGCCACTTTGGAAAAGGTAATGTTCATGCCTTCGCCGCCGAGCACCTGCTTGACCAGATCATAATCGCCCACCGAGGCGCCGCCGATGGTGATCAACATGTCCATGGAGCGGATGCCTTCCAGCTTGCCGATCAGCGAAGCGGCATCGTCGCGGGCAATGCCCAGATTGACCGGCTGGCCGCCGGCGGCGGTAACGAATGCGGCGAGGCCAATGGAGTTGGAGGAGATGATTTGATTGCGGTCCAAAGGCTCGCCGGGCAGCACCAACTCGTTGCCGGTGGAAAGAATCGCCACGCGCGGCCGCCTGGTCACCGACACCCAAGGCACGTTCATGCCGGCGATCAGCGCCACATCCCGGGAATTCAAGCGCTTGCCCGCGTTAAGCAGCGTATCGCCGGCGGAGAAATCCAAACCGGCCGGGCGCACATAACGGCCTGATCTGGAGCTTTCCTTCATCGTGATCGCCGCGCCGTCGACGTCGGTGTCTTCTTGGATGACCACCGCGTCGGCGCCGTTCGGGACCGGCCCGCCGGTAAAAATGCGCACCGTCTGGCCGGCTTCAAGGGCGCCTTCGAAGCCGCCGCCCGCAGCCGATTCGCCGATCAATGTCAGGGTTGCCGGCACCGATGCCACGTCTTCGGAGCGCACCGCATAGCCGTCCATGGAGGAGACCGCCACCGGCGGCTGGGTCAGGCGCGAGGCGACGTCTTCCGCCAATACCCGGCCAAAGCATTCCGCAACGCTGACATCTTCGGCGTTCAGCGCCTTGACGCCAGCCAGCACGGCGGCCTGGGCCGCGGCCACCGAAATCATGTCGTCAACCGGCTGGTTCATCATAAACCCCCGATTTGCCGCCGGATTTGTGCACCAGGCGGATATTTGTGATGACCACCGACCGGTCCACCGCCTTGACCATGTCATAGACCGTCAGCGCCGCCACCGAGACGGCGGTCAAGGCTTCCATCTCGACGCCAGTCTTGCCGGTCAGTTTGCAGGTGGCGGTGATATCGACGGAACTAAGCGCCGCATCGATGCTCAGCTGGACCGCGACCGAGGACAGGCTCAAAGGATGGCATAAAGGAATAAGATCGGGGGTTCGCTTGGCGCCCATGATGCCGGCCAGTTGGGCGACGCTCAGCACGTCGCCTTTCTTGACGTCGCCGCCGCTGATCAAGGCCAGCGTTTCCGGCGCCATGATGACACTGCCGGCGGCCACCGCGATACGCTCCGTCACATCCTTGTCCGAAACGTCGACCATGATTGCATTGCCGTCGGCATCAATATGGGTCAGATCGCTCATTGGGAGGCCGCCATCGGGTTTGCGTCGGCGTCCAGCCCGAGGAGGGCGCGGGTGGCGGCCTGAACATCGTCGTTGCGCATCAAGCCTTCGCCGACCAGGAAACAATTGGCACCGGCGCTGGCCATGCGCTGCAAATCGGCCAGTTGGGAGAGACCGGATTCGGAGACCAGCGTGACCCCATCGCCAGCTAGGCGCGCCAGCTTTTCCGTGGTGGCGAGATCGGTGGCCAAGGTCTTGAGGTTGCGGTTGTTGACGCCGAGAAGACGCGGCTTCAAGCGCAACGCCCGTTCGGTCTCCGCCTCGTCATGTACTTCGATCAGCACATCCATGCCTAGCTCTTCGGCGAGGGATTTCATCTCGGCGGCCAATGCGTCTTCCAGCACCGCCATGATAATGAGCACGCAATCGGCGCCGATGGCGCGGGCTTCGATGATCTGGTAGGGATCGACGTTAAAATCTTTGCGCAAGGCGGGCAGGGAGACGGCGCTGCGGGCGGCCTGTAGATGGGCGTTCTCGCCTTGGAAATAGGGCGCGTCGGTGAGCACCGAAAGGCAGCTTGCGCCGCCGCTCTGGTAGGCTTCCGCCAGCCAGGGGGGATCAAATTCGGCGCGGATCAGACCGT
This sequence comes from Alphaproteobacteria bacterium, assembly GCA_963582805.1. Taxonomy (GTDB): domain Bacteria; phylum Pseudomonadota; class Alphaproteobacteria; order Rhodospirillales; family UBA2165. Next base: position 5,496 of record CAUZTZ010000168.1, read on the forward strand.
GGGATGGGGAGGCTTTCTTCAACTCGGCAATCAGGCCGAAGCGGCCGGCGGCGACGCTGGCTTCCAAGGCATCGGCAAAGCCCCTTGCCGGAGCTGCGGCGCGCGCCCTATCTAATTGAACTTGCTCGGATATTTCGCCCTTGCAGACCACTACGTGGTCCCGTTTTTGGGCGCAGATTTCGTCCAGAATATGGCTCATGCGCCCTTATCCGCCGTGATCGCCAGCATCATTTCCAATGCTTGGCGGGCCTTGCCGCTATCGATGGACTCTTTTGCCACGGCGACCCCGTCTTTGATGTCAGCGGCCACGCCGGCAACGATGAGCGCGGCGCCGGCGTTATAGAGCACGATATCTCGGTAGGGGCCAGCCTCACCGGCCAGCAGTGCGGTTATGGCGGCAGCATTTTTGGACGCTTCGCCCCCTTTTAAATCTTCCGGTCGGGCGCGCGGCAAGCCGGCTTCTTCCGGCTCGATCTCAAACTCGGTAATTTTGCCGTCTTTCAGCTCGGCCACATAAGAGATGCCGGTGGTGGTCAATTCGTCAGAGCCGTCGGCGCCGTGCATCACCCAGGCTGCTTCGGAACCCAGATTGCTTAAAGTATCGGCCAGGGGGCGCACCCATTGGCGATCGAACACGCCGGTCAGTTGGCGGGTGACGCCGGCCGGGTTACTGATGGGTCCGAGCAGATTAAAGATGGTGCGGGTTGCCAGCTCGACCCGGGCGCCGGCCACATGGCGCATGGCGCTGTGGTGGCGGGGCGCCATCAGAAAACCGATATTGGCTTCGGCAATGGCCTGCTCGATCAACGCGAAATCAGCTTCGTTGTTGAGGCCCAAGGCCTGCAACGCATCGGCGGCGCCGGACTTGGATGACAAGGCCCGGTTGCCGTGCTTGGCCACCGGAATGCCGGCGCCGGCAACCACGATGGCGGCGCCGGTGGAGATATTATAGGTGCCGGTGCCGTCGCCGCCGGTGCCGACCACATCCATGGCATTGGCGGGCGCGGCGACCATGGTGCATTTGGCGCGCATGGCGCGCGCCGCGCCGGTGATCTCGTCGACGCTTTCACCGTTTACCCGGAGCGCCATGAGAAAACCACCGATTTGCGCCGGCGTTGCGTCGCCGGACATGATGACGTTGAACGCCGCTTGGGCATCGTCCGCCGACAAATGTTCGCGCGCCGCCAGCTTGGCGATCGGTGCTTTCAGATCGGTTGCCGCGTCGCTCATGCCTTAAATCCCGCCATCCCGGCCATTTTCAGGAAGTTTTCTAACAGACGGTGGCCATGTTCAGAAGCAATACTTTCCGGGTGGAACTGAACGCCGGCGCAAATGTGGGTCTTGTGGCTGATCCCCATGACGATGCCGTCTTCGGTTTCGCCGGTGATTTCCAGCGCCTCCGGCCAGTCTTCCCGGGCCAGCATCAAGGAATGATAGCGGGTTGCTGAAAACGGGTTTTCGATGCCGCCGAACAGGCCTTGTTCATTGTGCCGGATCGGGCTCAACTTGCCATGCATGGGTTTCGGCGCCCGCGTCACGCGCCCGCCAAACGCCTGGCCGATCGCCTGAAAGCCGAGGCAGACGCCGAACAACGGCACCTTACCCGCCGCCGCCGCGACCAAATCCAGGCAGATGCCCGCCTGATCGGGCTCGCACGGCCCCGGCGACAGGCAGATGGCTTCCGGCTCCAGCGCCAATGCTTCGTCTACGCTGAGGGCATCATTCCGGTAGACCGCGACCTCCGCGCCGAGCTCACCAAAATAGTGCTTCAGGTTATAGACGAAGCTATCGTAATTATCGATTAATAATAACATTTCAATGCGTTGTGTAGTGTTCTTGATATTAACAATAAGGTTGGTTTGGCAAAGAATGCCGCTTGAAATGGCCCAGGTCAAGGAAACTGATTGACCTTCCCCCGGCTGTAGGGTTCATGTTAACCTTCCAGTTAAGTGGAAAGTTTGCGAGGACCCCATGCAAGCCCCAGTTCAAGCTACAGATCCTGTTTGCGGCATGTCCGTTGATACCGAGGCAGGCAAGCCAATATTCGAATTTGAAGACGATGTTTATCATTTTTGCTGCGATGGCTGCCGGACGAAATTTTCAGGAGATCCGGAGAAATACCTGAACCCCTCCGATGCCGAAGAAGACGCCGGCGATGCCAATGCTATTTACACTTGCCCGATGGATCCGGAGATCGAGCAGGTCGGTCCCGGAAGCTGTTCCATATGCGGCATGGCGTTGGAACCCATGGACCCGCTGGCGGCGTTGGCGGTGACGGAAAACCCGGAACTGATCTATATGAGCAAGCGGTTTTGGGTCTGCCTGGCCCTGGCGATCCCCATATTGGTTCTGTCCATGGGCGATTTGCTGCCGGGCCAGCCCATCTCTCGGCTGATTTCGCATCAAACCAACGCCATCTTGCAGCTTGTGCTGGCCGTACCCGTGGTCTTTTGGGGCGCCACAACGTTTTTTGCCCGTGCCTGGTCGTCCCTGGTCAGCCGCAATTTCAACATGTTCACCCTGATCGGCATCGGGGTTGGCGTGGCCTTTGTCTATAGCACCATCGCGGCGTTGTTTCCGGAGCTATTCCCCGGTGCCTTTCGCGGCCATGACGGCGAGGTGGCGATCTATTTCGAGGCCGCTGCGGTCATTACAACTTTGGTTCTTCTCGGCCAGGTGTTGGAATTGCGCGCCCGCGAACGCACATCCGGCGCCATCCGGGCGTTGCTGGATCTGGCGCCCAAGCAAGCAAGGCGCGTAAACGGTGACGGGACCGAAGAAGATATCGCCCGCGAGCTGGTCAAGGAAGGCGACCATTTGCGCGTGCGTCCCGGCGAGGCGGTGCCTACCGACGGGGTGGTGGAGGAGGGCATTAGCACCATCGATGCGGCCATGATCACCGGCGAATCCATGCCCGTGGCGGTCGGTCCGGGCGACGCGATCACCGGCGGCACCGTCAACCAGACCGGCGGCTTCACCATGGTCGCCACCCGGGTGGGCGGCGCCACCTTGTTGGCGCAGATCGTGCGCATGGTGGCCGACGCCCAACGCAGCCGCGCGCCCGTGCAGCGCCTGGCCGACAGCGTGTCGGGCTATTTTGTGCCGGCGGTGGTGGCGGCATCGGCGGCCACCTTCATCATTTGGGCGGTCTTCGGCCCGGCGCCCAGCCTCGCCTTTGCCATCGTCAACGCGGTTGCGGTGCTGATCATTGCCTGCCCGTGCGCCCTTGGCCTGGCGACGCCCATGTCGATCATGGTCGGCGCCGGACGCGGCGCCCAGGCCGGGGTCCTTATAAAAGACGCCGAAGCCTTGGAGCTTTTGGAAAAAGTCGACACGCTGGTGGTCGATAAGACCGGCACTTTGACCGAAGGCAAGCCGCGCGTGACCCGCGTGGTCAGCGCCGGCGCCCTGGACGAGGACCATCTATTGGCCCTCGCCGCCGGTCTGGAGAAAGGCAGCGAGCATCCCTTGGCCGCCGCTATTACGGCGGCGGCGGGCCAGAAAAATCTGGATATACCCACGGCGGTTGATTTCCAATCGATCACCGGCAAGGGCGTTACCGGCGCCATCAATGGCCAGGATGTGGCGCTTGGTAATGCGGCGCTGCTGGAGCATCTGGGCGT
>CAUZTZ010000169.1:0-9116 GCA_963582805.1 Alphaproteobacteria bacterium
AGAAAGTGACATCGACGCTCAAGGTCTTGGAGATTTTGAACAGGTTACTGGCGCCGATGCGATTGGTGCCGTTTTCGTACTTTTGCACCTGCTGGAAGGTAACGCCGATGGCGTCGCCCAGTTTTGTCTGGCTGATCCTCAGACCAACGCGCCGCGCCCGCACGCGTGAGCCGACATATTTATCGATCGGGTCCGGCCCGTCATCTTTGATAGTGCGTCTTCTTGCCATTTTATTCCTCAATTTAAATTTACGGCGGTATTGATTTTCCTCTGAAACCGCCAAGCCTTAATGCATCCGCAGCAACAACAACAGAGCCGTATTTGCCCACGATTGGCGTCGAAAATGCCTTGCATTACTTAGTATGTGATGCCGAAAGCTGGGGATTGCAATTTATGCGCGGAAACTTGCAATCGAAATACGTGTTTTCAACAGCACACGTTTCGCAGTTGGCTGATCGGCAACATTATACGCCCGCCTTGACTTGCAACGCCAGCGGAAATACAGTTCGCTCCGATATTGACGCCGCCGGGTAATTTCCGCTGGCGCCGCCAGTCCGCGAGTTTCGCGCACTGGCGTTTTTTGCTTGTAGCTATCTTTTGAGTCCGGCCTAGGCGCGCCAGCGCGCCTGCCTAAGGAACGAATGATGTTTGACGGTTTAAGCGCAAAGCTGGGGGAAGTATTCGACCGGCTGAAAAGACGCGGCGCGCTGTCTGAGGCGGATGTCTCGGAGGCCATGAACGAAGTGCGCGTGGCGTTGCTGGAAGCCGACGTGGCCTTGCCGGTGGTCAGCGATTTTGTCGCCGCCGTGCAGGAAAAGGCGGTTGGCCGCGACGTGCTGAACAGCGTCACTCCCGGCCAGATGGTGGTCAAGGTGGTGCACGATCATCTGGTCGAGATGCTCGGCCCGGACGATGCGCCGGTCAATCTGGACGCGGCGCCGCCGGTGCCGATTTTGATGGTCGGACTGCAAGGCTCCGGCAAAACCACCACCGCCGGTAAACTGGCATTGCGCCTGATCCAGCGGGAGCGCAAAAAAGTGCTGCTGGCCGGTTTGGACGTGCAGCGCCCCGCCGCCCAGGAACAGCTTCGCATTTTGGGTGATCAGGCCGGCGCCACAACCTTGCAGCCGGTCATTGGCGAGCGGCCCCTCGGCATCGCCAAGCGCGCCTTGGACGTGGCCCGCCGCGAAGGTTTTGATGTGGTTATCCTGGACACCGCCGGGCGCCTCGCCATCGATGCCGAGCTGATGAGCGAAGTGGCCCAGGTGCGCGCCGCCGTCAATCCCGCCGAGACGCTTCTGGTCACCGACGCCATGGCCGGCCAGGACGCCGTCAACGTGGCCAAGGAATTCAACGAAAAAATCGGCGTGACCGGCATCGTGCTGACCCGCGTCGATGGCGATGCACGCGGCGGCGCGGCGCTTTCCATGCGCGCTGTGACCGGCTGTCCCATCAAGCTGATGGGTGTCGGCGAAAAACTGGATGCGCTGGAAAACTTCCAGGCGGAGCGCGTTGCCGGGCGCATGCTGGGCATGGGCGATATTGTCGGTCTGGTGGAACGCGCCGCCGATACTGTCGATAAGGAAGAGGCCGAAAAAACCGCCCGGCGCGCGCTCAAGGGTCAGTTCACCCTGGAAGACCTGGGCGATCAGCTAAAGCAAATTCGGGGTATGGGCGATATCGGCGGCTTGCTCGGCATGCTGCCCGGCGTCGGCAAAACGAAGCAACAGATGCAGGCCGCCAATGTGGACGACAAGACCATCGCCCATCAACAGGCCATAATCTCGTCGATGACGCCGAAGGAACGGCGCAACCCGAAAATCCTGAACGCCAGACGGCGGAAGCGCATTGCGGCCGGCTCGGGCACCTCGGTGCCGGAGGTCAACCGGCTTTTAAAGCAGCATCAGCAGATGAGCACGATGATGAAAAAAATGGGCAAAATGGGCAAGAAAGGCCAGATGCCCGGCGCCATGCCGGGAATGCCGGGGATGGCAAACATGCCCGGGCCGTTTCCGCCCGGACGCGGATAAATGACACACAATATTTCAACAACACCAATCAGCCAGAGGTAGAGATGATGACCATTCAGTATATTGCGGAGGAAAAACGTTAGATGGCGATTAAAATCAGACTGTCCCGGGGCGGCGCCAAGAAGCGTCCCTATTATCGCATTGTGGTGGCCGATTCACGCAGCCCGCGCGACGGGCGTTTTATCGAGCGCCTCGGCACCTATAACCCGATGGTTCCCAAGGATCATCCGGAGCGTATTGTCCTCAAAGAAAATCGTATCCGCCATTGGCTTGGCCATGGCGCCAAGCCCACCGACCGGGTGGCACGGTTCCTGGGCGACGCCAAGATTATCGAGCTTCCCGAACGCCGCGAGCAAACCAAGAAAAACCTGCCGCGCGCCAAGACGCTGGAACGCATAAAGGAAATGGAAGAAGCCGCCAAGGCCGCCGCCGAAGCGCCAGCCGAAGAGCCGGCCGCCGAAGCGCCCGCTGAGGAGGCGGTAGCCGAAGAAGCCCCGGCCGAGGAAGCGCCAGCCGAGGAAGCGCCAGCCGAGGAAGCCCCGGCCGAGGAAGCGCCCGCTGAGGAGGCGGTAGCCGAGGAAGCCCCGGCCGAGGAAGCGCCCGCTGAGGAGGCGGTAGCCGAAGAAGCCCCGGCCGAGGAAGCGCCAGCCGAGGAAGCGCCAGCCGAGGAAGCGCCAGCCGAGGAAGCGCCAGCCGAGGAAGCGCCAGCCGAGGAAGCGCCAGCGGAAGAAGCCCCGGCGGAAGAGGCGGCAGCGGAAGAAGTCCCGGCCGAGGAAACGCCGGCAGAAGAAGCAGCGCCCGAGGAAGCGGTAGCCGAAGAAGCGCCGGCAGAGGAAGCCCCAGCGGATGAGGCGACCGCGGAAGAAGTCCCGGCAGAAGAAGCGCCCGTGGAAGAAGCGGCGTCTGATGAAGCCCCGGCTGAGAAAGACGCCAAGGAGTAGGCGAAACGAACATGGAGGATGCGCCCAAACGGATATGCCTGGGTGTGATCACCGGCGCCCATGGAATTCAGGGCGCCGTCAGGATCAAAAGCTTCACAAGCGTCGCCAGGGACATCGGCAAATTTGGTCCCTTGAGCGACGCCGATGGCGCCAGGATATTCGAGGTGCGGATTGAAAGCGACACGCCCAAGGGCCTGATCGCGCGCATCGGCGGCGTCGATGACCGCAATCAGGCCGAGGCGTTGAAGGGCACGGAACTGTATGTCGGGCGCGGCGCGCTGCCGGACGAAGACGAAGACGAGTTTTATTATACGGACCTGATCGGCCTGGCGGCCTATGGGACGGACGGAAACAAACTGGGTGTTGTGAAGACCATGAACAATTTCGGCGCCGGCGAAGTGATGGAGATCGAATTGGAGGCGGGCGGATCGGTCATGATCCCGTTTACCAAATCGGCTGTCCCGCTGGTGGATTTGGCGGCGGCGCGCATCGTAGCCGAGCCGCCGTCCGGTCTGATGCCGGCGCCCAAGACAGCGAAATCGGTCTCCAAAAAGAGGCACAAAAGGAAAAGACAAAGCGAATGACGGCTGAAAACGCCATATGGAGGGCCTCGGTCCTCACCCTGTTTCCGGAGATGTTTCCGGGCCCCCTCGGCCATTCCCTGGCCGGTAAGGCTTTGGCGGACGGTCTTTGGTCGCTGGATGCGCACGACATCCGCAGCGCCGCTTCGGATAAGCACGCCAGCGTCGATGACACGCCGTTCGGCGGCGGTCCCGGCATGGTGATGCGCGCCGATGTGATCGATGCGGCGCTCACCGGTGTTGCCGGGGCGGGCTCCGATCAGGCGCCGCGGCCGGTGATTTATTTGACGCCCCGGGGTGTGCCCTTGACCCAGGCCCGCATTGGCGCGCTGGCGGCCGGGCTCGGCGTGGTTTTGTTGTGCGGGCGTTATGAAGGCATCGACGAGCGTGTCGTCGAGGCCTGGAATATGGAAGAGATCAGCATCGGCGATTTCGTCTTGTCCGGCGGCGAGCCGGCGGCGATGGCGCTGATCGATGCCGCCGTCCGCCTGTTGCCGGGCGTCATCGGCAGCGAATTGTCCACCTTTGAAGAAAGTTTCGAAGGAGGATTGCTCGAATATCCCCATTACACCCGGCCCCGCGTTTGGCGGGACCGCGAAGTGCCCGAAGTTTTGTTGTCCGGGCATCACGGAAAAGTCGATGCCTGGCGCAAGGCCCAGGCCGAGAAAACAACCGAAGAGCGGCGTCCCGATTTATGGAACCGGTACGCGAATAAGAATTTATGATCGAGGATTGGAACCATGGATACCATTCAGCAAATTGAACAAGAGCAGATCGCGAAACTAACGGCGAACAAAGAAATCCCGGCCTTCGCCGCCGGCGACACGGTGCGCGTTGCCGTGAAAGTGGTGGAAGGATCACGGGAACGGATACAGGCCTTCGAAGGGGTCTGCATCGCGCGCAAGAATGACGGGCTCAATTCCGCCTTCACGGTGCGCAAGCTGTCCTACGGCGAGGGCGTGGAAAGGGTGTTCCAGCTCTATTCGCCCAACGTCACCGGCATCGAAGTGATCCGCCGGGGCGATGTGCGCCGCGCCAAGCTCTATTACCTACGCGGCCTGCAAGGCAAGCGCGCCCGCATCGCCGAGCGTACCGACGGCTATGCCGCCAAGATCGCCGCCGAAGAGCGCGAATTGGCCGCCCAGGAAAAAGCCGCCAATCAGGCCGCCGCTAAAGCCGCGCCCGCCAAAGCACCCGCCGAAGCGCCCGTGGAAAGCAATGCGGACGAAGGCGCCGGCGGCGACGACGCGCAGCCGGAAAGCTGATTACCGCCGGCGCAACTGGGGACATTAAAAAATGAGCGATGCGAAAACACTGTTCGACAAAATCTGGGACGCCCATGTGGTCGATGAACAGGATGACGGCACCTGCGTCATCTATATCGATCGTCATCTTGTGCACGAGGTGACGACGCCGCAGGCGTTTGACGGCTTGCGCGATGCCGGGCGCGGCGTCCGGCGGCCCGACCTGACCCTGGCGGTCGCCGATCACAATGTGCCGACCACCGACCGCAGCCAAGGCATCGATGATGAGCAATCGCGCATCCAGGTCGAAGCCTTGGAAAAGAACTGCAAGGATTTCGGGATCGAATTGTACGGCATGGATGATATCCGCCAAGGCATCTGTCATGTGGTTGGCCCCGAGCAAGGCTTCACGTTGCCGGGCACGACGCTGGTTTGCGGCGATTCCCACACCGCGACCCACGGCGCCCTCGGCTCCCTGGCGTTCGGCATCGGCACCTCGGAAGTGGAACATGTGCTGGCCACCCAGACCATGATCCAGACCAAGGCCAGAAACATGCGGGTTACGGTCAATGGCGCGTTGGCGAACGGCATCACCGCCAAGGACATGATCCTCGCCATCATCGGCAAAATCGGTACCGCCGGCGGCACCGGCTCGGTTATCGAGTATGCCGGCGAGGCTATGCGCGCGCTCACCATGGAAGGCCGCATGACGGTCTGCAACATGACCATCGAAGCCGGCGCCCGCGCCGGTCTGATCGCGCCCGATCAGGTCACCTTCGAATATGTCATGGGCCGACCGATGACGCCCAAGGCCGGCGCCTTCGAGACGGCGATGGAATATTGGAAGACGTTGAACACCGACGATGGCGCCAAGTTCGATACCGAGGTCGCCTTGGAGGCTGCCGACATTCCGCCCATGGTCACCTGGGGCACCAGCCCCGAAGACGTGGTGCCAATCTCGGGATCGGTGCCCAACCCGGAAGACGAGGCCGACCAGGGCCGCCGCACCAAGATGCTGCGCTCGTTGCAATATATGGGCCTCGAAGCGGGCACGCCGATGACCGAGATCAAGATCGACACCATGTTTATCGGCTCGTGCACCAACAGCCGCATCGAAGATTTGCGCACCGCCGCAGTGGTCGCCGAGGGCCGCAAAGTGGCCGATCACGTGCAGGCGCTGGTGGTGCCGGGATCGGGCCTGATCAAGGAATTGGCGGAAGCCGAAGGCCTCGACAAGATATTCACCGAGGCCGGCTTCCAATGGCGCGAAGCCGGCTGCTCCATGTGTCTGGCCATGAACGCCGACAAATTGAAGCCGGGTGAGCGTGCGGCCTCCACCTCGAACCGCAATTTCGAGGGCCGCCAGGGCCCCGGCGGGCGCACCCATCTGGTCAGCCCGGCGATGGCCGCCGCCGCCGCCATAGCGGGGCATCTGACCGACGTGCGCGACTTAGACTGACAAGATCGGGATTAACGGGAGACGCGATATGGATAAATTCACCACCATCACCGGCGTCGCGGCGCCGCTGGATATGATCAATGTGGATACCGACATGATCATCCCGGCGCGCTTTTTGAAATCCATCAAGCGCACCGGCTTCGGCAAGGACCTGTTCTACACGTTGCGCTATGACGAGGACGGCAACGAGCGCGAGGAGTTCGTGCTCAACAAATCCGCCTACCGGAATGCCCAGGTGCTCATCGGCGGCAAGAATTTCGGCTGTGGCTCGTCCCGCGAGCATGCCCCCTGGGCGCTCATGGATTTCGGCATCAAATGCGTCATCGCCCCCGATTTCGCCGACATCTTCTACAACAACTCCTTCAAGAACGGCATGCTGCTGATCAAGCTGCCGCAAGAGCAAGTGGATCAGTTGATGGAAGACGCCGGGCACGGCTCCAACGCTACCGTGACGGTGGACTTGGAGACCCAGGAAATCCGCCGCCCGGACGGCGAGGTGATCAAATTCGAAATCGATGCTTTCAAGAAGCATTGCCTTTTGAACGGCCTAGATGACATCAGCCTGACCTTGCAAAAAGAAAACAAGATCGCCGGCTTCGAAGAGACGCGCAAAAGCCAGCCGTGGCTGTAGGGCGCGAATTCCGCCGCGCCTATCGATCAGCTGTAATTACCATTCAGACATTACTGTGAGGGTTTAACGTGCCTGCAAACAAAAAACTCCTATTCCTTCCCGGCGACGGCATTGGCCCCGAGGTCATGACCCAGGTGCGCCGCCTCATCGATTGGATGGACAACAAGCGCCAGGTCAGCTTCGATATCACCGAAGGGCTGATCGGCGGCGCCGCCATCGATGCCACCGGCTCATCGCTGCCCGATGAAACCCTGGCCAGCGCCAAGGGCGCCGACGCGGTGCTGATGGGTGCCGTCGGCGGGCCGAAATGGGAAAAGCTGCCGTTCGAACAGCAGCCCGAGCGCGGTCTTCTCGGCATCAGAAAAGAGCTCGGCCTGTTCGCCAATCTGCGCCCGGCCATTGTCTTTGATGCATTGGCCGACGCGTCGTCGTTGAAGCTGGATCTGGTCAAGGGGCTGGATATCATGATCGTCCGCGAATTGACCGGCGGCATCTATTTCGGCGAGCCGCGCGGCATCGAGGTATTGCCCGACGGGCGGCGGAGAGGCGTCAACACGCTTACCTATACTTCCGACGAGGTCGAGCGCATCGGCCGCGTCGGCTTCGATCTGGCGGAAAAACGGAGCGGTAAGCTCTGTTCCATCGACAAGGCCAACGTGCTCGAAACCACGGTGATGTGGCGCGAAGTCATGGAAAGCATCAAGGGCGATTACCCCGGTGTGGAATTGAGCCACATGTATGTGGACAACGCCGCCATGCAATTGGTGCGCAACCCGAAGCAGTTCGATGTGGTGGTCACCACCAATATGTTCGGCGATATCCTGTCCGACTGCGCCGCCATGCTGACCGGCTCGCTCGGCATGCTGCCGTCGGCGTCGTTGGGCGAGGCCGACGCATCGGGCCGCCGGGCGGCGCTCTATGAGCCGGTACACGGCTCGGCGCCCGATATTGCCGGGCAGGGCATTGCCAATCCCTTGGCGACGATCCTGTCGTTCTCGATGCTGCTGCGCTATTCGTTTGATATGGCCGACGATGCGGACATGATCGACAGGGCCGCCGAGAACGTGCTCGCCGGTGGCTTGCGAACCGCCGACATCATGGAAGAGGGCAAGGCCCGGGTCTCCACCGAAACCATGGGCGAAGCGATCATTTCGGAATTGGAAAATCTGGCGGGCTAATTTATTCCGGGGCTTGCCATCATTCGTGTTCGGGCGTAAACGAGGCCCGCTCTTAAACATTGGAGAATTGCCATGGGCATCCGTTATGCCGTGGTCGGCGCCACCGGCAATGTGGGCCGCGAAATATTGCAGATACTGGCCGAGCGCGAAGTGCCCGCCGATGACGTGACCGCGCTCGCCTCCGAGCGCTCGGTGGGCGCTGAGGTATCTTACGGCGAGGACGACGTGCTTGAAGTTGCCGAGCTGGCGGGCTTCGATTTCAATGGCACCGATATCGTGCTGTCCAGCCCCGGCGCGAAAGTGTCCGCCGAGCATAGCCCGCGCGCCGCCGACGCCGGCGCCGTGGTCATCGACAACACATCCTGCTTCCGCATGGACCCGGACGTGCCTTTGGTGGTGCCCGAAGTGAACCCGGAAGCCTTGGCCGATTGGCGCAATCGGGGCATCGTCGCCAATCCCAACTGCTCCACCATCCAGATGGTGGTGGCGCTCAAGCCTTTGCACGATTTGGCGACCATCAACCGGGTTGTTGTGTCCACCTACCAGTCGGTATCCGGCGCCGGCAAATCGGCCATGGACGAATTGTTCAACCAGACCAAGGGCATTTATATGAATAAGCCCGAAACCGACTTTCAGGAGAACTTCACCAAGCCCATCGCCTTCAACGTCATTCCCCATATCGACGATTTCATGGAGGACGGTTCGACCAAGGAAGAATGGAAAATGATGGTCGAGACCAAGAAAATTCTCGACCCTGCGATCCGCGTGACCGCCACTTGCGTGCGCGTGCCGGTCTTTATCGGCCACGCCGAGGCGATCAATCTGGAGTTTGAATTTTCGATCAGCGCCGACGAAGCCCGCGCCGCGTTGCGCGACGCGCCTGGCGTTGTGCTGCTTGATCGTGCCGCCGATGAAGGCTATGTGACGCCCGCCGAATGCGTCGGCGAAGACCCGGTCTATGTGAGCCGGGTGCGCGAAGACCCGACCATAGAAAACGGCCTTAGCCTCTGGGTGGTGGCCGATAATTTGCGCAAGGGCGCGGCCCTGAATAC
>CAUZTZ010000170.1:0-9087 GCA_963582805.1 Alphaproteobacteria bacterium
ACCGATCTGGCCACTGCCTTCGATGCCCTATCGGCCTATTACCAAGCCTATCCCGCCCCGGCCCCGGCGCTGGAGCCGGTGATCGAGGCGCATGTGCAGGACGGCCTCCGCCAGGCCAAACAAAGCCTCGCCGCTTTTGCCGGGCGGGATTTCCTGAACGAGGTGGAAAGCTCTGATTTGCTGCGCGGTCTCGGCCTGCCCATGATCGAAAGCCGCATCATCGACGGCATGGCGAGCGCCGCCCTGGCCGCCGAGGAACTTGGATACCCGGCCGTGTTGAAGGCGCTGGCGCCGGGCGTCGCCCACAAGAACCGCCTGGGCTTTGTGATCAGCAACATCGCCAATGATATCGAGCTGGCCGAGGCGGTGGTCAATCTGGAGGTGCGTATCGCGGCGCTGGATTTCACCGCCGCCGAGGTACCGCTGGTGCTGCAGCCCATGGCCAGGGGCCAGGCCGAGATTATTCTCGGCGTCGCCTTTGAGCCGGGCCTGGGTCATTTCCTGCTGGCCGGGTTCGGCGGCGTCCATACCGAACATCTGGACGAGGTGGTTCTAATGCCGATCCCGGCGGCAACCGCGGTCATCGAGGCGCGGCTGGCGGCGAGCCGCATCGGCCGCTTGATCGCCGCTATCGGACCGGTGCAGCCGATCATCGATGCCCTCTGGGCGCTCAGCCTGCTGGTGGCCGACAACCCGGCCATCGCCTCCATCGACATCAATCCGTTGCTGGTGGAGACAAGCGGCGCAACCGCCGTCGACGCGCTGATCGTGCTGAACGAATCGGGCTAGCGCACCTTCAGGACGATCTTGCCGCGCACGTGGCCGGTGGCGCTTAATTCGTGGGCGGCGCGGATATCGTCCAAGCCCATGAACTGCATCTCGGGCGTCTTGACAACGCCGCCCGTTATGAAATCCGATATGCGGTCCATAAAGTGGCGGGCGCGCTGCACGTTGGGGCGCAAAACCTCCACGTCATCGCGGGGATTGGTAAAATCGGCCGGCTGGCCACCGATCCAGACCACCTTGCCGCCGGGCTTCAAAACCGCATAGGAACGCGCGTGCACTTCGCCGCCGACGGTATCGAAGACCACGTCGATATCGGACAAGGCTTCGGTGAAATCGGTTGTGTTGTAATCGATCACCTCGTCGGCGCCGAGGCCGGATACATAATCGTGGTTGCCGGGGCTGGCGGTAGTGATCACGTGGGCGCCGAGATGATGCGCGATCTGGATGCCGATGCTGCCGACGCCGCCGGCGCCGCCCTGGACCAAAAGCCTCTGCCCGGCGGCCAGATGCGCCGTATCTTCCAGCGCGATCATGGCGGTGAGCGTCGTGAGGGCAAGCGCGGCGGCCTGATCATGGCTGACCGAGGCCGGTTTCAGCCCCACCAGATCGGCGCCGATGCAGATGCTTTCCGCATAAGCGCCGTCGGCGCCCTGGGGGGTGACGCCATAAACCGCGTCGCCCACCTGCAATCCTTCAGCATCATCGCCCAATTCAGCCACGATGCCGGAGAAATCCCGGCCCAGCGTGTGCGGAAAAAAGCCCTCGGCCGGTTTGGCGTAGCCACCGTTGCGGGATTTCCAATCGGCCGGATTGACGGTGGCGGAATGGATATCGATGAGCGCATCGCCCGGCCCCGGCACCGGCACCGGGATATCGCGCACTTGCAGCACGTCGGGTCCGCCGAATTCGTCTATCTGCACCGCTTTCATGGGGTCTCTCCTGGTCAATAATTTGGCGCGCACTATGGACTTCTAAAACCTGGATCGAAAGGTCTATAATAACCAGACTCTGGGGAGAATTGATCATGAGCAAAAACCGTCTGGTATCCGGCTTTCACCATTTCGCCATGGAAGTGTCGGACATGGATAAATCCATCGCCTTCTACCGCGATATCCTGGGCTTCAAGTTGTCCGAGCGTCATACCTCCGACGAGATCGAGGCGATCCCGGTGGATTTGACGTTTTTGCGGGTCGGCGAGAACCATCATGATCTGGTGCTGGCCCACCATCCCGACAAGAAATACCGCGCCCGCACCGAGGCCGACGCCGCCGAAGGCCCGGCCTATATCCATCATTTCGCCTTCGGCTGCCCGGACAAGGAAGCCTGGCTGGAGATTATGGAAGACGTCAAGGCGCGCGGCATCGAGATTGTGCGCGGCCCGGTGGTGCATTCCAAATACGATTCCCGGGGCGACGGCTCTTGGGGCGAGAACGAGTCCTTCTATATCCTGGACCCGGACGGCCACCGGCTGGAACTGTTTTGCGAAATGGCGACCATCGCCGAGGACGGCACCTTCATCTCCGCCGCCGGCGAGCGTATCGAGGAAGCCAAGGTCGAAGAGCTTTAGCCAACAGATCTTTCGCAGGCGCCCGCCCACCGCTCCCACACCGTCATCACCCGGCTTGACCGGGTGATCCAGGGACGGCGGGCACCGAATGCCTCTATATTGGCGCTTTCAAGTCCGGGTTCATCAGGTATTTGGATTGGGTCGGCCAGACCAAATTCGACACCTTCAATCGCCGCGCGACGACCAGAGTGGAAGCGTTCTCCGGGGCGGTGAATCGCTCGGTCTCGGGTATTTCGACCAAATCCGGCGCAAATCGGTCACCGGCGGTCGCGGCCATGAACTCCAACTTGAAATCATTTTGACCGTAGAAATCAACAAACAGGGTCGGATTGATATTGTAAAATCCGTGATTGAACATTGACAGCGGCGCGTAGTGGCAAACGTAGCCGCCCTCCTTGAGCGCCATGGCAACATTTTTCAGCGCTTGGCCGATATTACAGCAGTGCTCGATTGTTCCGGGGTCGAGAAGGAAATCAAACTGTTCAACCAGGTCTTCGGGCAACGGATCGTTAAGATCGACGACGCGCTCTATGCCTCGCGATTTCACGATATCGATATAGTCGCAATCCACGCCGATCAGCGAAAAAAAATGGTCGCTATCGATCACTTGCGATAGCTTGTCTGCAAACCCATGCCAGTTAAGGATTTCGGCGGAATCAGCCCGATACGACAATTGGTCTGCGATATGGGCTCCGAATAATTCTTCGATAACGGCTTTGTCGACCAAAATGTCCGGATACCCTAAGGAGAGCAATTTCAGGCCACCATCATTGCCTTGCATCACTTCGGCAAGAATACCCAATTGTTGTTTCATTAAGGCCATTCAATTTATCGTTCTATAAATTCCTGATCATGCGTGGTGATGCCACCATATTAGAGCGGTTTCCCCATACGCAATATCGAAATTTAAGCCCTACTCGGCGGCCGGCAGTGCCTGGCGTTCTTCCGCCCGCTTCTCCTTGATCGCCGCCAAAATCTTTTCCGCCGTGGCGGGCAGCGAATAGATGCGCACGCCGACCGCATCAAAGATGGCGTTCAAGATAGCCGCCGCCGTCGGCACCGACGTGGGCTCGCCGACGCCCTTGGCGCCGAACGGGCCGGTGGGATCGTAGTTCTCGACAATGTCCACTTCGATCTCGGGCATGTCCAAGCTCGTGGGCATGATGTAGTTGGTCAGGTTCGGGTTGATCTGCACGCCGTTCTCGTCGAACAGCATCTCTTCTTGGAGCGCAAAACCGATGCCCATGGAGATGCCGCCCTGCACCTGGCCCTCGACCAGCATCGGATTGATCGCGGTGCCGCAATCGTGGGCGGCGGCGATGCGGATCACATCCACCTCGCCGGTTTCGTCATCCACCGATACTTCGGCGATCTGGGTAGCATAAACATAGGTTGAGAACGGTTTGCCCTGGCCGGTTTCCGGGTCCATCTCCACCGTCGGCGGGTTGAACGAGGCCGATCCAATGGCCGGCATGCCCATCACGAATTGGGCGTGGTTGGCAACCTCGGCAATGGGCAGGCAGCGCTGCGGGAATCCCTTCACCTGAATTTTGCGGTCGGCGGCTTCCAACTGCTCGGCCTTGACGCGCAAGAGCGGCGCGGCCACTTCGAACAAGATCTCCTTGGCCTTTTCCGCCGCCATCTGGATGGCGTTGCCGGTCACATACGTGGTGCGCGACGCGATGGCGCCGGTGTCCATGGGCGTGGTGTCGGTGTCCGCCGATACCACATGCACATCGTCCGCCGAGATGCCCAGCTCTTCCGCAGCGATCTGGCCCAAGACGGTGAGCGCGCCCTGCCCCGTTTCCACGGTGCCGGTCAGAACCGTGGCGGTGCCGTCCTCGTTGATTTTGACGGTGGCGGCGGACGGGTTGGCGGCCACCGTGAAGCCGATGGGATACCACATGCAGCCGATGCCCTTGCCGGTGCGTTTCATGGGCCTAGTCCTTCCAGCCGAAGCGTTCGGCGGCGATTTGCAGCGATTCCTTGACCACCACCGACTCCAGAACCTGACCGGTGGGGCTGGCGGCATTTTCCTCAAACGCGTTCAACAGGCGTATCTCCAACGGATCAATGCCCAGCTCTTTCGCCATATCGTCCATGTGGGATTCGTAGGCGAAGCACACCTGCGGCGCGCCGAAGCCGCGCATGGCGCCGGTCATGGTCTTGTTGGTGTAGACGGCGAATGCCTCCACATGCAGATTGTCGATATTGTAGGGGCCGGCGGACAGGATGCAGGCTTTGCCCAATGTGGTTTCCGACCAGGAACAATAGGCGCCGCCGTCGCAGACCAGGCGCACCTTGCGCGCCACAATACGGCCATCGGAATTGATGCCGGTCTTGTATTCCATGATGAAGGGATGGCGGGTGGTGGAGGACATGAACTCGTCTTCGCGGCTATAGACGCCCTTCACCGGGCGCCCGGTTTTCTTGGATAGGAGGCCGAGGATCGGCTCCTGGGTGATCTCGTTCTTGCCGCCGAAATTGCCGCCGACGATGGTGCCGATGATGCGGATGCGGTTGTAGGGGAGGCCTAAGGTGCGCGACACATCGGCGCGCCCCATGGTGATGCGCCCGAGGCTCGACCAGAGGGTCAGGCGCCCGTTGCCGTCCCAATCGGCGATGGTTGCGTGCGGCTCCAAGGGCACATGCTCGACCATCTGGGTGCGGAATGTGGCCTCGAATATATGATCGGCGTCCTCGAAGCCCTTATCCACGTCGCCCTTTTTGATCACCTTGGTGGCGTAGATGTTGCTGTCCGGATCATGCACCTTGGGGGCATCGTCGCTCATAGCTTCGAGGGGATCGAAGACCGGCGTCATCGGCTCGTACTCAACGGTGATTTTTTCGAGCGCGTCGGCGGCCAACTGCTCGGTCACGGCGGCCACTGCGGCAACGCCATCGCCGGCGTGATAGACGATATCGGATGCCAAAACGGGCTGGTCCTGGAGGCTGGGCCCGAACGAATTGACCGGTATCTCGGCGCCCACCAATGTCGCCAGCACGCCCGGCATTTTTGCGGCCTCCGATACATCGACGGACTTGATGCGCGCATGGGCAATGCCGGCGCGCTTGATCTTGGCGTGGATCATGCCGGGGAAGGACAGATCATCGATATATTTGGTCTGGCCGAGCCCGTGCAGGCGGCCATCGGGGCGCGTCGCGCGCTGGCCGACGGCGGGGGTCTGCTGGCGGGCATCGGGCACCTTTGTTTCAATGGGATAGGTGATCGGCTCGGCCACGGCGGGCAGGCGCAAGGCTTCGTCGGCTTCGCGCAATGCTTCGAGGCTGGTCTCGGCTTCCACTACTTTGACATTGTCGTCCATGATCTTCTCCTTATGCCTATGCCGCGTCTTGCTTGGCGGCCAATTCCTTGGCGGTGTCGGCGACGGCTTCGATGATTTTGGTGTAACCGGTACAGCGGCAAAGATTGCCGGAAAGGCCGTCGCGGATTTCGGCGGTGCTGGGATTGGGGTTGGTATCCAAAAGATACTTGGCGGCGAGAATGATCCCCGGCCCGCAGAAGCCGCATTGGAGGGCGGCCAGATCCTCGAAGGTTTTCTGCAAGGGATGAAAAGCATCCAGATCGGCGAGGCCTTCGATGGTGGTGATCTGGCGGCCGTCGGCCTGGCCGGCCAGCATCAAACAGGCATTGACCGCCTGGCCGTCCAGCAGCACCGTGCAGGCGCCGCAATCACCCACATCGCAGCCCAGCTTGGCGCCGGTCAAATCCCAGTCCTCGCGCAAAAGCCTCAACAATGTGGTTTCCGGTGGCACCGACGCGGTCAGTTCGCGCCCGTTCACATTCATGGTTACGTCCATGGCTAGTCTCCTTGCAATCCGGCCGCCGCGGCCAATGTGCGGCGGACGCCCACCTCGATCAAATCCAGGCGGTAAGATTTGGAGGCGCGGAAATCATCGATGGGCTTGGCTTCACCGGCGGCGATCTTGGCGGCCTCGTTAATGGCTTCCTCGGATACGGGTTGGCCGTCGAGTGCGGCTTCGGCGGCAGGGCAGCGGATTACCACCGGCGCCACGGCGCCCAAGGAAATGCGCGGCGATTTGAATTTGCCGTCTTCGGTCCAACTTGCCGACGCGGCATTGACCAGAGCCAGCGCCTGGCCCTTGCGCAGACCGAATTTCACGAATCCCGTCGGCTTGCCCAGGTTCGCCTTGGGAATGAGGATATCCACCAGCATCTCACCCGGGCCCAGGATGGTTTTGCGCGGGCCGACGAAAAATTCCGTCAGCGGCATGCGCCGGCGGCCGCCGGAACCGGCCAGCGTCACCTCAGCCTCCAGCGCCACCAACACCGGGCCGGAATCCATGGACGGCACGCAGGTCACCAGATTGCCGCCGAGGGTGCCCAGATTGCGGGTCAGGACGGAGCCGACCGTATGGGCGGCATCGATCATGGCGGGGGCATGCTCGGCGATCAGGGGATTGGTCATAATTGCCGTATGGGTGGCGCCGGCGCCAATATGCAGGCCATCGTCATCCAAAGTGATGGCGCCGAGATCATCAATGGCGGAGACATCCAGGACGACGCCCGGTGATTGGCTGGCATGCTTGAGCTCGACCAGAAGATCGGTACCGCCGGCCAGGATGCGGATTCCGGGTCCGTGTTCGGCGAGGGCGGCAACGGCTTCTTCGGTGCTCACCGCCTTGATGAATTCAAACGGTTTCATGAATAGGATGTCCCTGGCGTTAATCGACGATAGCGGGGTTGTTGAGAACGGCAAACACCCGTTTTCGGGATTGTTTGATGTGATCGGTAATCAAACGGCTGGCGCGGCCCTTGTCGCGGGCCTGGATGGCGTCGATCAGGGCGCCATGTTCGGCCACCAACTTTTCCGAGGCGCCATCGGCTGCGTGCGTGGCGACGCCGACGAAGGTCAGCCGGTCGAACTGATCGATCACTTCGGCGGCGGCCTTGGCCAGCCGCTCGTTGCCGGCGGCCGCGGCAATGGCCCGGTGGAACTGGCGGTTATAGTGGACCCATGCGGCCAGATCGCCGGCATGGTCGGTGCTGCGGAATGTATCGAGGCCGGACAGAACATCGTCCGGTGCCTGTTCGATGGCGCGGCGCACACAGGCCTTTTCAAACAAGAGACGCATCTCATACAATTCGCCCACATCATTGATGGAGATCGGGCGCACCCGGTAGCCCTTGCGCGGCAAAACCTCGATCAGGCCCTCCACCTGGAGGCGGAGCAACGCGTCGCGCACCGGCGATTTGGAGACATCGTAGCGAGCCGCCAGATCGTTCTCGTGGATGCGCGCCCCCGGCGCCAACTCGCACGCCAGGATATCGGCGCGGATATTGTCATAGACGCCATCGCGGATCAGCCGGCCATTGGCGGTGGTGCTATCATCAAGCATTTTGATACCAGTGAAATATCAGTCGATTATATATTTAGCAGATTTCTGCGAATATTATCAATGAAAATGCGCGATTTTTAATTAATTTTTTAATTCGAGATATTTCAGATAAGATAAATCCCAGTGCTGACAGGAGAAGCCCCATGCGCCTTGAAAACAAAATCGCCATCGTCACCGGCGCCGGCGGCGGTATCGGCAGCGCCGTCGCCCGCGCCTTTGCGGCTGAGGGCGCGAGATTGGTCTGCGCCGATATCAACGAAGCGGCCTTGCAAGAAACCGTGTCCCATATCGATGCCGCCATCGGCGTCATTGGCGATGCCGGCGACGAAGCGCACGCGCGGGCTTTGGTGGATGCGGCGAAGGCCGAATTCGGCGGCCTCGATGCGGTTGTCACCTGCGCCATCCGCGATGTGCCCTATCTGCCGGTCACCGAATTGTCCGTCGCGGACTGGAAGGGCTCCCTCGACGTCAATCTCACCGGCGTCTTTTTGCTTTTGAAGCATGCCGTTCCGGTTATGGTGGAAGGAGATGGCGGCTCGATCATTCTTGTCGCTTCGCAATTGGCGCGGGCGCCGAAGCCGGGGCGCGCCTGGTACGCCAGCCAAAAGGGCGCGCTGCTCAGCCTCGCCAAGGCGCTGGCCGTGGATCATGCAAGCCAGGGCATTCGCGCCAACACCTTGTCGCCGGGACCGACCGCCGATGCCCGCTTCTTTTCCCAATGGCCGAGCGAGGCGGTCGCCCACGCCCATGCCGCGACCTTGTTCGGCCGGCTTGGCGATCCCGCCGAGATGGCCGCCGGCGCGGTGTTTCTGGCCTCGGATGAAGCATCCTTTATGACCGCAACCGATCTTCTGATCGATGGCGGTTACACGGCGGTCTAGGCGGTGGTTTGCAGGGGTTACCAATTGGTCTCTAAGAGGTAAATTCGGCCGCGTTGACAGTCGCCAAACCGCCACCTATGGTGCCGCCGCTTCATATTTGAGCCCCGTATTCGAATAGTAATTTCAGCGTTTCAGGTCCTTGCCGCGCCAAGGCGCCGGGCCGACCATTCAGGAGAAGATTTGATGAGCGACACACCCTGGCTTAATGAGAATTGGCATACCAGCCTCTGGAATTTTGCCCCCGAAGTGACCAAGGATTGGAAGTTTCCGGAAAAAATCCAAATCCATGACGTGACCTTGCGCGACGGCGAGCAGCAGGCCGGCGTTGCCTTTGATTACGACGACAAAATCCGTATCGCCGAGGGTTTGGCGGAAATCGGCGTCCACAGGATCGAGGCCGGCATGCCGGTGGTGTCCCGCGACGACGCCCGCGTCGTCCAGGATCTGGCGAAACGCAATTTCGGCCCCAAA
>CAUZTZ010000171.1:0-8981 GCA_963582805.1 Alphaproteobacteria bacterium
TATCCAAGAGCCCGATACGCCGTCAAAATCAGCACCGTGGCCGGGATCATCAACTTTGCCGCCGGGTTTTAACCAGCAGACCTAAAAGGGAAGTTGTGTCCCGGAAATCAGGACCCTACTTTTGCAACAGGTCTAATGCTCTTGCCCGCTTCTGCTGCCAAGGATATGCAATTACGGTCATGGCAACTGCCTATTTCACGCACCCGGTTTGCATCAAACACGATCCCGGTCCCGGCCATCCGGAATCGCCGGCGCGGCTGATTGCCGTGAACGAGGCTCTAGCCGAATTCGATGGACTGCTCCGTGCCGAGGCGCCCGAGGCGACGATTGCGCAATTGGAGCGGGTGCATGGCAGCGCCTACATCAATTCGGTTTTGGCGGCGGTTCCCGACGAAGGCTACCGGTCGCTGGATCCCGACACGGCGTTGTCACCGGCGTCGGGCGAGGCCGCGTTGCGCGCCGCCGGCGGTGTCTGCGCCGCCGTTGACTTGGTTGCTAAGGGCAAGGCCGGCAACGCCTTTTGCGCCATGCGCCCACCCGGCCATCACGCCGAAGCCAACCAAGCCATGGGCTTTTGCCTGTTCAACAATGTCGCCATCGGCGCCCTCCACGCGCAGGCCGTGCATGGGCTCAAGCGCGTCGCCGTGGTCGATTTCGACGTCCATCACGGCAACGGAACCCAGCATAGTTTCGAAAATGATGCGTCGCTGTTCTACGCCTCCAGCCATCAATGGCCGGCTTATCCCGGCTCCGGCGCCGCCACCGAGACCGGCGTCGGCAACATCGTCAACGTGCCGCTCAGCCCACGCGCCGGCTCAAGCGATTTCCGGGCCGCCTACAGGCATGCCATTTTGCCGCGGCTTCGGGATTTTGCGCCCGATTTTTTGCTGATTTCCGCCGGCTTCGATGCCCACGAGCGCGATCCGCTCGCCCAGCTCAACGTCACCACCGAAGATTTTGCATGGCTCAGCCGGGCGTTGGCCGAGTTGGCCGCCGGCGTTTGCGGCGGCCGTTTGGTTTCAACCCTGGAAGGCGGCTATGATTTGCCGGCGCTGGCCGCATCGGCGGCCGCCCATGTCACCGCCTTGATGGAAGCCAGCCCGTGATGATCGTCTTGCCCATTGATGGTGCGGCGGCGTAAACTTTAAGCGGCCGTGGTTGCGGTCCAATTATTGGATTTGGGGGTGCCGGCATGTCCGAGGAAGCGATTCCAAAGGATATCGAGAAACTAAGCTTTGAAGACGCGCTGGGCGAGCTCGAAACCATTGTCGAGGCGCTGGAACAGGGCTCGGGCCTCCTAGACGATGCCATCAAGGCGTATGAGCGCGGAACTTTTTTAAAAAAACATTGCGATGCCAAGCTGCGCGCGGCGCGCGAACGTGTCGATAAAATCAATATCGGCGCCGGCGGCGAGCCGGCTGCGGAAAAAATGGAAAGCGAATAGGGGCTCCAAGCGTGCCTTCCTTCGACGACGAATTGGCCGACATTGCGCGCCTCACCGACGCCGCGTTGGACAGGCTGATACCAAATGGCGATGGGCCGGAAGCGCAGGTTCTTGACGCCATGCGCTATTCGACCCTGGCCGGCGGCAAGCGCATACGCCCCTTATTGGTGATCGCCACCGCCGATCTGTTCAACGTATCCAGGACGTCGTCCGAACGCGTCGCGGCGGCCATCGAAATGGTGCACACCTATTCGCTGGTGCATGATGATTTGCCGGCCATGGACGATGACGATTTGCGCCGCGGGCGGCCTACCTGCCACGTGGAATTTGATGAGGCGACCGCCATATTGGCCGGCGATGGCCTGCTGACATTGGCGTTCGAGGTGATTGCCGGCGCAGAGACCCATGGTCTCGGCGAAATCCGCGCCGAGCTTGCCTTGGAATTGGCGCGGGCGATCGGCGCGCAAGGCATGGTTGGCGGCCAGATGCTGGATCTGCTGGCCGCCGAGCACCAACTGGATGTTCCCGAGATTACCCGGCTGCAACGGATGAAGACCGGGGCGCTCATCAGCTTTTCCTGCCAGGCCGGGGCGATCCTTGGCAAAGCCGGCGATCACCAGCGCCATATGCTGGCTGCCTATGCCCACGATTTGGGTCTGGCGTTCCAGATTGTCGATGATTTGCTGGACCTGGAGGGCGACGCCAAAGAGATGGGCAAGCGCACCGGCAAGGACGACATGGCTGGAAAAGCCACCTTTGTGTCGCTGTTGGGCGCCGAACGGGCCCGCGAGCAGGCCAATATTCTTACCGAACAGGCAATAAAACATCTTGAGATTTTCGCAGAAAAAGGCAAATTATTGCGAGACTTGGCCGAATTTGTGATAAAACGGCGAAAGTAGACGCTTGTAATCAGTATTTATTTCGATCGTAAGGGAATTTTGGTGTCAAATAAGAAAAAGGAACAGTCGCCCAAAAGGCTTTTGGACGGTGTTAAAGTTCCGGCGGATATTAGGGGATTTTCCGCCGATGATTTGAAACAGCTTGCCGGCGAAGTTCGCGACGAGACCATTGAAGCGGTTTCGATCACGGGCGGGCATCTGGGAGCCAGTCTCGGCGTCATCGAATTGACGGTGGCCCTGCACCATGTCTTCAATACCCCGGACGACCGGCTGATTTGGGATGTCAGCCATCAATCCTATCCCCATAAAATTCTTACCGGGCGGCGCGATCGCATTCGCACATTACGCCAAGGCGGCGGCCTGTCCGGGTTCACCAAGCGTAGCGAGAGCGACTATGATCCGTTCGGCGCGGCGCATTCCTCGACCTCGATCTCGGCCGGGCTTGGCATGTCGGTGGCGCGCGATTTGTCGGGCGGTACCAACAATGTCATCGCCGTCATCGGCGACGGCGCCATGAGCGCCGGCATGGCCTATGAGGCGATGAACAATGCCGGTTCCATGGATTCGCGCCTGATCGTGATTTTGAACGATAACGATATGTCTATCGCGCCGCCGGTCGGCGCCATGAGCGCGTACCTGTCGCGGCTGATCTCGTCGAAGCCCTATCGCTCGATCCGCCATTTCGCCAAGGAAGTCGCCGGCAAATTCCCGCGCCGCCTGGAAGAAACCGCGCGCCGGGCCGAAGAATATGCGCGCGGCATTCTCACCGGCGGCACCTTGTTCGAGGAATTGGGCTTTTTCTATATCGGCCCGGTCGATGGCCACAATCTGGATCATCTCTTGCCGGTGCTCAAAAATCTACGCGATTCGGACGAGCGCCAACCGATGCTGCTGCACGTGGTCACCGAAAAAGGCCACGGCTACAAGCCCGCCGAAATCGCCGCCGATAAATATCATGGCGTCTCCAAATTTGACGTGGTGACCGGCAAACAGGCCAAATCAATCTCCAACATTCCCTCGTATACTTCCGTGTTCGCGGCGGCCTTGATCGCCGAGGCCGAAGCCGATGACAAAATCGTCGCCATCACCGGCGCCATGCCATCGGGTACCGGCCTCGACAAATTCGGCGCCGCCTTTCCAGACCGTTGTTTCGATGTGGGCATCGCCGAGCAGCACGCGGTGACCTTCGCCGCCGGTCTGGCTAGCGAAGGCTACAAGCCGTTCGCGACCATCTATTCAACCTTTCTGCAGCGCGCCTATGATCAGGTGATCCACGACGTGGCCATTCAGAGCCTGCCGGTTCGCTTTGCCATCGACCGCGCCGGGCTGGTCGGCGCAGATGGACCCACCCATGCCGGCGCGTTCGATCTGGCCTATCTTTGTTGCCTGCCGGGGTTCGTTGTGATGGCCGCCGCCGACGAGGCCGAATTGGTGCACATGATCGCCACCGCCGCATCCATCAATGACGGGCCGAGCGCCGTCCGCTATCCGCGCGGCGAGGGCGTCGGCGTCGATTTACCGGAAAAAGGCGTACCGCTAGAAATCGGCAAGGGCCGTCTGGTGCGCGAAGGAACAACGATTGCCATCCTCAGCCTCGGCACCCGCCTGGCCGAGGCCACCGCCGCCGCCGATGAGCTGGCCTCCAAGGGCTGGTCGACAACCGTCGCCGATGCGCGTTTCGCCAAACCGCTGGACGATGAACTGATCCGCAGATTAGCCCGCGACCATGAGGTTATGATCACCATCGAGGAAGGCGCCGCGGGCGGGTTCGGTGCGCATGTCATGCAGTTTCTCGCCAACGAAGGCCTGTTCGACGCGGGCCTTAAATTCCGCACCATGGTGTTGCCCGATATTTTCATCGATCAGGAAAAGCCCGACATTCAGTATGAGATCGCCGGGCTGAAACGCCAAGACATCGTTGCCACGGCGCTGCTTGCCCTCGGCGAAGAGGATGCCGCCGCGACCGCGTTGCCGCCGAAGCGCGCCTGACCACCGTGCCACCGGTAACTCCGGTAACTCCCAGCAATAAAAAAGGCGGCAAGCGCCGTCTCGACCAGGCGCTTGTGGAACGCGGGCTGGTGGAAAGCCGCAGCCGCGCCCAGGCGGTCATAATGGCCGGTCTGGTGTTCTCCGAGACCCGCCGCCTCGACAAGGCGGGCCTTCAGGTGGCGGCCGATTTGCCCCTTGAGCTGCGCGGCCAGGATCACCCCTGGGTGTCGCGCGGCGGCCTCAAACTGGATCATGCAATCAGCCATTTCGAGATTTCCGTCGCGGGGCTGATATGCCTTGATGTTGGCGCATCGACGGGCGGCTTTACCGATGTCCTGCTCAGCAAAGGCGCGGAGCGGGTTTACGCCATCGATGTGGGCCATGGGCAGTTGGCCTGGAAAATTCGCCAAGACGAGCGCGTTGTGGTTATGGAAAAAATCAATGCCCGCTACCTGAAAGCGGAAAGCCTGGGCGAAGCGCCTGGCTTTGTCTGTTGCGATACCAGCTTCATCGGTTTGGCGACCGTGCTGCCCGCCGCCCTTGATCTGGCGGCGCCGGGCGCCACCCTCGCGGCGCTGATCAAACCGCAATTTGAAGTTGGCCGCGCCGAGGTCGGCAAGGGCGGCATCGTCACCGATCCCCATTTGCACGACCGCGTTGTTGCGGAAATATCGGACTGGCTGGCCGATGTCATGGCGTGGCGGGTACTGGGAACCACGACAAGCCCGATTACCGGCGCCGGCGGCAACAAAGAGTTCCTAATCGCCGCGCAAAAACCCCTGGACTAACGCCATCAGCCGCATTGGCCCCGATGGCGCAGCATGTGATCGGCGAGCACGCAGGCGACCATTGCCTCGCCCACCGGTACGGCGCGGATGCCGACGCAAGGATCGTGGCGGCCCTTGACCGAAACTTCGGTATCCTCGCCGCTGATGGTGACGGTGCGCCTTGGGGTCAGGATCGAGCTGGTCGGCTTGACCGCAAAGCGAAGCACCACATCCTGGCCGGTGGAGATGCCGCCGAGGATGCCGCCGGCGTTGTTGGATAGAAAGGCGGGCGCGTTGCCCTGCATGCGCATTTCGTCGGCATTGTCTTCACCCGATAGCTCCGCCGCACCAAAGCCGGCGCCAATTTCGACGCCCTTGACCGCATTGATGCTCATCACCGCCTTGGCCAGATCGGCGTCCAGCTTGTCATAGACCGGCGCGCCGAAACCGGCGGGCACGCCCGAGGCGGCTATTTCGATCACCGCGCCGATGGACGAGCCGGATTTCCGAACCTCATCCAGATAGCTGTCCCAAATTTCAGCGCATTTGGCGTCCGGGCACCAGAAATCGTTTTCGGCCACCGCCGACCAGTCCCAATTGCCGCGCTCTATGGCGTGGCTGCCGATCTGAATGAGGGCGCCGCGTATTTCGATGCCGGGCCCTAGTACTTTGCGCGCGATGGCGCCGGCGGCCACCCGGCAGGCGGTTTCGCGGGCGCTGGCGCGGCCGCTGCCCCTATAGTCTCGAATTCCGTATTTTTGCTGGTAGGTGTAATCGGCGTGGCCGGGCCGGTACAGATCCTTGATGTCGTCATAATCCTTGGAGCGGGCGTCGGTGTTTTCGATCATGAGCGCGATCGGCGTGCCGGTGCTTTTGCCTTCGAACACGCCGGACAGGATTTGCACCGCGTCGGCTTCTTTCCTTTGGGTGGTGTGCCTGGATTGGCCGGGGCGGCGCTTGTCGAGCCAGGTCTGGATATCGGCCTCGGCAATATCGAGGCCGGGCGGCACGCCATCGACGACGCAGCCAATGGCGGGCCCGTGGCTTTCGCCGAAAGTGGTGAACCGGAAAAGGTGGCCGAAGCTGTTGCCCGACATGATCAGCCGGCCTGGTCGTCCTTGGCGACCGTCATGTCGGGGGCGTCGATGGCTTTCATGCCGACGATGTTGTAGCCGCAATCAACATGGTGGGTCTCGCCGGTAACGCCCGAAGATAGATCGCTTACCAGATACATCCCGGCGCCGCCCACATCATCGGCGGTGACATTGCGGCGCAAGGGGGAATTGTATTCGTTCCATTTCAGAATATAGCGGAAATCGCCGATGCCCGATGCCGCCAGGGTTTTCATCGGCCCGGCGGATAGGGCGTTCACGCGGATGCCTTGGGAGCCCATATCTTCGGCGAGATAGCGGACCGATGCCTCGAGCGCCGCTTTGGCGACGCCCATGACGTTGTAGTGGGGCATCACCCGTTCCGAGCCCGCATAGGTCAGCGTTATCAGGCTGCCGCCATCCGGCATCAGCGCTTCGGCGCGCCGGCAGATTGAGGTGAACGAATAGCAGGACACCATCATGGTCTGGGCGAAATTTTCCGCCGAGGTGGACACATATTTGCCCTTCAATTCGTCCTTGTCCGAATAGGCGATGGCGTGCACGACGAAGTCGAGTTTGCCCCATTTATCTTTGAGGGTCTCGAACACGGTATCGATGCTGGCCTCGTTGGTAACGTCGCAAGGCAGGATGATGTCAGACCCGATGCTTTCCGCCAGCGGCGTGATGCGCTTCAAAAGCGCGTCGCCCTGGTAGGTAAAGGCCAACTCGGCGCCGTGCTGGTGAACGACTTTGGATATGTTCCAGGCGATCGAGCGTTCGTTGGCGACGCCCATGATCAAGCCCCTCTTACCCGCCATGATGCCAGATGCGCTGTTCATATTTCCCTCGTTCGGCTCGTTACGTTGCTTCGCCGTACCAGCATAGGTAATGAGGCGCGCCGGATCGACCCCAAAATTATTTTCCCAAATTTGATAAGGGGTTTGGACAAAATTACAATCGAATTTTATGCTGGAGGTTATAACGGCATCGAAGGTGGCACCCAAGGTGGATGACGATAAAATGACGACCAGCGATCCGATCCAAATGTTCAAGGATTGGCTGGAGGAGGCGGGCGAAGCGGAAGCGGTCAATCCGACCGCCGTTGCCTTGGCCACCGCCGATGCGGCTGGCAAGCCATCGGTGCGTATGGTTCTTTTGAAAGACGTGGACGAAGAGGGGTTTGTTTTTTACACCAACTCGGAAAGCCGGAAAGGCTTGGAGCTGGCCGTAAATCCGCGCGCGTCGCTGTGTTTTTACTGGAAATCGCTATTGCGCGAAGTGCGCGTTGAGGGGCCGGTTGCCAAGGTATCGGACGCCGATGCGGATGCCTATTTCGCCAGCCGCGCCCGCACCAGCCAGATCGGCGCCTGGGCATCGAAGCAATCAAGGCCCATGCAAAGCCGCTTCGATTTGGAAAAAAACGTCGCCGAATACACGGCGAAGTTCCATGTCGGCAAGGTATCGAGGCCGCCCTATTGGGAAGGCTACCGGATCCAAGCCGAGCAAATCGAGTTTTGGCGGGAGCGCCGCTTTCGCCTGCACGACCGGGTGATCTATAACCGCAACGTCAGTGGCTGGACGTCCCAGCGTTTGTTTCCATAATAACCGGCAACGCCCGAGGTATTTCGTTGACCGATACAACCCTTGCCGCTGAAACCAGCACCGAGACAACCAAAAAACTTATGGTGGCGGCGACCTATGCCTCGGTGTCGGTGGCGGTGGTGTTAATCGCTGCAAAACTGGGCGCCTGGCTGTTCACCGATTCGGTCGCCCTGTTGTCTTCGTTGGCAGACTCGGTGCTCGATGCCGCCGCGTCCCTGGTCAATTTGTTGGCCGTGCGCAGCGCCTTGCAGCCCGCCGACCGCGAGCATCGCTTCGGCCATGGCAAGGCGGAATCCCTGGCCGGTCTGGCGCAGGCGGCATTTATCGCCGGATCGGGCGTATTTTTGTTGCTGGAATCGGTGGAACGGCTGATTACACCCCGTGCCGTTGATCATGGCCTTATCGGCATCGCCGTCATGGGGTTCTCGATCGTTTTGACGGTAGCCTTGGTGGGCTTCCAAATATACGTGGTGAAGCGCACCAATTCGATCGCCATCGCCGCCGATCAGCTGCACTACCGCATCGATATTCTGGTCAACTTCGCGGTCATTGTATCGTTGCTGCTGGCCAGCATCGGCGGCTGGCGCTTGGCCGATCCTTTGTTTGCCATCCTGATCGTCGCCTATATGGGAAGCGGCGCCTACAAGATTTTGCGCCAATCCCTGAAAGATCTCATGGATACGGAATTTGACGAAGCCGACCGGACGCGCATCCGCGATATCGTGCTGGCGCACCCGGACGTGCGCGACATCCACGATATGCGCACCCGCTCATCGGGTCCCGATGCCTTCATTCAGCTGCACATCGAAATGGACGGCGATCTGAGCCTCCTGGCGGCCCATGAAATATCGGATCAGGTCATGCTCAACGTGGAAAAGGCGTTCCCCAATGCCGAAGTGCTAATCCACCAGGATCCGGAAGGCGTGGAAGAGCGGCGCGATCAGCTATAGCACGCAAATTTTGCCTTGGGCGGTGACCGAATGTCGGGTTACGGTGTGGCGAGGCCTTGAAAACTTCGGTAGACCGGCCAGCTCCGAGCGGTTCAACGGGGCATTGGAATCCGGCTGGCCGACGCCTGAAAAACGGAATCCTGAGCCAAAGCTGGGAGATAAGTAATGTGTTGTCTAATTGCGCGGATGTGTTTCTCCGGGTTTGCGTTCGTCTTGACCGGTTTCATGGTTGTCTCCGA
>CAUZTZ010000172.1:0-8950 GCA_963582805.1 Alphaproteobacteria bacterium
CAACGGGAATATTTTGATGCATACCGATACCCAGTCAAACGCCCTCGCCGAGATCGGATTGGCTCTGGCCATGGCGCTTTTCTCGATCATGATCCTGACCCTGGTCTCAATGGGGGCCGGCAACGCGCCGTCCAAACCGGCCAACGCCGCCGCTGCCGATGCCTTGTCGTTGCGCGCCGCGGCGAAATCCGAATCGCAGGCCGGCTCGGGTGCGGTCCAAACCGCATCGCCGGAAAACATCGTCATTTATTACGCCGGTCAATATTACGACGCCAAGCTGAAAGCGATCACAGCTGACAGCCTTGCCGGTAAGGCAGAGGTGGTGCTGGCCGTCGATCCCAAATTATCGATCACCGATGGCTTGCGCGCCCAAAGGGGCATCGGCGCCGAAAAACTTACAATTACCACCCTCAATGAAACCTGGTTGAAGGCTTTGCAGGAGCAAATCAAATGACATCCAAACGCACCATGACTATTCTTGCCGCCATCGCCGCCATCGCCGGCGTTGCCGCCACTACCGCCACCGATGCCCTGGCGCTCAGCCGCGCCGAGATCAAACAGATCGTCATTGCCGAAGCCATGAACAGCCCGGTGCCGCCGTCTTTGGCGCTGGCGGTGGCCAAGATCGAATCGGATTTTAACGCCCGCGCCTTGTCGACGGCGGGTGCCCGGGGCGTGATGCAGATCATGCCGGCGACGGCGCGCGGCGTCTTCGGCGTCGGCAAGGACGAGTTATGGAATGCGCGTCTCAACGTCCAATTGGGCATCGATTACCTGGCCCGGCTGCACCGCCAATATGGCGGGCGCTGGGATCTGGCATTGTCTCATTACAATGGCGGCACTTTGTCCGGCCGTGGATCGGACGCGGTTGCCCATCCCTTTACGCGCAAATATGTGCAGATGGTGCTCAACTGGCGCCAGCGCTACCGGGAGCAGAGCCAGGTCTGGATGGTCGCCGCCAAGGTGAAAGAAAAGACCGATGGCTGGAAGTCGGCGCGCACCCGGCCCTCCAATATCAAGCCCGCCAACAGGCCGGCCCGGCGCGTTGCCGATGCCCGCGCCGCCGGCGAGTATTTCGAAAGGGACCGTCCCTGGCGCCGGCGCGCCCATCGGCGCCCCTATTACCGGGATAATCTGCCCGTCGTCTTGGGCCCCAACACCGGTACCGGTGGCCGCTGGGTCCAGGATTACCAGGCCAAGACCATCACCGACGATTCCTGGGCCAATATCCTCGAGCGGCGTCTTCGCAATCGCCAACGGCGCGATGATTTCACGCCCAGGAACTA
The DNA here is from genome assembly GCA_963582805.1 of Alphaproteobacteria bacterium. GTDB lineage: Bacteria > Pseudomonadota > Alphaproteobacteria > Rhodospirillales > UBA2165. Next base: position 1,287 of record CAUZTZ010000172.1, read on the forward strand.
CCGGCGCAATGGCTAAAGGGTTGCAACCAATTGGGATTGGACAAACAATAATGTTCATTGCATTGAATATGGACCTGCTGACCATGGACGATCCTGTTTCCATGATCTCCCGCTCGGGCGCCACCGGAACACTGATCGCAGAGTTCCGGGCGCTGTCCGACGCCACCGATATGGACGGCGCGCCCAAATATGCACCGCAACCGGTTCTGCAAGGCCTCGCCCGCTTTATCACCGGCGCATCGGGCGGCCCGAACAAAGATTCGGAGCTGTTCGAGCTCAGCCACCTGATCGCCATCCTGGCCAGGCTGGCGCCCGGCGCAGACGCCCGCGCCGCGTTCTTTCTGGGGCTCACCAAGGCCGCCGCTTCGGTCTTCCGGGCCACCATCCAGGATTATGGCGATGCGCCGGATGGCATCGGCGTCGATGAGGATGGCGTCAGCGCTACATACGGCGAGGCTGAGTTTGGCGTCCGTTATGGCCGCATGCCGTTGCTGGCGGCCCTCTATGAATTTCTCATCGCCTCCGACGGGTTCGAGAATTATCAGCCCGTCAATGATGTGTTTGATGGCTTAAGCGATGGCGCCGAGAGCGTCCGCCAAATCCAGGATGCCGCCAATGCGCTCTCGTCCATTGTTCGCCAATATCGGCGCAAACATATCGAGCGCTCCAAATATGGCGAAAAATTCAATGCTATCCTGACATTCCTGCGTGCCCGCACCGGCGAGGGCCAAATTCAGGTAGACGACCAAGCGGTCCTGGAATTCTGGGTATCGAACAATGATGGCGGTGATTTCCGCGTCTACAGAACCGTGTTCGAAGGATTTATCCAGTTTATGAAATCCTTCGATATGGGCGGGCGCACCGACGCGGTTGAGCATTCCGCCGTAATCGGCACCGATTTCGAAGCCCACGAGGTGGAGCCCGATGATCAGGCGGACGATATTTTTGCGCTTTCCGACTGGCAATCGCCGTTGGCGGTCCTTGCCGAAGGCGCCGCCGCAGATATCAAGTTCTTCAAGAAAGAAAGCGAGCAAAAGCCGATCGAGGCGTTGATGCAATACGGCCCCTACGCGGAACGCCTCGCCATGGCTTTTTTGCGCCTGGAAAGTTTCGGGCCCATTCAGGCCGGCATCACCAACGATCTTCAGGTCAAGCGCGGCCGCGCCTCCATCGAGGCCCGAATTACCTGCGATGACGCCTTCGAATATCGGGGCAAAGTCGCCGCCTTCGAAGCGATCCTGGACCACGTAAAGCAACTGCAAAAGGCCGCCTATCACGTGCTGACCAGCGGTCCCGGTCAGCCGGGCCGGGAAAGCAACGTGGTTTCCCTGTTCGGCGATGCGCCGGAGACGTCTTTTGAGGCGGCCCGAAACAACGACGCGCTGGCCGAAGTGGGCGCCGGCGAATTGGCGGAGATCGGCGCCGAAGCCGAAGCGGTGTTTCGCAAAATCGTACGCAAGGGCTTCGAGGAATCGGTGCTTCAATCGGGGGATGGTATCGAAGGCTTTCGCATCGGCGCCGGCGCCCTGGTTGCCATGGAAGGCTTGCTTCGCCGCTATATCAAGACCGCCACCGCGCTCGATAATGCGCCGCCCGATCTGGCCGAGCGCTTTGCCTCCGACCGGGCCATCTTCGCCGCCCGGTTTCAATCCCTCTACGGAGAAGTTTAGATGACCAGCTACACAATTACCGACGATAAACAGATCGACGATGCCCGCGAAATATTCTCCGGGCTCGCCGCCATGAACGATGTTCTGATCGAGGCCGCCGGCGCCGATATCGAAGCCGCCATCGCGCCGGCCGAGCTTTACGCCTTCGCCCTCGGCAATGAAGGGGCGGCGGCGGCCAAGGTCGAGGCGGCGCTGACGACAAGCGCGCCGATCCGCGCCGCTTTTCATGATTTGTTGCAAGCCGCCTCCGACTTTCATGTGCCCCGCGCCATGGCGGCTGCTTCCGATGACATCGACGTGCGCGAAGGGCCTGAATGCCGTATCTCCATCCAGCCGTCCGAGGCGGCGCCGGACCAGGTCTATGTGATTGTCGAATTGACCCACGCCGGCTCCCGCCAACCCAAAGTCATGCATCTGATGGGCGCCGGCGATACCTATCACCGCGCCGAGCTGCCCGAGTTTCATGACGGCATTGCCCAGTTGATCGTCGCGGCGACATCCGAAATAATCACAGCGATCCAGGATCCGGATACAGAAGTCTATTTGAAGTGAAAAGCTGCGCCGTATTTATCGCCACCACCGGCGGGCCTGTTCAGGTTCTGCAAATAACGCCGGAACGGGCGCCCCAATCCATGGTCTGTGTAAACCGGACCACCAACGTGCTGCCCGTTTCCAAACTTTATGATCAGTTCGTCAAACCCGGCAGCGGCGTTGTCGAGCGGGAGTTTGGCCCCTTCGAGGCCGCCTCGTTCCGCGTCGATGTTTCCGGGCCCATCGATACCGGCAATAGCTGGCAGTTGGGCATGTATCTGGTGCACGCCTTGCACGCGGCGCCGGAGCATCGCCTGATCGAAGATATTACCGCCGCCGATATGATCATCTGGGCCACCGGCTGCGTCGATTATCATTTGAACGTGACCGAAGTGGATCACGTGGCCGCCAAGATTGCGGCCAGCGGCGATTTGTTCGCCGAATGGGCGGCGCTGGGTAAGCCGGTCGCTGTGATCACCGCCGCCGGCGTCAACGAAAGCGACGCCCGCGCAGCGTTGGCCGATAGTGGCGCGGTGGTATTTGGCGCCGAAAATGCCGGCCAGGCGGGCGAAATTCTCGGCCTCGCCAGCGCACCCAAATCGGCGCTGGTTATCAACGCAACGGCGGCAAAATCCGGCGCGGCGCGCAACATTGCCTTGGCCGTTCTTATTTTGGTATTGGCCGGCGGCGCGGTATTTGCGGCGCTGCAACCGGAAAAATTCGCCGAATGGAGCGAAAAGCTTAAAATAATGGCCGGCGTCCAGGTGGCCCAAGAAGAGCCCGCTCCGCCCGCGCCCGCGCCCGCACCAACTCCGCCCACGCCCAAAGTGAAACCGGTCCCAGCGCCGCCGCCGCCGGTGGCCATCGTCAAGCCAAAGCCAAAGCCAAAGCCGAAGCCAAAGCCGCCGCCGCCGAAATTACCGGAGCCGCCGAAAATCACCGTAGCCATCGTGCGCCTGGCGCCGCCCGCCGGCGCAACCTGCATGCAAGTTCATTTCGGCGGTGCCGAGCCGGTGTTAAAGCCGGCCCCGCAAATTGCGGGCGGCGGCCACGGGCAAAGCAAACGCCGCGATACCTGTGGCCTCCGCTTTGAATTCGATGGCGCAGGCAAGTATCTGGCGGCGTTTTTGCGCCTGAAGTCGGGGCGCTTCGTACAAGCCTCCAAAAAACCGGCCGCCCTGGCGGGCAGCCAGCCGGTCAACGGCGTCCAAACCTGGACCATCCAGCTTCCCATAAAGGCGGATGTGCCCCTCGTCTATGATCTCGCCGTGCTGTCGTCGGATAAGCCCCTCGGGCTGGAATTGACGCGCCTGCAAGGGCTGGGTGATCTCAAAGCCGCCGTTCAGGAATTGGCGGATAAGCAGATCCGTTTGGTGATCCACAGCCACCGCATCAGCGCCCAATAATTTAAATTTCGCCGCGATCATAAAAAACCTCCCTGGCCCCGCCATAACGGGTGGAGCTTTTAATAAGGAGGTTTATCCCATGACCAAAGTTACCAAGTCTCTGCAATCCCGGGCCCGCCGGACCGCCATATTGGCCGTCGCCGCCGTCGGCCTCGCCGCCTGCAACATGGCCACCGGCGATAACTATCCCGCTATCGGCAGCCGCGTCGCCAATTTCGAAAATATCAGCGCCGTTCGCGAGTACCGCCAGTGCAACAACGATGCCATGGTGGCCGATCAAAGCGCCCGCACCGAAAATGCGCCGGCCCGTTATAGCCAAAGCGCCCAGCTTCTCGCCAAGTGTGAAGCCGGTCTTGGCGAGCGCGCATCCCTGGTGCCTGTCGAAGAGCGCATGCGCAATTATGCCCTCGGCGTGCAGAACCATTTCAAGGGCGGTGACGTGGTCAAGGCCCGCGCCAATCTGGAAAAGTTCAAAGCCACATTCGCCGACAAGGATCTCTATTACGCCGACGGCTCGTCGTTCGTCGATACCATGGAGATTCTGTTGGGTCTTCGTGATTACACCGCGCTCGGTGAGTTCTCCGTCGCCAACGTCAATTCCACGGTGAAGTCGGAACTGCGCCGGGTCCGCTATTGGAAGACCAACTAGGGTCTCATCGGCACGAAAGGAGAGTACCATGTCCAATTCGAACGCAACCTTTACCCCGCTTAGCCGTCTTATGTATGGGGTCGCCCTGGCGGCCCTGATCGCCGGCTCTATCGCCATCGCGCCCGCAAATGCGGCGACCAATGGCGGCAACCCCAGCTGGAGCCCACGGGCATCGGAAAAATTGGTCAAGCTGCCATCGACCGTGTTCAAGAAATCCATCGAACATGATTTCCGCGAATCCGGACTTGGTCTGGCGATCCAGTCGCTGCAAGATGACGAGCACTTGAAAATCGCCACGCTTGTCGATTTAAAGCGCGCCATCGACACCGCCGAGGGCGAGACCCGGACCGAATTGCGGCATCAGCTTTTGGCCGAGAAGCGCGCCTATATCGAGATGGTCGCGCAAAAGAACGATCTGCAAAGAAAGCATCTTTTGACCAAGCAGAAATTGTTCGAGCGGATGCTGAAGACCATGGGCGAGCGGCAAGCCTCGTTGACCCCGCAGCGGCGCGATCTGATCAAGCGCCAGGATGCGGCGCGCACCCGGTTCAAGTCCTCGTTCGACAATGTGGACGTGGCCATCTTCAAGGCATCGTCGGGCACGGAAAGCAAATATACGGTCAAGTATTCCGAAAACATGGCGAACATCGAAAAGCTGTATGCGCGCATCAAAAACCACAAGATGAACAGCAATGCCGAAGTCGGCGGCCAGGCGCTGACCAAGTCCGAATATGTGCGCCATCTTCTGGCCGGCGCGCAGGCCGACATGGCGCTTCTCAATCAGGAAGACACCATCCTCGGCTATATGGCGAAAAACGTCGCCTTCGATGCGCTGGCTCTTTCCGAGATGACGCTGGATGCGGACTTGGCCGACAGCGACAGCCCCGGTGAAGGCACCGTCAACAAGGCCGTCAATATTTTCCTCAGCAACTGAACCACATTTAAGGAGTTATCGTCATGTCGCATTCATTGAACCTGAAAGTCCTGTCCCTGACGGCCGCCATGGCTGTTGCCGCAGCGGCCATCAGTTTCGCGCCCGCCGCCAACGCGGGCACCGTCGAAAATCTGGAGCGCGAGCGTGCCATCGCTATTGAGACCATGCTCAACCCGGAACTGAAAACCGACGAGCGCCACGCCAAGGTGGAAATGTTCAAGCGCCGCCTGGTGGATCTCGAACGCATGGCCTTGCGCGATCCCAGCCTCAAAGGCCGCAACACCCGCAACGTGCGGCGTTTGTTCGAAAACTATGATCTGTCTTTCCTGATCCACGCGTCGGTGGAGAAGAACCTGAACGTGCTCGATTCCTGGCTGGAACAGATCGGCGTTTCCACGCAGACGGTCATGTCGGCCACCACGCGGCGCCGCTAGGCGCTAAGCAGATGGGAAACATTCTGACCATCGCCGGATCGGGCTCGAAGAGTATCAGCCTGATCCTCGGTACCGCGGTGTTAGGCGCCGCGGTTGCCTCCAGCGTCATGGGGCTGGGGCTTCGCGAGATCGCCGATTGGGCGCGCGAAGTATTCTCGGTCACCTTCATGGTGCTTTTGGCCGCCATGCTGGCCGGCTTCGCCTATTGCCTGGTGCGCCTTGTTGAACGGCGCAAAGCCGGCCTGAACGGCGATGTCTGGCTGGAAGCGGCGGTGCATCTGGCCGGCGGCGTCGCCACAATTGCCCTCACCTATACATTGTTGGGCATCAGCCTCGGCATTGGCACCCTGGCGGGCCAAGAGGTCAACGCCGAAACCGTACAATCGATCATTGGCGACCTGACGTCCCACTTCAGCCTTGCCTTCATGACCACGGTGATCGGCCTGCCGGTGTCCGCTGCCTTGCGCGCCGTCATCCACATCACCGACGTCTATTTGAAATCCTCACCTGTAACCCTTCGCATTGGAGAGCAATCATGAAATTCCTGATGTTCAATGTCGTCGTGATCGGCGCTCTGGCCTATCTCGCTATTGGCCCCGGCGGCGCCGATTTCTTCAAAACCGACACGGTTATTGCGGCGCCTGTCGCCGCAAAAGAAGATATCGCCGCCAAAGCCAAACAACTTTACGACGAAGTCTATGCCAAGCGCATGAACGAGGCGGAAAAGTTCTTCTCCATGGTGGATAACGAATTCACCGAAGATGAGCCCAAAAAAATCGCCGCCGCCGAGCCCAAGCCGGCCGTTCAAGAGGCCGCGCCCGCGCCGAAGCCCGCGCCGGTGAAAAAAGCCCCGGTCTTGACCGCCGCCAAGGAGGTTCAGGTGGTGGCCGTGCACAAGGCGCCGCCGCCAGCCGCCCCGATAGGTACCGGCAAGGCTATCGTTACCGCCCAGAAGACCGCGACCGCGCCGGCGCCGAAATTCATGACTCCCCGTCAACGGGCACGGGAATTGAACCGGCTGGTTCAGGACATGGAAATCTTCTTCGCCGACAAGCTGACGAACTAGAACCATGCGCCGCGACCGTATCATAGCCGGCATCTCAACCGCTCTTAGCCTCCTGATCGGCGCCTGGATGGTCCTCCAATGGACGGAAGATCAGCCGGCGCCGGTCAAAGCGCGCCAAGCGCCGGAACGCCAAGCGGAAATGCCCGCCGAGACGGCCGCCAAACCTCACCTTCAGGCGGTCCTTCTGCCGCCGCCGCCTACACCTGCGCCTGCTCCCGCACCAACCCGGCAAATCAAACCGGCCCCGGCGCCGCAACCGCAACCTATCAAAGCCATGCCGCCGCCATTGAAGGCCGAACCCAGGATCGAGCCGTTGCGTCCGAGCCCCAAAGCGGCGCCCAAGCCGGTCATGAAGGCCGTTCTGAAACCGGCGCCCAAGGTTCTAAAGCCAGCACCTGTAACGCCCGCTAAGCCTTCGGTGCAGAAGCCGCCGGAGCCGGAGCCTGACATGCAGGCCTTTCGCGCTCGCACCGCGCCGCCGAAGCCAGAAAAATTTGACGCCCTGGCCAAGTTCAAGGCGCAACGCGCCGCTCAAAAACAAATCCAAGAGCGCCCCAAACCGGCGCCGAGGCCCGCTAAAATCGAAGTGAGCGCCAAGGCGGCCAATTCGGGCCGGGTTGCTTTACGTATTCTCGAACATGGCAAGGGCCCGGAGATCGAGCTTGCCTGGCCCAACTCGGTGCGCGCCTCGGACCAATTGTACCGGCGCTTCACCGCCTGTTACGGCATGAAGACGGCGGTCATGGACGGCGCCGGCCAGCTCTATACGGCCAGCGGTGGCGCCCGCCCGTGGCGCATCAATCTGGACCGCTATTCCGGCTTCGTGCGCCAGGTTTCGGGCCGCCTGTCGCCAGAAGAAGCGTCCGAATTGCGGGCCCTGCAGCGGCTCCGGCGCGCCAAGGTTTCCTCGGTGCGCATATTTCCCCGCGCCGTCGATGCCAGATTGCTGGGCGGGCTCGGCCAATTGCTGGGCA
>CAUZTZ010000173.1:0-8849 GCA_963582805.1 Alphaproteobacteria bacterium
TGTTTGGGCGTCTCAAAGACTTTCGCCGCATCGCCACCCGGTACGACAAAAATGCAAACAACTTCCTTGCCGCTCTGTGTCTCGCGGCCCTAATCTGTTACTGGATTTGAATGAGTCTGGACCCTAGAACTACCAGTCGCTGGGGAATATCTAATTGAATTATATATTGTTTCTGGAGACAGGGTTTATGACAGCGCCGGGATTTATAAAATTACAGTTCCAGCAACTTGGGAAAAACCAGCTTTATTCTGGGTTGAACCGGTCCTGGAACAATCGTTGTTTCTCAATATTCCCACGAAGCGTGTCCCTCTCTCAAAAGGAAGTGAGCGGATAGGCCCCCCCTAAAGAATAAACTTCGAAAGATCGCCGTCCTTTAACAATTCGCCGACCCGTTCCTGGACGATCTTGGCGTCGATGGTGATGGTTTCGCCGCCGCGGTCGGTGGCGGTGAAGCTGATCTCTTCCAACAATTTCTCCATCACCGTGTGCAGACGCCTTGCGCCGATGTTTTCCACCGTTGAATTGATGTCGGCGGCCAGCTTGGCCAAAGCATCGATGGCATCATCGGTGAAAATCAGGCTCACCTCCTCGGTCTCCATCAGCGCGATATATTGGGTGATCAGGCTGGCCTCCGGCTCGACCAGAATGCGTACCAAATCTTCCGTGGTCAGCGCTGCAAGCTCGACCCGGATGGGCAGGCGGCCCTGTAACTCCGGTAACAAATCGGCCGGTTTTGCCAAATGGAAGGCGCCCGAGGCGATGAACAGAATATGATCGGTCTTCACCGTGCCATGCTTGGTGTTCACGGTCGTGCCCTCGATCAGCGGCAACAGATCGCGCTGCACGCCCTCGCGGCTGACATCGCCGCCGCCGCGCTCCGAGCGGGTGGTGATCTTGTCGATCTCGTCCAGGAAGACAATGCCGTTATTTTCCACGGCCTCGATGGCGTCGCGGACAACGGCTTCGTCGTCCAGAAGCTTGTCGGCTTCCTCGGCCAATAAAATGGTGTAGGAATCATCGACGCTCATGCGCTTCGGCGTGGTGCGCCCGCCGCCGAAAGCCTTGCCCATCATATCGCCGAGATTGATCATGCCCATCTGTGCGCCGGGCATGTCGGGTATGTCGAAGGTGGGCAGGTTCATGGACGATTGCTCGGCCACCTCGATCTCGATCTCTTTGTCGGCGAGCTGGCCCTCGCGCAGCATCTTGCGGAATTTCTGGCGGGTATCGGGGCTGGCGTTATCGCCCACGAGGGCATCCAGGACCCGTTCCTCGGCATTCATTTCGGCGCGCGCGGTCACCTGTTTGCGCTGCCGCTCGCGGGTTTCGTGGATGGCGATCTCGACCAGATCGCGGACGATGGATTCCACATCGCGGCCCACATAGCCGACTTCGGTGAACTTGGTCGCCTCCAGCTTGATGAACGGCGCTTGCGCCAGCTTGGCCAGACGGCGGGCAATTTCGGTCTTGCCGACGCCGGTGGGGCCGATCATCAGGATGTTTTTCGGCAACACCTCTTCGCGCAGCTCTTCCGGCAATTGCTGGCGCCGCCAGCGGTTGCGAAGGGCGACGGCGACGGCGCGTTTGGCGTCGTCCTGGCCGATGATGAAACGGTCAAGCTCGGAGACGATCTCGCGGGGGGTAAAATTGGTCATGATTGGGTGATTTTCTCGATAACGACGGATCCGTTGGTGTAAACGCAAATGCCGGCGGCGATTTCCATGGAACGCCGCGCGATGGCTTCCAGCTCCAGCCCATCCTGATCGATCAATGCCCGCGCTGCCGCCAAAGCATAATTGCCGCCCGAGCCAATGCCGATAATGCCGTCTTCCGGCTCCAGCACGTCGCCGGTGCCCGACACGATCAAGGAGACTTTTTCATCGGCCACCGCCATCAGGGCTTCCAGGCGGCGCAAATAGCGATCCGTGCGCCAATCCTTGGCCAGCTCGACGCAGGCCCGGGTCAATTGGCCCGGATGCTGTTCCAGCTTGGCTTCGAGCCGCTCAAACAGGGTAAAGGCATCGGCGGTGGCGCCGGCGAACCCGGCGATCACATTGCCGCTGGAGCCGATGCGGCGCACTTTAACCGCGTTGGATTTGACCACCGTGTCGCCCATGGAGACCTGGCCATCGCCGGCGACGATGACTTCGTTGCCTTTGCGCAGGCACAAGATGGTGGTGCCGTGCCAGTTGGGGCCGGAATTATCCGACATTACATCCGTTCCTTCTTATTTTATGTTTCGGACGGCCCACTGGGCTACCCTGGTATCTAGAGGACTTAGTTTTTATTGGTGCTCCGGTCAATGGCAGCGGACCATTGCCCACGATTAATTGTTAAGGGTGGCGAACGAGGCGCGAACTTGCTACAAGTGCGCCCGCATTTCCGGCAGAAACTGAAATCATCGGAGTTGGTCCCATGCGCCAGGCGCGTGTTGAGCGGAATACCAAGGAAACCCGTATTGCGGCCGAAGTCAATTTGGACGGCAGCGGCGCCTACGACGTTGCCACCGGCATCGGTTTCCTCGATCACATGCTGGAACAATTTTCCCGCCATTCGTTGATCGATCTGACGGTGAAGGCCGAGGGTGATCTGCATATCGATTTTCACCACACCACCGAAGATACCGGCATCGCCATCGGCCAGGCGGTCAAGCAGGCCCTCGGCGACCGGGCCGGCATTACCCGCTATGGCGCCGCCCTGGTTCCCCTCGACGAAGCTTTGAGCCGGGTCGTAGTTGATTGTTCGAACCGGCCATACCTGATCTGGAATGTTTCGTTTACGGCGCCCAAGCTGGGCGAGATGGATACGGAATTATTCAAGGAATGGTTTCAGGCCTTCGCCCAGGCGGCGGGGCTGACCTTGCATATGGAATCCCTTTATGGCGAGAACTCTCACCATATTGTCGAATCCCTGTACAAGGGGCTGGCCCGCGCCTTGCGCCAGGCGATCAGTATCGATGCCGGCGCGCCCAGCTCGGTGCCGTCCACCAAGGGCGTATTGTCGGACGCCAACTGACCAGACTGGATTTCCGGACTTTCATGAAAGGCATAGAGGCGGGTGCGCATCTATACGGTCTTCACGCCGTCCCTCTTAAAAGGGATTGATGCGGTACCGGGCGCGGAAGCGGTCAAGGAAGGGTTTTCCTGGCCGGCATTCATATTGTCCGTTTTTTGGGCCCTTTGGCATCGGCTATGGCTGGCGGCGCTGATATTTTTCGCCGCCAATACGGTCCTCGGCGTAGGCCTGGCGCTGGCTGGCGCCGATGCTTTGTCGTCGTCGGTAGCGTCATTGGGCCTGGCCGCCACCATCGGCTGGACCGCCAACGATATGCGCCGCGCCAAACTGTCGGCCCAAGGTTTTGCGATGCGAGCGCCGGTGATCGCGGCGACCGGCGAGACCGCGATCCTCCGCTATTTCGAGGCGGGCAACCGATCATGAGCGCGCTTAAAGTGGTGATCATCGATTACGGTTCGGGCAATCTGCGCTCGGCGGAAAAGGCCACGCAGCGGGCCGCCGATGATAGGGGCGGCGGCGACGTGCTGGTCAGCAACGATCCGGCGGAATTGGGCTCGGCCAGCCACATCATCCTTCCCGGCGTCGGCGCTTTCCGGGATTGCCGTCTCGGCCTAGATGGGGTGGCCGGCATGGTCGATGCGCTGAACGCCGAGGTAATCGGCGGCGGCAAACCGTTCCTCGGCATCTGCGTCGGCATGCAGCTTTTGGCGAGCATTGGGCGCGAGCATGGAGATTGCGACGGGCTCGGATGGATTCCGGGTGAAGTGGCGGCCATCGCGCCCGCGGACAAGACTTTAAAAATCCCCCATATGGGATGGAACGGCTTGCAATTTGATGCCGCATCGCACCCGGTGCTGGCCGGATTGCGCCCCGGCGATCACGCCTATTTTGTGCACAGCTACGGCTTTCGCGCCGATGATGCGGGCCACGTGCTGGCGCACGTCGATTACGGCGGGCCGCTGACCGCCATGGTCGGGCGCGCCAATATGATCGGCACCCAGTTCCATCCGGAAAAAAGCCAGCGCTTCGGCCTGGCGTTTTTGTCGGCGTTTCTTGGGTGGCGGCCATGATTTTTTATCCGGCCATCGATCTGAAGGACGGCCAATGCGTGCGCTTGCTGCGCGGCGAGATGGATCAGGCCACGGTGTTCGCCGATGACCCGGCCGGCCAGGCGCGCAAATTCGCTGATGCCGGTTGTGCCTGGCTGCATGTGGTGGATTTGAACGGCGCCTTCGCCGGCGCCCCGGTCAATGCTGCGGCGGTGGAAGCGATCCTGGCCAATGTGGATATTCCCATCCAGCTCGGCGGCGGTATCCGGGATTTGGAGACCGTGGCCCTGTGGCTGGATAAAGGCGTGGCCCGGGTGATCCTCGGCACCGCGGCTTTGAAAAATCCGGAGCTGGTGATCACGGCATGCAAAAAATATCCGGGCCGGGTTGCCGTCGGCATCGATGCCAGGGACGGGCGCGTCGCCACCGAAGGCTGGGCCGAAACCTCTGACATGGAGGCGCCCCGGCTGGCCTTGAAATTCGAAGACGCCGGCGCCGCCGCCATCATCTATACGGATATCGAGCGTGACGGCGCCATGCAGGGACCCAATATCGACGCCACATTGGCGCTGGCACGCGCCATAAATACGCCGGTGATCGCGTCCGGCGGCGTCGCGTCCATGGCGGATCTGGCCGCATTGAAAGACGCCGGCGGCGATATTCTGGACGGCGTCATTTCGGGCCGCGCCGTCTATGACGGGCGTATCGATCCGGCCGCCGCCGGGGCCTTGCTGGCGGGCGAGGGGGCTTAAAATCCATGCTGACCACACGCATCATTCCGTGTCTGGACGTGGACAAGGGCCGCGTCGTCAAGGGCGTCAACTTCGTCGATCTTGTCGATGCCGGCGATCCGGTGGGCCAAGCGCGCGTCTATGATGCCGCCGGCGCCGACGAATTATGTTTCTTGGATATTACCGCCAGCCACGAGGAGCGCGATACCATATTTGATGTGGTGCGGCGCACCGCCGAGCAATGCTTCATGCCGGTCACGGTGGGCGGCGGCGTCCGCAATCTGGACGATATAAGAAATCTTTTGCTGGCCGGGGCCGATAAGACGGCAATCAATACCGCCGCCGTTACCAACCCCGATTTCGTCGGTGAGGCGGCGCTCAAATTCGGCAGCCAATGCATCGTCGTTGCCATCGACGCAAAGCGGGTGGTCCGTGACGGCGAAACAGCGTTCGAAGTGTTTACCCATGGCGGGCGCCGGGAAACCGGTATCGAGGCTGTCGGCTGGGCGCAGCGCATGGCCGAGCTTGGCGCCGGCGAATTGCTGCTTACTTCCATGGACCGGGACGGCACCAAGGCTGGGTTCGACCTGGAACTGACCCGCGCCATTGCCGATGCGGTGCCGATCCCGGTGATTGCGTCGGGCGGAGTCGGCACCCTTGATCACATGGTGGACGGGGTCAAAGAAGGCCATGCCAGCGCCGTGCTGGCCGCCTCGATTTTTCATTTCGGCACCTATAGTATCGCCGAGACCAAGGCCCATATGCGCGCCGCCGGGCTTGAAGTTAGGCTCGATATATAGGAATGAGCGTTATGACAGAAAGCAACAATTCGCCGGATATTCTGGCGCGCCTGTTTGCGGTGATCGAAAGCCGCAAAGGCGGCGATGAGACAAGTTCCTACACCGCCAAGCTGTTGGCCGCCGGCAAGCCGGAGATTGCCCGCAAGATCGGCGAGGAGGCGGCCGAGGTTCTGACCGCCGCCCTGGCCGAGGGGCGCACCGAAGTGATCGCCGAAAGCGCCGATTTGTTGTATCATCTTATGGTTCTCTGGGCGTTGGAGGGAATTCAGCCCGCCGATGTGTGGGCCGAGCTGGCCCGCCGCGAGGGGCTTTCCGGGATCGAGGAAAAGCAGTCCCGGGGTAAATAGCGCGTAATGGGGGTTTATCCATGGCCTATGACGACGAGAATGTATTCGCCAAAATTCTGAGAGGCGAGATTCCCTGCGCCAAGGTCTATGAAGACGACCACGCCTTCGCCTTTAACGATATCAACCCACAAGCACCGATCCATGTGCTGGTCATTCCCAAGGGCCCCTATACGTCCATCGATGATTTTACCGGCAACGCCACGGACGCCGAAATCACCGGTTTCTTCCGCGCCGTCGGCATCGTCGCCAGGCAATTGGAGCTGGATGAGCCCGGCTACCGCATCCTTGTCAACCACGGCAGCGACGGCATGCAGGAAGTGCCCCATTTCCATGTGCATATATTTGGCGGCAAGCTGCTCGGACCCATGCTGCGCCGCAGCGACTAGGCCTAAGCGTTCTTCAATGCCGCGTTAACCAATTTGCGTTAGGTGTAATGGGCGGGCCTGGACCGGAACAAGGCTCGCCCGAAACCGGCGGTTATGTTAGAATAGGCCGGAAACCAATTTTGGGCCCTTGATGGGTTTGGTGGCGCACATGTCTGATGAAAATATGCTGGACGCACTGGCGGCGAGCGAAGAGCCGGCGCCAAGCGAAGACAGGGGACCGGCGAAGCGCGACTTGGATATGAGCGATTCCCTCGGCGCCGCCTTCCTCAGCCAGTCGGAATCCCGCGAAGGCGCCATCCTGGATGTGGATATCGATATCGTCGCCGTGCTTGGCACCGCCGATTTGAAGGTCTCGCAAATTCTGCAACTGGGCCGGGGCGCGGTTGTCGAATTGGACCGCCTTATCGGCGAGCCGGTGGATATCCGCGCCGAGCGCCAATTGATCGCCAAGGGCGAAGTGGTGGTGGTCGAAGACCGCCTGGCTATCCAATTGACCGAAGTGATCAAGAACTAAGCGCCTTCCAACAATTTCTCGACCATATCGCCGAAATCATCGGGGCTTTTGAACCGGGGCATCGATGTTTGTAATTCGAGGGTGCGCAATTCTCCGCGCAAGCCCCGAATGCGCGCCCGAACGTCGCCATAGCTTTCCTCTGACTGATCCGCATAGCGAATATCGCCGCCATCGACGCGGCCGCGCCGCGCCCGGCAGTTTTTTCGCGCAGCTGCATTTTGCGTCATCGCTCACCAGCCCGCAGCTTTTGGACGTGAAATCCACCACCTTGGTTCGCGCCCGGGACAATTGTTTGCGAAAATTCGCTTGCGAGATGGCAAGCGCCGCGCCCGCCTCGGCGTGATCCAGCTCCATAATATCGCCGAGGATATAGGCCAGCCGGTGCTTGGCGTCCAAACACAACAGCATCGCCATGGTGCAGGATATACGCACCTCGTTCAAAAGGACCTGGTGTTCGGCATCGCCCGCATGATCTCCGCTTTCGGCGAGGTCGCTTTCCAGGTCCTGGCGATAATCGTCGAAGGACAGTTTCGGGTCCTTGTCCCGATTTTTCTTGGCGCCGATCAAATAGTTGGCGGCCACCCGGTACATCCAGGTGCGAAACGCGCTCCGAAATTCAAAGGTGGACAGCTTGGTAACCACCAGGATCAGGATTTCCTGGGCCGCATCGCCGGCATCGTCGGGATCATAGAGCATGCGCAAGGCCAGGCGGTAGACATCATCCTGGATGACGCCCACCAGTTCCTGCAGCGATGCCTTGTCGCCGCCTTGAGCTTTCCTGACCAGCCCGTCTATTTCACCATTGTCCATCCGCTTCAATCTCAGGCCGCTTCCGGCAGGGATTTTTGGAACCCGGCCAGCCCCGACATACGCGCAAACCAGGCGCCGATATTATGGCCATCGGGGCGCGCCTCGGCAAATCCGAGATGGAAAATGTTGGCGGCCACCGACAGATCGGCGATGCTCGGTGCATTGCCGCCAAGCTATGGCTGCGCCTCCAGCCCCGCTTCCAGAATTTGGGCCAGTTCGGGCAAGGCGCGGCGTCCCCGCTCGGCGGCGTGTTGGTCGCCGCCGTCGCCCATGAACACCGTGTTCAGCACGATATCGATGACCACCGGTGACAATCGGCACTGGTTCCAGTCCAGCCACTGCTCGACCGACGCGCGGGCCGCCAGATCGGTGGGGTACCAGTCGTCCAGATCATGCTTGAAGCACAGATAGCGGAGGATAGCGTTGCTTTCATGGATTTTGATTTCGCCGTCCATGAGGGTCGGAATTTGGTGGTTGGGATTAATGGCGAGGTATTCTGGGCCCATGTGGGCGCCCTGGTCCATGGCCAGAGGCACGGTCTCGTAATCGAGCCCGGCTTCTTCCAGCAACGACACCACCCGGCGGGAATGTTGGGAATAGGGATAATGATAAAGTCTGTACATCGGCGTCTCTCCTGATTGGTTGAACAAATTTTCGCACTCAACCTATTAGACGGAAGCCAGCGGAGATGTGTGACAAATTGTTTTTTGGGAGTGGGCGCGGGCTCAAACTAAACAATTTTTACGCTAATTTTATCTTCCGCGTTCACACGATATGTGAAATAATTCTCGGTGATAAATTGCTTCTTGCTTGATTTTGGCGAAGGGTGTCGGTTTGACGGTACATATAAGAATTACGTCGATAGTCGCGTGGTTCGCCGTTGTGACTACGTTAATTATCATCCGGATATCTTATAACATACCGGACGAGGCTATTCGGGAATGGCCAATTTTGCAAATATATGCGACCTGCCTTGTGGCCGCTCTGATACTCGTCGCTGTTATCGCTGATATTGCACATTCTGACACCAGTAACTGGACGGGAATTTTGCTGCTCACTTCATGGTCAACCAGCGTAATTCTTCAATTTGCGCGAATCTACTCGGCGTTCGGTGTGGAGAGTGCGGCGGGTTCGTTGGACCGATCCGTTACAACGGCCCATTATTTTTCGATCGTTACGTGGACAACTTTAGGTTAA
>CAUZTZ010000174.1:0-8809 GCA_963582805.1 Alphaproteobacteria bacterium
GGTCCGGTGGACGGCGAATTCTACGGCTTGCCGTGGCCCTGCTGGGGTACCCCGGAGATGAAACATCCGGGCACACCCATCCTATACGATACGTCGCGCCCGGTGGCCGAGGGCGGATTGAACTTCCGGGCGCGTTTCGGGGTTCAGCGCAACGGTGAAAATCTTTTGGCCGAAGGTTCGTTCCCGGTTGGCTCGGAGATCAAGGATGGCCATCCGGAATTTACCATGGCCATGCTCAAGAAGCTCGGCTGGGACGGTGATTTGACGGCGGCGGAACGGGCGTCGATTGAGAAGATTGCCGGTGACAAAACCAACTGGAAGGTCGATCTTTCCGGCGGTATCCAGCGGGTGGCGATCAAGCATGGCGCGGCCCCGTTCGGCAACGCCAAGGCGCGGGCCGTGGTCTGGACTTTCCCCGACCCGGTGCCCATCCACCGCGAACCTCTCTATACCAACCGGCGCGATCTGGTTGCCGACTATCCCACTTACAAGGATACCAGAAACTACCGTCTTCCGACCTTGTACGCGAGTATCCAGAAGAAGGATTTCTCCAAGGATTTCCCGACCATTCTCACCTCGGGACGCTTGGTGGAATATCAGGGTGGCGGTGCCGAAACCCGGTCCAACCCATGGCTGGCCGAGTTGCAGCAGGAAATGTTCGTGGAGATCAATACGGTCGATGCGAACAATATCGGCGTCCGCGATGGCGCATCCGTTTGGGTGCACGGACCGGAAGGCTCGAAGATCAAAGTCAAGGCTATGGTCACCGCGCGTGTGGCGTCGGGCGTTGCCTTTTTGCCATTCCACTTCGCCGGACAATTCCAAGGCAAGGATTTGCGTGACAAATATCCACCGGGTTCCGACCCCTACGTCCTTGGCGAGGCGGCCAACACCGTGTTGACCTACGGTTATGACTCCGTCACCCAGATGCAGGAGACGAAAGCCTCCCTGTGTCGGATTGAAGCAGCGTGAGGAGATGAACAATGGCTAGAATGAAATTTCTGAGTGACGCCGAACGCTGTATCGAATGCAATGCCTGCGTGGTTGCGTGCAAAAACGAAAACGAAGTGCCCTGGGGTGTCAACCGGCGCCGGGTGGTGACGCTGAACGACGGCAAACCGGGTGAGCGGTCGGTCTCGGTCGCTTGCATGCATTGCTCGGACGCACCCTGCATGGCCGTCTGTCCGGTGGATTGCTTCTACCAGACCGACGACGGTGTCGTCCTGCATTCCAAGGATCTGTGCATCGGGTGCGGTTATTGCCTGTACGCCTGTCCGTTTGGCGCACCGCAATATCCGCAAGCCGGCAACTTCGGCAGCCGCGGCAAAATGGACAAATGCACGTTCTGCAACGGCGGACCCGAGGAAGACCATTCAGCGGCTGAGTTCCAAAAATATGGCCGCAACCGTCTTGCCGAAGGCAAACTGCCGCTGTGTGCGGAAATGTGCGCGACCAAGGCGCTGCTGGCCGGTGACGGCAACAAGGTTTCCGATATCTACCGGGAGCGTGTCGTTGCCCGCGGCTTTGGATCGGGCGCTTGGGGTTGGGGAACGGCCTATCAAAGAAAGGGCCAACCCAGGCCGTAGAAATCCGTCCGGGAACACCACCCGGTACGGTGCGTTTGAATAGAGGACCCGCAGCGTTCGGTTGGAACGTTGCGGGAAATCTATCCATAGCAGGCATTGCGCGAAAAATAGATATGACAGGGGGGCGCCGAAGCGCGGCTCCGTTCGCCGAAAGGGAAGCGATGACGGAAATGCTGGCCACGACACATCAAAAATTTATGGCTTTTGGTCTGGCTCTTATTCTGGGATTGGCCGCAGGATTCGCCGGTTATTTGAGCGCCGGAAATCCAGCCTTCGCCCAGGACGCCGGCCAAATAAAGGAATTGTCCGTGCCGCCGGGATTTGCAACGGGCATCGCGCCGCGCGCACCGGGCTCCAGCGTGCGGCCTCCGGCTTCGCAAAAATGGGGCGAACCGGCGACGCTACCCGAAAACATAGCGCCGCAATTGAGCGATCCGACCGTCTGGGGCCAAATTCGCCACGGTGCCCGCGGACAGGTTTCAATCCCGGATAAGAATTCCGCGGTTCTGGTGCAAACGCGGGGCTGGAAATGGCGCACCTTTCGCACCGGCCCGATGGCGAGCTTCGGTGGCTGGCTGCTTTTGGCGGTGGTCGTTGTGCTGGCCATATTCTATTTCCAGCGCGGCCGTATCCGTATCAGCGCCGGCTGGTCCGGCAACACGATCATGCGCTTCAGTACCTTGGAACGCTTCGCCCATTGGCTGACGGCGGTGCCGTTTGTTATCCTGGCGCTGACCGGTCTCAACCTCATGTATGGCCGGACGCTGCTAATCCCGTTGATCGGCAAAGACGCGTTTTCGGTGATCACCGTGTGGGGCAAAATTCTCCACAATTATACGGCATTCGCCTTTATCCTCGGCATCCTGCTGATGATCGTGATCTGGCTCCGGTATAATATCTGGGACAAATACGACGCCGGATGGATCCAAACCGGTGGCGGCATGTTCAGCGACGATGTCCACCCGCCCGCCCGGAAATTCAATACCGGCCAGAAAGTCATATTCTGGGCCGTGATTCTGGCTGGCGGCTCGCTATCCTATAGCGGCATCGCCTTGTTGTTCCCGTTTGAGTTTGCCCCCTTCGCACCGACCTTCCAGCTGTTGAATTCTATCGGCTTCGATTTGCCGGCAACCCTGGAGCCGATCGAAGAAATGCAGTTCATGCAGGCCTGGCACGCCATTCTGGCCTTGCTTATGACGGCATTGATCATCGCCCATATTTATATTGGCACACTCGGCATGGAAGGCGCCGTTAGCGCTATGTGGTCCGGCGAGGTCGATGAAAACTGGGCGCGTGAGCACCATTCGGCCTGGGTCGCGGAACTGAAGGGCGAGCCGGAACCGGAACCCATCGTGATCAAGCGGGACAGTCAGCCGGAACAGCCGGCCCATGAGTAACAGGCCCATGCCGCTGCTCAAAATATTTTTGTGTGCCGGTCTGTTAGCCGGTTTGGTTTTAAGCGCCACGCCGCGCCCGTCTTGGGCGTTAATGAGCGAGGCCAAGGTGCGCGCCGCCGTCGAAAACGATTACGATGTAAAGGTCATCAAGATCACGCCCGGCAAGGATGGCGAGCGCGTGGTCTTTTTCGTTAGGATCATGTACAACGGCGGCAACTTCAACACCGCGTTCCAGATCAACACCATCGTGATCGACGCAGAATCCGGAAAGCGCATACCCCAGTTCCGCCATGGATCAAGCGGCCGCAAATTGCCGGGAACCTATGACAGTATTCCCAACCGCCAGCTGACGGAAGGTTTGCGCGGAAGTATCAGGAGATAGAAAAGTGAAAGCTTTTACATACAGCGTCGTTGCCGTGATTGTCGTATCGGTCATCGCCGCGGTTGTCTTATCGAGCCTGGAATTGAGTGCCGCCGATGTATTCCAGCTAAAGGATGTCCGGCTTTAAGGGCGCGCCTTTGTTCGGCACCGTCAGATTAATCATTTTTTTGAAGCAGTGCACCGTCGCACGGGCGGCATCAGCCGAGCAGTCAGACGTCTGGTAATTCTGATCCGCCCGGGCTTGCTGGTTTTACGATGGGTGTCGGTGTGGTCTGAGGCGCGGGATCGGCGAGGGCCGGCACTGCTGCAAGTGACGCCAGCGCCAATACCAGCGCCACAAATAACAATACCGTTCTGATTTTATTCATCGGGGCACATTTCCCGTATTTGATCCACATTGAAGTTAAGACAAATCTAAATCGCCAAGTCATAATTGCGCAATTCACTTTACGTTGAACGCATCCGTGCCCAATTTCCAATGCCAACCGCCTGGCGGAGATAGCAGAAGTCGCTGTTCCGGCTGTTATCCCAAAGCGGGTAAAACCTGGAATATCGATGCATCCGTACACATATAATGCGAAGCCTATTCCGCTATATTTATCGGAGCCGAGCTTGCCAAAAGATAACGAAGCGATCGAAATCACCGGCGATACAAATCCTCACGATAGCTTGGCGAACAACGAATAAACCGTGAGCGCCGCGGGTGGGTGATGCCGGAAAGGGGTTCGCGGTGGTTGCCGGCGAGGTCAAACAGCTGTCGGGGCTGACCAGCAGGACAACCGAAAACGTCGCCGTGGTGCTCAACGAAATGACCAATCAGGTCGACCTTCTCGAGGGTCTCGTTTAGCGCCAACGTATCTTTGGGGGACGGCAGCCAAAAATCTCCCCAGGATTAATCGGATTTCAACGCTTCTCCGATATCCTGTTCCTCATCAAATATGGAGACACAGATCTCCGTCACCGGATGAGGAATTTGGCATGCGTTTTAAATACCAGAAGGATGAAACCATTGGGCGTTGGTGCGTTGTTGACAGCCATGCCGACGGCAATCGTGTATCAACCCACAAGACCAAGAGCGCCGCGATCTTGTCGATGTTCTGGTGTGAAGATATCTGGACCGAGTATCAGATGAAAACCGTCGTCCCGGCCAATTTGGCGTAAGGCACACGCGCAAAAAAATACTGGCGACTTGGCTTTCGCTGGACGATGGATGGGCGGCGGGCTAAAAATCCCTAGCTATAAGTTTGGACCGCATCAGGGGTGCTCCCGCTTGGTTTATCGCCAGTGGGATCAAAAAATCATGGATCAAAAATCGCCAGACAATTCGAAAGCCTTCAAGACCGAAATCCGGCGCGCCATGGCCATCGATTGGGATGTGCCGATTGTCATGGACGATGGCGTCCAGCTCATGTGCGACGTGTACCGTCCGGTAGAGCCCGGCCGCTACCCGGTGATCCTGTCCTATGGGCCGTACGGTAAATATTTGTTGTTCGAGGACGGCTACAAGACCGCCTGGGACCGGATGATCACCAACCATCCCGATGTCGCCGCCGGCTCCAGCAACGAATTTCAAAGCTGGGAAGTGGCCGATCCGGAAAAATGGGTGCCCAAAGGCTATGTCTGCGTGCGCGTCGATTCCCGTGGCTGCGGGCGCTCGCCCGGCTATGTGGAGGTGTGGTCGCCCGGCGAGGCGCAAGATCTCTATCAATGCATCGAGTGGGCGGCCAGCCAAGACTTCTCGGACGGCAATATCGGCATGAGCGGGGTCAGCTACTACGCCATGAATGCCTGGCAGGTGGCCGCCCTTTCGCCGCCGCACTTAAAAGCCATCTGCACCTGGGAAGGGGCGGCGGATATGTACCGGGAATTGTCCCATCACGGCGGCATCCTCTGCACCTTCATGACCAACTGGTACGATATGCAGGTCTCCTCCGTGCAGCACGGGCTCGGCTCCAAGGGCTGGCGCTCGGCGATGAACGGCGAATGGGTTTCAGGCCCTGCCGAGCTGACGTCCGAGGAGCTGGGCGCCAACCGGGAAGACCTGGGGAAATCCGCCCGCGACCATGAAATGGACGACGAATATTGGACCTCGCGCACGGCAGACTTTAGCCTGATCACGGTGCCGATCCTGTCGGCGGCCAATTGGGGCGGCCAGGGCCTGCATCCGCGCGGCAACTTCGAGGGTTTCACCCAGTCGGCCAGCAAAGACAAATGGCTGGAAGTCCATGGCCGCGAACATTGGAGCGAATTTTACACCGACTATGGCCGCGAAATGCAATTGGCGTTTTTCGATCATTTCCTAAAGGGCGAAGACAATGGCTGGCAGGACCGGAAACCGGTGCAGTTGCAGGTCCGCCACAAGGACAAATTCGTCGAGCGCTTCGAAGATGCCTGGCCGATCCCCGCCACGAAATGGACCAAGTTCTATCTGCAAGCCGATGGCCACGGTCTGGCCGAGGCGCCTGGCGAGGGGGCGGGGGCGGTAAGCTACCGGGGCTTCGGTGATGGCGTCACCTTCCTGTCGGCGCCCCTTGATGCGGAAACCGAAATCACCGGCCCCATTGCGGCCAAGCTGTTCGTGTCATCATCGACCGTGGATGCGGATATGTTCCTGGTGTTCCGGGTGTTCGATCCCACTTTCAGAGAAGTGACATTCCAGGGCGCCCTCGATCCGCATACGCCCATTGCTCAAGGGTGGCTCAGGGCATCGCACCGGAAATTGGATCCCTTGCGGAGCGAAGAATACCGGCCTTTCCACAGCCATGATGAAAAGCAGCCGCTTGTCCCTGGGGAGCCGGTGGAGCTGGATGTGGAAATCTGGCCGACCAGTATCGTTGTGCCTCGGGGCCACCGGATCGCCCTTAGCGTGCGTGGCCGCGATTATGAATATCCCGGCGAAGCTGATGCCGGATTGTCGAACATGAAAAACAAATTCACCGGCGTCGGCCCGTTTATTCACGACGATCCCACCGACCGCCCAAAGGAAATTTTCGATGGCGAGGTCCGTCTGCATTTCAGCGCCGATATGCAGCCCTACCTATTGCTGCCGATCATTCCGAAGGGCTGACGAATATGGCCGGGCGGGCAGCTGTCATCGCATCGATCATGGTGATGATCGGTGGCTTGGCCTCTGCGCAGACGCCGCCTTCGCCGGCGGTCGAGGCGGCCTATCGGGGCTTGCACGCGGCGGCGGCAAATGGCGATGCGGCAATGTTGGGCCGGCTGATTGCCGACGGAGCGAAGCTGGAGAGCCGGGATAGCAACCGGCGCACGCCCCTGCACGTGGCCGCGTTTAAATCCCACGAGACTATTGTCGCCATGCTTGCCAAAGCCGGCGCCGATATGAACGCCCTCGACGGCGATGCTTATGACGTGGTTACCATCGCCGCCGTTGCTAATGATACGCAGATGCTGCGCCTGGCCTTGAGCTTGCGCGGCAATCCCAAAAACATCACCAGCCCCTATGATGGCACGGCGCTGATCGCGGCGGCGCATCTAGGCCATGTGGACGTGGTCCTGCAATTAATTGGCGCCGGCGCGCCCTTGGATCACGTCAATAATCTCGGATGGACGGCGCTCATCGAAGCGGTGATCCTGGGCGACGGCGGGCCCCGGCACACAGCCATCGTCGCCGCCTTGATTGACGCCGGCGCCGATGCGTCCATCGCCGACCGCCAGGGCGTGACGCCGCTGGCCCATGCCAGAGCCAAAGGTTATGACGCGATCATCCAAGTTCTTGAAAGCGGCGCGAAGTAATCACCTCACCAAAGTTTCGGCAGGGCCAGGTGGCCGGTAAGGCCGCCGTCGATCACCAAGGTCTGACCGGTCATGTGGCTCGAAAGGTCCGAGGCCAGAAACAGTATCACCGACGCGATTTCGGAAGGCTCGGTGGCTCGGCCGAGCGGTACAACCTCGGCAATTTTGTCCCAGGCGTCTTCGCCCAATCTTTCAGCTAGCCGGGGCGTGCGCACGATGCCCGGCGCCACCGCATTGACGCGCACCCCTTGGGGCGCCAATTCATGGCCCATGCAGGTCACCAGATGCAGCAACGCCGCCTTGGCGGCGCCATAGGCGGTTTGTCCCGGCAGGCTGGTCTTGCCCGATATGGAGCCGACAAAGACCATCGCGCCGCCGCCGCTTTCGGCAATCGCCCGGCCGCCGATCTGCATGGCCAGGACTGTGTGGCCGACGACCACATCCAACTGTTCCGCCCAGCCGGAATCGTCCAGGTCGGCCAGCGTTCCGATATCGGCGCGCCCGACAATGTCGACAACGCAATCCACCCGCCCGGCGATTTTCTGAACATCTCCGAACAGCTTTTCGACGTCTTGGCGCTTGGTCACGTCGGCGACCAGCGCCTCGCCGCCCACCTCGGCGGCTATTGCCTTGGCCCGCTCCGCATCCAGATCGACGCAAAATACGTGGGCGCCGGCCTGGGCCAGGGCGATACAGGTTTCGCGCCCGATGCCGAAGCCGCCGCCGAGAACCACGGCGGTGCATCCATCCAGGCGCATCAAGGATGGGTAATCGGTAACCGTTGGCATCTTAGGTTCGGACATTTCATTTCCAATTCGGATATGAACGAGGGTGATCGAAGGCGTCGGCGTTGCGCAATGATTTACACGAATTTCTGATCGATTGCGCCAAAAAATCCAAATAAACTTACTTGACTTGTGGTTATAATGCTTTATCTATCATCTAGTTGTTGATAATGTGTCGCGTTTTCATTTAGGATAGGAAGCCGTACCGTGTCGTTAAATAAGAACAATAAAGCCCAAAAAACAGCCATTATTTTGTTAGGAATTGGCGCCGCCCTGATCGCCGCAACCGCCCCGGCCGAAGCCCGAGAGGTCAATTTGTATTCCGAGCGCCAGCCGTTTTTGATGAAACCGCTTTTGGACGCCTTTTCCAAGGCAACCGGCATCAAGGTGCGCATGGTGTATCTCAAAAAAGGCATGGTCGAGCGATTGCGCGCCGAGGGCGCCAATACACCCGCCGATCTGATCCTGACCGCCGATATCGGCAATCTTCATAATCTTGCCAAGGCCGGGCTCCTGCAAAAATCCTCGTCGTTAGTTCTGGAGGCGAATGTTCCGGCCAAATTTCGTCATCCCGATGGAATTTGGTACGGCCTGACGGTGCGCGCCCGGGTCATCTTCGCCCACAAAGACCGGGTTCGCCCGGGCGAGGTGATGTCCTACGCCGACCTGGCCAAGCCGCATATGAAGGGCCGGGTGTGCGTCCGCTCGGGCAAACATTTGTACAATATTTCGCTGCTTGCCTCGATCATCGCCGCCGAGGGCGAGGCGGCAGCCACCCAATGGGCCAAGGGCGTGAAGGCTAACCTCGCGAGGCGCCCGCAAGGCAATGACCGGGCGCAGATCAAAGCGGTCTATCACGGCGAATGCGATGTGGTGCTCGCCAACACCTATTATATGGGCAAG
>CAUZTZ010000175.1:0-8791 GCA_963582805.1 Alphaproteobacteria bacterium
GAATGGGGGCGCACGACGCTGGACGGGCTGTATGCCGGTGGCGAGGCGGCGGGCGGCATTCACGGCGCCAACCGGCTGGGCGGGCTGGCGCTGATCGACAGTTACGTGTTCGGCTTGCGCTCCGGTATCGCCGCCGCGCTGGAATCGAAAACCCGCGACGCGCCCGACCCCGATAGCGGCGGCTGGCAAGACGGCCTCGCCGATCTTAGGCACAGGGCATCCAGGACCGGCGCCGGTCCCTCGGCAAGTGCATGGCGCCGGCAAGTCCAGGACCTGGTGGTTACGTCCCTCGGTCAGGTGCGGTCTGAGGAGCGGCTGGCCGCCGGTCTTAAGGCGCTAACCGCCGCCGAAGGCGCCTTCAACGATGTCGACAACTCCGGCAAAACCAAACGCCAACGCTGGGATTGCCTGCGCCGGACCTTTGAGACCCGCAATCTGATTGCGGTGGCGCGCATGCTCGGCACCGCCGCCCTGTTGCGCCGGGAAACCCGGGGCGGCCATTTCCGCATGGATTATCCCGCGCGCGACGATGCCAATTTCCTCGGCAATTATGTCTTGTCGAAGGATGGCGATATCTGCCGGGCGGAGCTGCGGGGCGTGCCGGGCCGGGGTACCATCGCGGCGCCGCCGCCGGGGGAGCATTCGACCGGCTTCGATGCTGTTTCCGAAGCGTAAGAGAGCGCGCCGCCGCACCTTACTGGCCAAATTTATCGAAGAATTCCGCCGCTTCGGGCCCACGCAGGGATTGGATGACGTGGCCCTCGCCGGGTATGACTTTCAAGCTGGCCGCGATGCCGAGGGATTGCAGCCGTTGCAACGCCTTATTCATAGGCGCGTGCCAGCGTGTGTCCTGTTCGCCCACATACATGGAAACGCTTAAGGACTTCAGCTTTTCCAGGCCCTGGAAGTCGGCCTTCGATATGGGATAGCCGGGAACCACGGTGAGGCTGTGAAACGCATCCGGCTGGTTGACGGCGAGGCGAAAGGCGCTGATGCCGCCATTGGAGATGCCGGTGAGGTAGAATTTTCCGCCCCGGATGCGATAGGTCTTTTTGATATGGCTTAGAAACTTGGGGATCAATTTCTCGGAGCCCCGGTAAAACGTGGTGCCGCCCGGGGCCACCGGCGAAAACACCAGAAATCCACGCTCCCGCGCCATCGCTTCCCAATAAAGACCAAGCCCGGCTTCCACCATCTGAGGTGTCTGCGGGCCGGGGGGCATGGCGAGGATGGCCGGATAGTCCCGCGCCCGATCGTAATCGGCGGGAACAACCACGGCGTATACCAGCTCCCGGCCGCCGCCCAAATCGAGGGATTTGAATTCTGCCGCCGATGCGATGTTTGCCATAAATCCAACCGCCAGGATGATCGAGAACGCTACGAGCCTTTGCATGATTGTCCGTCCACTGGGTTATACAGGGATTATAGAGGGCCATGATAACCCGGTTTCGCGGCACCGCCCTCGAACAATATCGTGAGGCGGCGGTTTCGCGGAGTAAACAAAATAAAATACTACTATAAAGAGATATTAGCATAATGCGTTATAATGATGTAAGATGGGTCAACCGGAGGTTATGTGCCAATTGGGGGGTACCTGACAGAAGGAGGCATCGTGACAAACCCAGCCGAAAACGCCGTATTGACCCAGGTCGGCCCAGGCACGCCCATGGGCGAATTGATGCGCCAATATTGGTTCCCGGTGGCCGGCTCCGATGAGGTTGAGGCCGATGGCGATCCCATGCGCCTCAAGGTTCTTGGCGAAAAGCTGATTGCCTTTCGCGATTCCTCTGGCCGCGTCGGCGTCATGGATCATCGCTGCCCGCACCGCTGCGCCTCATTATTTTTCGGCCGCAACGAGGAAGACGGCATTCGCTGCGTCTATCACGGCTGGAAGTTTGATGTGGAGGGCAATTGTCTGGACCAGGCCAACGTGCCCCAGCACCAGGATTTCAAACATAAAGTCAAAGCCAGGGCCTATAAGGCGCGCGATCGTTACGGCGCCATCTGGGTCTATATGGGCGCCCGCGAAACGCCGCCGCCGTTCCCCGATTTTGAGCTGAACGATATCGACGAGGCTGAGCTTACGATCCGCATGATCCAGATGGAATATAACTGGGTGCAGGGGATCGAGAACGATCTCGATACCTCGCATTTCAGTTTCCTGCATATCGGCGGCATCGATCCGGACAGCATCGATCCCAACGATCTCCTGTATGAGGCTGCCAACGAACCGGCGCCCGAGTTTGAAATTGAAGAAACCTCCATGGGGCTTATGTACGGCGCCTACCGCCCGGCGGATGAGAACAATACCCACTGGCGGGTCGGTCAGTTCATGGCGCCGTTCTGGGTCATGCCGCCGATTGGGCCGACCGAGGTGTTTGTCGGCATGAAGTGCTTTGTCCCCATGGACGATACCCACACCATGACCATCTTCATCTACCGCAATCAGCCGAGCGCGCCCATCGGCCGTTTCAAAAATGGCGAGATAATCCCCGGTCTCGGCCTCGAAGGCTATAAGGGGCTCATGGAATACCGCGACAACACAACCGACTGGGTGGGCCGCTGGCGGCTTCGCAATTCGCGGGAGAACGACTATCTCATCGACCGCGATGCGCAGCGCAACGGCGTTGTCTATACCGGCATTAACGGCTTGCACGTTCAAGACGTCGCCGTCGGCGGCATGATGGACGTCATCAACGACCGCCAGTTTGAGCATTTGGCCGCTAGCGACGTAATGATCATCCAGTGGCGGCGCAAGCTATTGCGTCTGGCCCGGGCCTTTCAAAAGGATAATTCCATCGCCCCGCCGGGGGTCGATGAGCCCGATGGCTACCGGGGCCACCGGGGCGGAAATTTCGTGGCGCCGAACGGGGTGCCGTTCCAGCAAGCCTATGAAGACCGGATGCGCAACGCAACCGGCCATGCACCGCGCTGGGCGGCGGAATAACCTAAAGCCCGAGCTCCGATAATCCCGCAAGGTCTTCGGGCCGGGGCCCCAAGGGCCAATGGATTTTCCGGCCCGCCTCGGTGAAGGCCGGCGGCCGGCTGCCAGGCGGCGTGCCTATCAATGGTCATATCTCTGTCCTGTAACAGCGGCATTTGTTAGATTGGCGCCAGCGTCCAATGATCAAAGTTTCGGGAGCCCGCATTGCCAATGTCCATTCGCATCGCCGTTATCGAAGTCAGCCATTGGCACGCCCTGAAAGACGCCGCCTACCTTACCCATCTTGCCAAAATAGCCCAAGCCGAAGTGGTGGCGCTCCAAGACCCGGACATTACCCTATGCCGCCGCATCGCCGCCGAGACAGGCACCGCCGATAGCTATACCGATTACCGGCAAATGTTGAAAGAAACCAAGCCCGATTTCGTGCTCGCCCTCGGCCGCCACGGCGCCATGGCCGAAACCGCCCATTATCTATTGGATCAAGGCTATCCGTTTCTGATGGAAAAGCCCATGGGGCTCAACGCCGAAGAGGTGCTGAGCGTCGCCGAAAAGGCGGAGGCCTTGGGCGCCTTCGCGGCGGTGCCGTTTTTCATGCGCTATTTGCCGTTCGTTGCCGAGGCCCAAAAAATGATCGCCGATGGCAGTTTCGGGACGATCTCGCATTTCTATGCGCGCAACAACCGGCCCACCTCGGACCGCTACGTCGATTGGGGCTCGCCCTGGATGCTGGACCCGGGAATCGCCGGCGGCGGCACCTTGCGCAATTTGGGGCTACACGGGCTTGATATGTTTTTGTATCTGATGGGCGAGGGCGCGTCGGTGACCGGCGCTCAAGTTTCGGGCCGCGCCCTTGGCCGCGATGTAGAAGATTATGCCTCGGTATTGTTGCAATCGGACAGCGGCGTTCTGGCGACGGTGGAGGTCGGCAACATCTTTCCGCAAGTCACGAAGCCCGCAAATCTCGATGCGCCCTGGATCGGAACCGACGCCGAATACAAGCTGTCGGGCAGCGATGCATTGCTGACCTTCAAGGATGGCGTCCTCCGCAGGACCACAAAACAGACTCAAGAGCTGGTGCCCTTTACCCCAGGCGATGCGCCGGCTTACCGGATACTCGAAGACACATTGGCCCGCTGGCAAAGAGGCGAGGCGCCGCTGGCATCGGCCCGCGACTGCTACCGGGCCGTCGAGCTTGCCGATGCGGCATACATATTTGCCGGGTAAAAAGTTATTTTGCAGCATACAATGACCCGGCAACCCGCCAGAGGGCAGTGAATTCGGAGATATCGCCATGGGCCATAACGTCGAAGTCATCAAAATCGCGCCGCATCTGGGCGCCGAGATCAGGGGCGTCGATCTGAGCGCCGAGCTTTCCGAGGACGAATTCGATGCCGTCCATGATGCCTTTGTGGACAACCAGGTGATCGTTTTTCACGGCCAAAAGATCAATGCCGGGCAGCTGATCGCCTTTGGCAACCGGTTTGGCGAATTGAGCGTGCATCCGTTCTCGCCCAACCAGGAAGACACGCCGGAACTGATTATTTTCGACAATAACGAAGACAATCCGCCATTCGGCACCGACCGCTGGCATTCGGACGAAACCTTCCGCGCCGAGCCGCCCTTGGGCACCATGCTGTCGGCCAAGATCATACCGGCCTATGGCGGCAACACCATCTTTGCTTCCATGACGGCGGCCTATGATGCCTTGAGCGACAGGATGCAGAACTTCCTCGATGATATGGAAGCCATCCACGACATGGTTCTGTTCCGGAAATTGTTCGGCGCCGGCGAGGACGGGCTGGCGACATTACGCAAATACGAAGACCTTTATCCCAATCCGGTGCATCCGGTGGTCCGCATCCACCCGGTGACCGGCAAGAAGGCCTTGTACGTCAATCCCCAGTTCACCTTGCGCATCAAGAATATGCGCGAAGACGAAAGCCGGACGCTGTTGGATTTTCTGTTCCGCCAGGCGGAAACCCCGGAGCTGCAATACCGCCATCAATGGAAGGTCGACAGCTTCGTCTTCTGGGACAACCGTTCGGCCCAACACTACGCGCCTCACGATTATTTTCCCCAAAGGCGCTATCTGGAGCGCATCACCATCCAGGGCGACAGGCCCTTCGGTCCCGCCGGGCCAACCTATTTCTTGCAAGACAATCCGGAGGCAGGCGATGCCGGCAACGCCGATGCATTCGGCGGCCACCGGGCCAACAAGCGCCCTATCGAGCGGGAGACGGAAAAGACCGCCTAGGGTTCCGCCGCGCCGTCCGCGACGTTTTGGGTGAATTGCGCGGCGGTATCATAATCGGCGCCGATCTCCAGCCACGCCAAGGCTTCCTTCGCCGTCTTAAACGGTCTGCGTTCAATTTGGTCGTTGGACAGCAAAATTTCCGATTGTCTCCCGGTGCCGAAATTTTTGCCGGTGGTATCGACAAAGGCGATTTTGATTTCGCCGGTCGATTGGGCCAGCATTTCCCATTTGGCGCGGTTCGGGAATATATTGGCGAAGCTGGCTTCGGCGTAGTCCATTTTGGTCACATCGATGAAAAAGTTCATGCCCACCGCATAATCCGCCGTGGCGGCAATGGCGGCAACGGTCGCCACCATGGAGCCGGCCTCGAAGGCGCCGCGCCTTTCGACAAATACGCAATTTACGCCTTCATCGATACCGTATCGGGTTTCAATAGCCATTTCGCCGCCGATCCGATTGGGATCCGGGATTTTAGGGCCTGAACACCTGTAAAGTCATCCCTTTTGGCCGAAAAAATCTTGCCTAGTGGAATTTCACATATTCGAATTCGACGTCCTGGCCGTGAATGCCGCGCGCCGGGGCGGCGATCCAGTTGGCCATCCGGCCGGGCTCGGTCACCGGCACCATCAGCGATTTGACGTGGCCGCGGTCGGCGTCGTTGGGCAGCCAGGTTGCCGCGTTGCGGTCCCATTCATCGCGGCCGATGATCTCGCCGGTGGGCGATGCGTTGACGTCCCGGAAGGTGCCGATATTGCGGTTGAAAGCGGTGTGCGGCAAGCGCAAATCGAACGCGACGCCGGCCGCCTTGATGGCTTTGTTCCAACGATTAAGACCGCGCTGGCTGTCTTCGTGGTATTCATCGCGCAAGACTTCGTTGATCGCCGTCAGCGCCGGCTGGTCGGACCAGACAACCTTGCCGCCCTCGACATCGGGCAGCTTGTAGGAGGCGCCGTCGAGCACATGATCATCGTCGATCTTGGTCTCGCCGAAGCGGCCCTTGAGACCGGTGGTGTAGAAGTTGGCGGCGTTGGTGGAGCGCTCCTGGCCAAACAGATCCAGGCAGATGGAGAAATGAAAGTTGATGTATTTCTGGATCATCGGCAGCGGGATGCCGCCATGGGCTTCGATATCCAGCGTGTCATGCTTGGCGGATAATTCGGTACTGCGCTGAATGATGCGGCCGACGCCGCTTTCGCCCACAAACATATGATGGGCTTCCTCGGTCAGCATAAAGCGGCAGGTGCGCGACAACGGATCGAACCCGGATTCGGATAGCGCGTTAAGCTGAAACTTGCCGTCCCGGTCCTGGAAATAGGTGAACATAAAGAACGACAGCCAATCCTCGGTGGGCACGTTGAAGGCTTCCAGGATGCGCGGCTTGTCGGCGTCGCCGGAATGACGGGCCAGCAATTCATCGGCCTCTTCGCGGCCATCGCGGCCGAAATGGGCGTGCAGCAGATAGACCATGGCCCAAAGATGGCGGCCCTCTTCCACATTCACCTGGAACAGGCTCCTGAGGTCATACAAAGACGGGCAGGTGCGCCCCAAGGCGCGCTGCTGCTCGACGCTGGCCGGCTCGGTATCGCCCTGGGTCACGATCAGGCGGCGCAGATCGGAGCGGTATTCACCGGGCACGTCCTGCCAGGCGGCTTCGCCCTTGTGCATACCGAAATTGATCTTGCGGTCGGCCTCGGCGTCGGCGAGAAAAATTCCCCAGCGATATTCGGGCATCTTGACCATGCCGAACTGGGCCCAGCCGTCGGCGTCCACGGCGACCGCGGTGCGCAGGTAAATTTCCAACTCGGAACTATCCGCCGGGCCAAGCTGGTTCCACCAATCGAGATAGGCGGGCTGCCAGTTTTCCAGCGCCCTTTGCAGGCGGCGGTCATCGCCGAGGTTAACGTTGTTGGGAATCTTTTGGCTATAATCGATGGAGCTCATGGTTATTACACCCGTTTCTTGTCAAAGTTGGATTGTTTGCCGGTGCCGAACAATTTCAGCGCGCCTTCGTCGCCGACCGCGTTGGGGCGCTGGAATATCCAGTTCTGCCAGGCGCTGAGGCGGCCGAAGATTTTGGTCTCCAAAGTTTCCGGTCCGGCGAAGCGGAGGCTGGCCTCCATGCCGGTAAGGGCGTCGGTGGAAAAGCTGGCGCGCTCTTCGATGGCGATGCGCACCTCGTCCTGCCAATCGATATCGTCGGGGGTGAAGGTCACCAGGCCAAGTTCCTCGGCCTCGGCTGCCTCCAAATCCTCGCCGATCTTGGCGCGGATATCGTTCAAAGCATCCTCGCGTCCCAAAAAGCGGGTTTCCAGGCGGCTCAGATCGTTGCACATGGGCAGCGTACCGAAATTCATCGCCGTCGGGCGCAGGCTCGCGGCGGGCTCGTTGGAGCCTTCGAATGTGCCGTCCAGCATGAAGCTTCTGTCTGCCGCCAACACGAATTCCAGGAGCGAGCCGGTGAAGCAACTGCCCGGCTCGACCAGCGCGATGATCGAGCGCGACGAAACATCGAGGCGCTTGAGGGCGCGTTTCAGAAACAAAGTGATCTCGCGCACCAGCCAGTCATCGGCGTTGCCCAAGAGCGCCTTGTCGGCGGCCTCGACCAGATCGGGCTCGCCGGAGCTACGCACCACCCAGGTGGAAATTTCGGGCTCGTTGGCGCGCATGTGCAGGATGAAATCATCAAGCTCGCGGGCGAAGGCGAGGGGCCAGAATTCGGTGCCGGCGGCGTGGATGGCGGCGGCGTCGGCCGCGGGCGCGGCATCGGGGCCGAGCAATGTCACCTCGGCTGTGGCGTGGGCCCGGTCCAGCGTGGCGGTCAAATGCGGATAGACGATTTCATTGTCCTGGAAATCGCGCTGCAAGGGGGGCAACGCGATCCCTTTGGCACCGCCCGGGCGGCTGGAGGCTTGCGCAAATTCCCGCGCCCTCTCCAAAGCCGTCTCCATCAGCTTGGAGCGCGGCACCAATTCATCGACCAGGTCCCATTCGAGGGCGCGCTTGCCCTTGATGCCCTCGGTCAGGGTGCAGAAATAATCGGCGCGGTCGCGGCGCACATGGCGCTTATCGACCACCCGGGTCAGCCCGCCGGTGCCCGGCAATACCGCCAGCAACGGCAACTCGGGCAGGGACACCGCCGAAGAGCCGTCGTCGATGAGCATGATATAGTCGTTGGCCAGGGCCAATTCGTAGCCGCCGCCGGCGGCGGTGCCGTTGATCAGGCAAATATAGCGCTGCTCCGAATTTTTGCTCGCATCCTCGATGCCGTTGCGCGTCTCGTTGGTGAATTTGCAGAAATTCACCTTGTGCGCATGGCTCGACGTGGCGAGCATGGAAATGTTGGCGCCGGCGCAAAACACCCGGTCCATGGCCGACGTCATGATGACACTTTTGACTTCCGGATGCTCGAAGCGGAGCCGTTGGATGGCATCGTGCAATTCGATATCGACGCCGAGGTCATAGGAATTGAGCTTCAATTCGTAGCCCGGAACCAGGCCGCCGTCTTCGGCCACGTCCATGGTCAGGGTGGCTACCGGGCCGTCGAAATCGATGGTCCAATGCTTGTATTGGTCAGGCGATGTGGAAAAATCGAT
>CAUZTZ010000176.1:0-8751 GCA_963582805.1 Alphaproteobacteria bacterium
CTACCGTGGCTGTGACCGTGATCCGATTTTTTGTCCTGTTTGTTCATCGTTGCCCTCCCAACCAATTTGTTTGGCGTTTACAATATAACAACTGGGTGCCTATGTCAGCAGGCTCGGCTTGGTATCGGATGTGAGTATATTTCGTGGGGATTGAAATTTTAGACATTGGCTTGCTGGCCGGTGCGGCTGCCGCCATCGCCGGCGGCCTCATTCAAGGCTATTCCGGATTTGCCGGCGCTCTGATCATCGTTCCCGTCTTGGCGGTTTTGTTCAGCCCCATCGAGGCCATCGCCATCACCGTCGTCGCCGGACTTGCCGGCAATCTGGTGCTGACCCGAAACGCCGCCAAAAGTACCGATTGGCGCGAAGCCGGCGTCGTTTCGGCGGCAATCGCGGTATCGATACCCTTGGGCCTTTTGTTTCTGATTTCCGCCGAGCCCATGGTCATTCGGCGCGGCATGGGCATTTTTATTCTTCTGGCAGCGTTCCTTTTGATGTCGGGTTGGACCTATAAGGGATCGCGCGGGATTTTGTCCGGTGCCGGGGTAGGATTGGTCAGCGGCCTGATTATCGGCGCCTTCGGCGTTCCTTCGGGGCCGGTTTTCGTGGTCTATTTTCTATCGGCGCCGGTGCCGGTTCCGGTGCAGCGGGCCAACATAATCATGACCGTTTCGGTTACCCTGACGATCATGATGATCGGGCTGATCGTGGAAGGTGTTTATGGCGTGGAAACGGTTGTCCGCAGTCTGATCATTGCGCCGCTATATATAATCGCCGCGCATTTCGGCAAACTGCTGTTCCTGTCGGTTCCAGCCACGTGGTTCAACAAAGTTGCCTACACCCTATTGCTCGCCTCCGGCACCCTGGCGCTTCTGGCCTGAAATTGCCTAGCCGTCGATGGCGGCGGTGACGTCAATCTCCACCAGTGCGCCGGCGATAATCAGCGCCGCAACGCCGACCAATGTGCTCGCCGGCCTCGCAGCCTCATAAAATTCGCCCATGGCGGCGAGCACCAATTCCCGGTGTTCGGGCACCAGATCGACGACAAAAACGCGCTGGCGGATGACGTCGGACGGCGACGCCCCGCAGCCGGCGAGGCCGATCTTCAGTTTATCGTAAACGCCTTTGAGCTGGGCGCCCAAATCGCCTTCCGGGCTAAGCATGCCCGAAAGATGCACCATCTTGCCGCCTTCGATGGTGACCGCGTTGGAAAAATGCAGCGGATCGTTCAGGCCCTCGATTGTCGGGCGTTCAACTTGGACGCTGGTTGCGGCCATAAGTTATGTCCTCCTCAGGCGATTTGATACAGGTGCGTGGGGATTATTGGGCCGAAGACTTGGCCGCGTCAATGATTGACGCTGCCGCCGTCAACCACCATGCATTGGCCGGTCATGAAGTCGCTGTCCGGGGATGCCAGAAAGAGCACCGCGCCGACCAGATCGCCGGGCATCTCGGCGCGCTTGAGGGCGCGGCTTTGGATCATGGCGTCTTGGACGTCATCGCCATAAATTTCTTGGTTGGCGAGGATGTTTTCGCTTAACGTCAATCCCGGCGCCAAAGTGTTAACGCAAATGCCGTCAGCCCCCAATTCCCGCGACATGGAGCGGCTCATGGCAACGAGCGCGCCCTTGGCGGTCACGTAATGGAGCATGCCGGGCGCCCCCTTGAACACGGTGCCCGACGCCAGATTGATGATCTTGCCGTAGCGTTTCGCGCGCATCACCGGCGCCGCCGCCTTGGCGCAAAGGAAACTGCCGCGCACCGCAACCCGGAACATGGCGTCCCAATCATCCACCGTTAATTCGTCGAACGGTGCGTAGCGGAAGCGGCCCTTGGCGTTGTTGACGAGAATGTCGAGGCCGCCGAATTGCTCTTCGGCCCTGGCCACCAAAGCCTGGCAGGCGGCTTCGTCGGCAACGTCGGTGGGCACGTCCAAAAGCCGGGCGTCCGGATGGCTGGCCAGAATATCGTTGATAGCCGCTGCGCCATCGTTGATATCGGCGATCACTACGGCAGCGCCTTCGCTCGCCAGTTTTTTGGCGAAGGCGGCGCCCAGCCCTTGCGCCGCACCGGTCACGATGGCAACGCGCCCTTCAAGTCTGGCCATGATCGGCTCCCCCCAATATCCAGCGTTGTGGAACTATAGCCGCTGCCGGGTTAGAACACTATCGGAGGGGCGCAATGAACGTATCGGAAGTCATGGCGGGGTATTTAAACGCGGCGGGCATCGGCTGCGTCTACGGCTATCCGGGCGATCCCAACATCGAGTTTATGGAAGCCTTGCGCGCCGGCGGTATCGAGTTTGTGCTCGCCCGGCGCGAAGGTACCGCGGCGCTCATGGCCCAGGCTTACGGCATGGTCACCGGGCGGCCCGGCGTCTGCATGTCGACCCTCGGTCCGGGCGCATCGAACCTGGTCAACGGCGTCGCCAACGCCTATCTGGACCGGACGCCGATGCTCGCCATCTCCGGCCAGATCGATGCGGTGCGCGAGCCCTTGTTCACCCATCAAGTGATCGATCACAACCGGATATTCTCGCCGGTAACCAAATGGTGCGCTTCCGTGCTGCCCGGCAATGTAAGCGGTATCATGCGCCGCGCGCTGGCAGTGGCCGCCAATGAGCGGCCAGGGCCGGTGCATTTGACGACGCCCGCCAACGTGGTCGGCGCCGAGGCCACCGACGCCGATATCATCCTGCCGCCAACCAGTGGCGCCAATGGCGCGGTCGCCCTGTTCGCCGCGCCGGGCGTGAATACCGATGTGGCCGGGCGGCTCCGGGAGGCGCGCCGCCCTTTGATAATTGCCGGCATTTCGGCGGCCCGGGCCAAGGCCAGCGCCTCGCTGGTGGCCATGGCCGAGACCACGGGAACGCCGGTGATTGTCTCGCCCATGGCCAAGGGCGTGTTCCCCGAAGACCACGCCTTGTTCGCCGGCACCCTCGATATGGCGTGCAGCGATTTCCTCTGGGATTTTGTCCGCCAAGCCGACCTGGTCTTCAATGTGGGCTTCGATGCGGTCGAGCTGATCAAGCCCTGGCAGGTGGCGGCGCCCACCATCCATATGGACAGCGTCGCCAACACCGATCAAATCTACAGCGCCGAGATCGAGCTGGTTGGCCCCATCACGGCGGCCATCGATGCTTTGGCCGATACTTTCAAGGGCGAGCCGAAATGGACCGAGGCCGAGCTGGCGGCACACCGGGCCGCGCTGCGCAAACGGGTAACCGGGGGCCGCGTCGCCGGCAAGCTGAACCCCACCGACGTGGTCGATGTGGTGCGCGCCGAGGCCGCCGATGATGCCGTGGTGAGCACCGATGTGGGCTCGCACAAGCTGCTCGTCGGCCAGGGCTGGACAACGCCAAATCCGGGCGGCGTTTTGATGAGCAACGGGCTTTCCTCCATGGGTTTTTCGCTGCCCGCCGGCATCGCCGCCAAGCAGCATTTGGGCGAAACCCCGGTGATCAGTTTTACCGGTGACGGCGGCCTCGCCATGGTGCAGAGCGAGTTGCGCCTGGCCAGCGCCTTAAAGCTTGGACTGACGGTTATTGTGTTTTGCGACGGCTCGCTCAACCGCATCGAGCTCAAGCAAATGAGCCGCCAATATGAGAGCGTCGGCACCCGCATTGAAGAAACCGATATCGAGAAGCTGGCGGACGCCATGGACTGCGACGGCATTTATGTGGATAGTGAGACGGCGCTGGCCGACGCGTACGCTGCGCAAGCCCCGGGCCGGCCCCTGGTGATCGGCGCGCGCATCGATCCCAGCCAGTATCTGGCCCAGTTTTAAGCGGAGGGAAGCATGGCAACAGATCGACCGGACGGTCCCGACATCGAACGCGCGGCGCTGATCATTGTCGATATGCAGAACGATTTCGTGCATGCGGACGGCGCCTTTGCCCACCGCGCCAAGGAAAATCCCGAGGCCGAAATCGATATGGAATTTCTCGGATCGACGGTGGCGCCGATCAAGCGCCTGGCGGGCGCCTTCCGCGAAGCCGGGCGGCCGGTGGTCTATATCGCCCATGTGGTGAAGGCCGACCGTTCCGACGCCGCCTATCCCTATTGGCGCCACCTGCCGCCCAAGGGCAACCGCACCTTCATCACCGAAGGCACCTGGGGCGCCGAGGTGATCGATGAGCTGGCGCCGGAAGAGGGCGAGCATCTGGTCGTCAAGAAAGGCTTCGGCGGGTTCGGCCAGACCCGGCTGGACACCATCCTTCGCAATCTCGATATCAACACCTGCGTGGTTACCGGCGTCACCACCTGCGTTTGCGTCTCGACCACCATCCGGGGCGGGGTCGAACATAACTACCGCATGATCCTGGCCAGCGACGCCACCGCCGAGGTGAACAAAGACGCCCACGCGGCGGAGCTGAAAACCATGGCGCGGGTGTTCGCCGACGTAAAAAGCAGCGACGAGGTGGTCGCCATGCTGGACGGGATTAGCAGCTAACCGCGTATCGCCTGGATCGCTAGCTTGGCGACTTCACCGGCGGCGTCCCATGGCACCATGTGCTTGCAGTTAGCGACGATGCGGATGTCGAGTTCGGGATATCGCTGCTTCAAAAGCTCGGCCCGTTCAAACGCATTGGCTCGGTCTTCTCGCCCGATCAGCATTACAAATGGGATTTCGATGTCTTGCAGGCGTTGCCAGACGGGTTTAGCACCGCTGGCGCCGGCGCCTACGCCGCTTCTCGCCATATGGGCCTCGAAGTTCTTGCCAGTCGAGCGCGCGTGACGCAGGGCCACTTCCTCGTCGGTGACCAAGGCGGTGTTAAAGGTAGTCGAAAGCAGCTGTTGGCGCGTGAATTCGAGGCTCGGCTCCTGTTCGGTGGCCGCGCCCCGGCCGCCCTTGGCGTTCTCCTGGGGAGGCAGGAGGCCGCCAGTGCCGATGGCGATCAGATTGCTATACCGTGCCGGTTCCTTCAGCACCAGCTGGGCCGCCATGCCGCCCGACTGCGAGTGCGGGATCAAAGCCGTTTTGCCGAGGCCGAGCGTATCGATCAGCTTCGGCGTCATATCTCTGCGGGCGGCAACCGACAGGTCGGCCGGTGTATCACTGAGCCCGAAGCCAGGATGATCATAGGCAATGGCGCGGATGCCAGCCTCGGCCAGCGGTCCAAGATTGCGCTGGAACACGTCAGCCGAAGAGCCGAGCGAGGCGCCATGCATAAATAGTGCCGCCGGACCTTCACCGCGTTCGATATAGCGAATTTTCAAGCCATCGACGGTGACGAAGCGGTCTTCGGCCAAGATCGGGGCCAGGGCGGGGAGATCGGCGTCCATCATCGCCCCTATTCGTCGGTGATGTCGATCCAATTGCCGTCGGGATCGGCAATCTGGTAGCCGCCGAGGGCGTTGTCCGTGAACAGTTTCTTGCGCACCTCGGCCTCCTTGCTGCCACCGAGGGGGCGCGACGCAAAAAACGTGTTCCACTCGGCAAGCTCCTGAACATCCGCCTTGAACGCATCCAAATCCTCTACCTTGAAGCCGATATGGTCGGGCCCGGGCCGTTTGATCGACATACCGAGGAATTTTTCGATGCGCCACGGCATGATGGTCAGCGTCATCCGCCCGTCCGTGAGGTGATGGTTCTCGTCGCCCTCTTTGCGGTTTGCGGGCTGCAGTTCGAACACATCGGCATAAAACTGCGCGACCTCGTCCGGGTTGGGCGTGCGCATCGCGTACCGGTTTGCATAGCGGGACTGCTGGCGGCTGTAATCTTGATCGGCGTGATCCCGGTGAACGCCGTCCAGATTGTTGCTGTTTTTTTGCGCCAGATCGAACACGTTGCCGTCGGGATCGTTGCCGCTATAAGCGGCGAACGGACGCTCCGATGGACGTTTGACGATACTGGCGTTTGGATGCGCCGATTTCATGCGATCCTCGACCGCTTCGATGGAATCCACGACCATGCCGAAATGGTCGAGGCCACCCACATACCCATCGCGATGGGGCAGAAAATTGAAACCCACCGTGCCATCGCCGGCGGCTCCGCCAAACACGAACTTGCCGCGCGTGTTTTCCGAAGCCTGCAAGCCGAATAGTGACTGATAGTATCGCTGCAGCAAGGTATTCTGCTGGCTGATCATGGCGATATGGTTGATTTGCGCGAACATGGTTTGCCCTTTCCCTGTTTACCGGATTGATCATCACCGGCCTGCCCTGTCATACCGTGAAAGCGGTTGGGCGTTTGGCAGTTATCTTAGATCAAGTGGAAGGATTGGCAAACTTTCAGGCTGAATACGCCGGCGTTCGCCATCAGATACTGGTAATCGTGGGTGGAGCCAGCATACCGGCCCGTTAGCCGCGCAACTCTTTTGCGGCCATCACCGCCAATTCGGTTTTCAGAATTTTCCCGGCTTCGTTGCGCGGCATGGATTTGATGATCCAGATATGGGCCGGCGCCTTGGGCCCCAGCCTTTGCTTACATAATTTGGGCAGCATTTTTCTAAAGGCAATGAGCGCCCGCCGATTGCGGCTTTCGCCGGAGAGCGTGACCATGGCCATCGGCACTTGGAATTCGGTTTTCGATGTCAGCGGAAAGGCGGCGGCTTCCTTGACGCCTTCGATGGCTTCGAGCACATCTTCGATTTCCCTCGGATAGATGTTGGTGCCGTAGCGGATCATCAAATCATCAACGCGCCCCTGGAACATAAGCGCGCCGTCTTCGCTCAGCGCGCCCAGATCGCCGGGCCGGTACCAGCCGCCCGCGAATGCTGCATTGGTGGCTTCGGGATCGTTCAGATAGGATGAAAACATGCCCTCGGCGCGGAGATGAATTTCGCCGGTGGCGCCCGCCGGCAAGGCGGCGCCGTCCGCACCGGCGATCTTTATCTCCACCCCCGGCGCCGGAAAGCCGAGGCTGCCCGGATGCGCCATCTGGGTTTCGGCGCTGGCGAAAGTGGCCTCGCCGATCTCGTTGGTGCCATAGCCGATAAACAAGTTCGGGCTCAAGCCATCCCGCAATCGCTGGCGCAAAGTCTCGCTCACCGGCGATGAGCCGACCACCAGGGATTTCAATTTCGGAAATCGCGGTCCGTTCCCACTTAGCTTGCCCAAGATCGCCTCGGCCTGGCCAACCACCATGGAAAGATGGTCGGCGCCCAGCTGATCATAGATGGCGGTGGCCGGAACCGGATTTTCCGTAAAAATCACCGTGCCGCCGGCGGCCAGACAGCCAAGGGTGCGCCGCTTGCCGGTGAAATATTCAAAGCGCACCAGGGAATAATGCCGTTCTTGAAAACCGATCGGGCGCACATTCAAATCCCGCCCAATCATGGCGGCAAGATTGGCGGCGTCGTAACAAATGATCCGGGGTTTTCCGGTGGTGCCGGAGCCGAGCACATAAAGCAGGGGCGCATCGCCGGCGTCTTGGCGCAACGTCTCATCCGCCGGATCGGCATCGCCTTGCAGCGCCGCAAGGCTGACCACATTTATCGCGCCGCCCTCCCAGGCTTCGTCGCCGAATAAAATTCCGGCGCCGGTTTGCGCCGCCAGATCGATGCCCATCCGGTCCGGCCAGCCGGTAAACAGCGATACATGCGCGGCGCCGCAGCGGAACGCGCCGAGCACGAAGACCAAATGAAGAAATTGATCCTTAAAGCGAAACCCGGCCGTTTCGGAATTGGTCTGGCGCAATCTGGCGGCCGCCTTCCAAACCAGGGTATTTAATTTGTCAAAACTGACCGCTTCGCCGTCGGTGATCACCGCGATCGCCGAAGGGTGGCGCTCAGCAAGGTCTTGGGTGGCATCAGCCAGGGTAGCCGAAGACATCAGGCGGACTGGCTCGCACTGTCCAGCGCATCGCGTATGCGGCGTTGCGGCTCGTCGTCCCGGTAGGGCAACCGGCTGACAACCGCGTCGAGCACGTGCGGCGGCATGGTTTCGTACAGAACGGCGAATTGCGCGGCCGCGTCCTCAGCCCGCCCCATCTCGAAATAGACGACGCCCAGCAATAAGTAAGGCAATGGGAAGCCGGGCGCCTTTGATATGGTGTTTCTGAACAGCGCCTCGGCCATTCCGTAATTGCGAAGCAAGTAGTGTGAATGTCCGGCAACCAAGTTGTATACAGGTGGCGTGTCGAAAGGCTCCATCTCCATCGCTTTTTTACCGGTGACGGCGCCACGGACCGGATCACCGGCGTAGTTCAGGGCTTCTGTGAACCATAGGTAGGTTTCCGCATGGTTGGGTTCGAGTTCGACGGCGTGTTCGAAACTCGTGATCGCCTCACGATACCGCCCTTCGAATGTTAATGCCCAGCCAAGTCGCGCGTGGGCGAGCCCCAAACTGGAATCGAGTTCGACGCTACGTTGCGCGGTCGGGAGAATCTCGTCGTAAGCGTCGTCAAAGCCGGGAAACGCAAAGACCCAACCATGCTGTACTGCTCCACTCAGCGTGGCATGGGCGGCGGTGTTCGGGCGCGCCTATATGGATCTTCTGGCCGGCATCTCCGAAGCGGTGTTTTCCCGCGATCCCAAGGACGGGGTCGCCATTTTCATATCGGCCATCGGCCTCGGCGCCATCTTCGGCTCGCTCCTGATGGCCAATATCACGGCGCCCAAGTCTTTGTTACGCGCCTATTTCATCTGTCTGGCGGCGAGCCTTTTCTTTTTGGCCCTGTTTGCCGCCACCCATAACTTCTGGTTCGCCGTCGGCTGCGCGGTCTTGTTGAGCGTCGCCACCGTGGGCATGGACATCACCAGCCAGGTGATGGTGCAGATCACCGTGCGCGGCGAATTTCGCGGCCGCG
>CAUZTZ010000177.1:0-8730 GCA_963582805.1 Alphaproteobacteria bacterium
GAGAGTGACCACCCTAGCGCAATTACACCGTGTCGCCGTATCTTAAGCTTGCCTGATATGTCTGCCGGCCACCGCCAACCCTGAAAACAGCCTGAAACCACAGGGAAAACCGAAATAGACAACCAAGAAACAAATCCCGCTCGGCATCAGCCGAAAGCGGGATGAAAAATGTCCGCTCCTATCAATAGCGGACATCGAGATTCTAGGAAAATTGAGTTTTACAACAGTATCAGCCCAACAGCGGACA
This sequence comes from Alphaproteobacteria bacterium, assembly GCA_963582805.1. Taxonomy (GTDB): domain Bacteria; phylum Pseudomonadota; class Alphaproteobacteria; order Rhodospirillales; family UBA2165. The sequence goes on from CAUZTZ010000177.1 coordinate 248, forward strand.
ATTCCGGCAAATCGGCTGAACGACTTCTTATGGCCCCAAGCAGACGTCTCGGATTAATGAAAGCTATAGAAGCCAAGACCTCAATTTTTCTTTAAACCGGCTTTTCCCAACCCTTCAATCAGATCATCGTGGAATGCCGCACGATGGTCTGCGAGGTAGCGGGGCAGATCCGGATAGCGTTCGAACAATTCACCGAGCTCGGTGCGGGCGTCCGCGACGCGGCCCAAATGGGCGAGCGCGGCTACGCGGACGGAGAACCCCATCCACAACAATACCCGTTTGGCTTTGGACGTCCATTCGAGGGTGGCTTCGAAATCACTGTTCGCAAAACAAGCCACCCCCAGCGAAGCCATGGTCCCGCCCAAATTTAGATCGCGCGGGCTCAATTGTATGGCTGTCAGGAGATGCTCGACCGCCTCCGCGGCTCTGCCGACATCCGCCAGGCAGCGGCCCAAATAACTGTGCGCTTGAACCAAATTCGGATTGAGCGCCACACCCTGTTCCAGTGCAGAAATTGCTTCGTTAAAATCGCCATCCGTGTTCGCCGCCCTGCCCGTGAGCGCCAGGCCAAGAGCGACATAGCCATTCGCATCATTGCCATCGAGTTCGATGGCGCGGCCAGCAGCCGAAACTGCAGCATCGTCCAGCTCTTGGGAATATCCGTTTCTCAACAAAACTGATAACGCAAAGGAAAGCGCTGAATGTGTCGCGGTCGAGGAAGCGGCTAGATCGATTGATTGGCGAAACAGAACTACTGCGGTTTCCACATCTTCTCGGCCATGCCGATACCAAAAATTCATGCCCCGTTGGTAGAGATCCCAGGCATCGAGGCTGTCCGGGTGCTTGGCACGGGCGCGCTCGATCTCCGCTTTCGACACTTCGGGCTGAATTTCACCAATTACGGTTTCGGTAATTTCGTCTTGCACGGAGAATATATCTTCCAGCTCGCGGTCGTATCGGTCGGCCCACAGGTCATTGCCTGTATGGCCATCAACCAACTGTGCCGTGATCCGCACCCGGTTCGCCACCTTGCGGACACTGCCTTCGAGAACGTATCTCACCCCCAATTCTCGGGCGACGTCGCGAATATCAGGTGAATCGCCCTTGTAGGAAAAAGCCGAATTGCGGGCCGCGACACGTAACCAGCCAAGCCGCGCCAGGGCAGTGATCATGTCTTCGGTAATGCCGTCGCTGAAATATTCCTGTTCCGGATCGCCGGAACGATTATCGAAAGGCAAAACGGCGATCGACGGGATATCCATTCCGCCGCCCGCATGCGCCACCGGAGGCGGCTGGTCTCCAGCGTCCTGCAATTCCGCGACGAAACGGTAACCCCGCTTGGCGAAGGTGCGGATGATCGATTGGGATTTGCCGTCGTCGCCGACCGCGCGGCGGAGCGAATTGACGCGAGAATTAAGCGTTGCATCCGAGACGATGCGGCCATCCCAAATGGTCTCAATCAACTCGTCCTTGCTGATCACCCGGTCCCGATTTTCGATTAGGTGGCAGAGCATTCTGAATACCTGAGGCTCCATCTCGACGAGGTCTTCACCTTGTCTGAGCTCCGAGGCCTCTGGAATGAGAACGAAGTCGAGAAATCTGAACATCAGGCGATCTTTATCCATTCTGAATGCAAATCAACGGGAACTGCATATTAAATGCACACGATCTTCAAGCTGGCAGTTCCAAGCGCCCCTATCCTTGACCAACAATTCGACGGCAAGGGGAGACTGACCATAAGCAAGTGCCCTGAAACGGGCAACGAAGTTCTATAGCTCGGGGGTCAGTCTAACTATTGGTTTTTAAAAACATAAATCGGAGGCAGCAATGAGTGGAAATAGCAAAAATAAAAGTCGTACCCATGTAGACGACGGGAAGGCCGGTCAAATGGTTGCGTCACATATTTTCCGGATCTTTCTCCCGTTCGCGTTAGGATATTTTCTTGCCTCAATATTTCGCGCCATCAATGCCGTGATCGCACCAGACCTGGTGCGGGAATTGGGACTGAGCGCCAGCGAATTGGGCTTCGCCGTTAGTGCCTTTTTTTCTTTGCGCGACACTGATCCAAATACCCTACGGTATCTTGCTCGACCGGTACGATCCGCGGCGGCTATATGCGATATTTCTTCTCTTAACGGCTTTCGGTGCGGTGATGATCGCATTTTCTCAAGGGATCGTCCTTCTAAGTATAGGCCGCGCTTTTATCGCCCTTGGCACTGCGGCAAGCGCAGTTACATCTTACAAAGTATTTTCAATGTGGTTTCCGGCCGAACGATTGGCGATGGTCAATGGATTAGCTGTCAGTGCCGGCGGGCTCGGCATGATGGCCGGAACGCTTCCGGTGGAGGCCGCCATGCAGTTTCTCAATTGGCGCGAAGTTCATCTAATCGCAGGCGCGTTGGTGATCGCCGGCGCCGCCGCCGTTGTGATGGTCGCGCCGACCAAAAAGACAGTGAGTTCCGGCATAACGCTGATGCAGCAAATCAGCGGTTTGCATGGAATTGTGAACAGCTTGGCATTCTGGCGCTCGGCGCCACTACTATTTACCGTCACCGGTGGTTATGGCAGTTTTTCCGCGATTTGGGCGGGACCATGGGTGCGCGACGTTGCCGGGTTAAATGATTTTGAAACCGCAAACTTAATGATGATCTTGATTGGCTCGATGACCGTTTCTGCAGCACTGACCGGCTTCGTGGCTAAATTAGCCAGGCGTGTTGGCCTGTCCTCTTTGGGTGTTGCCGTTATGACGGCGATAGCCTTTACATTCGCTGTAACCATTCTTTTCCTGCAAGCGAATCCTTCCCACAGTTCGGTGATCGTCATTTGGGGCGTAATTGGTCTCATCGCGCCGTTGAACTTGATCATCTATGCGGCGCTTAGCGGGGAGTTTCCCCTTGAGCTTACTGGCCGGTTAAACGCCTGTCTTACCTTGTCTTGGTTCTTAGGATCGTTTTTCTTTCAAAATGTTTATGGCTGGGCGTTGGACCAATTTCCAAGTAACAATGGCAGTTATGCTCTGGAAGGGCATCGGCTGGGAATCGGCATCATGATTACCGCCGTAATTATCGCTCTGGTCTGGTATTTCGTCGCCACAATGATCATGAGCAAACGAAACGTGGAGGCCTATGTTCGCTAATGGCTGAGGCTGTTGAAGAACTCGGTTTTTGGGAAACGCTAGAATTTGACTGTTTTTGTCGTGCCAAGGATGAACGGCACTAGAAGCCACTTCTTCGACCCTAAGAGCTTTAAGAGCGAGCATTCACGTTGTTCGGTGGGGCGCTTCGTGTTGATGGTACATAAGAAGATATGGGGACACATAATTTATCTCTCTGCTTGAACCAAATATCTGTTCTTTCGAAGCATAGGCCCGGCGCGCCTCACGCCAGCATGGCCGGCATTTCAAACTTGAATGCCAAATGGTGCATCTCGGCATGGGTGGGCCGAGCCTACTCCGCCGAAGCAGCCGATTCGGCTGCGAAGGCCGGGCCCTACCATCCCCAGCCGGGTTAGAGACTTACCGCAACCCTTTACTTTGTTCCAGTTTTGTGCTAGAGTATTGCCTCTTTAAAATTTGGCTAAAGCCGAGGAATTCCGTGCCTTCTAGAGGTTGGCGGGCGAATTTGTGCGCCCGCAAGGGCCATGCGCGCCCTGCATGACAAACAGAGGGAATCCCAACGAAAACCGGTCAAATGAAGGCGGGAGTGATGGTGAAATGTCCGTAAATGTACACAAATGTCCATAAATGATGATGATGTCCATGCTGATTTTGCGTGTCGCATGTCGCACGGAGGCATGCACCGCGCGCACGGGCCGCATGGGAGAGGGAGCGCCCCAGACCGGCTGGGCCGATGAATGACGATGAATGACGATAATTGCCTATGGTGGAATTTGGAAAAATGTCGCACCCGTGTGTCCCATTGGGAGTGGCACACTAGGGATAGTATGGTTGGAGTGTCGCTTGATAGACTGCGGGAAAGGACAGGCGATTCTTGCGCCGGGTCTCCTGGCAGGATATTGAATTCACGATATATTTATATAGATATTAGTGGCCAGAGCGGCTTCGGACCAATGATCGCATGAAAATTCTTTCCATATTCGGCACCCGGCCCGAAGCCATAAAAATGGCACCCCTGGTGCGTGCGCTGAATGATCATAACGAATTTGACTCCGCGATTTGCGTTACCGCCCAGCATCGGGACATGCTCGATCAAGTCATCAGCTTGTTCGCGCTGTCGCCGGACTATGATCTCGATCTGATGGCCGATAACCAGGGCTTGAGCCATATCACGGCGTCGGTGCTGTCCGGACTGGAGCCGGTGCTTGATGCCGCCCGCCCGGACCGGATTTTGGTGCACGGCGATACCACAACGACCCTGGCGGCGGCGCTGGCGGGATATTACCGGCGCATCCCGGTGGGCCATGTGGAGGCGGGATTGCGAACCGGAGATTTCGGCGCGCCTTGGCCTGAGGAAATGAACCGCAGCTTCACCGACCGGCTATGCGATCTGCATTTTGCGCCGACCGAGGGCGCCCGCCAAAATCTCCTTGGCGAAGGCATCGCCGGCGCCGGCATCCATGTCACCGGCAATACCGTCATCGACGCGCTGGTCGATGTCCGCCGGCGCCTCGATGATGATCCAAACCTCGGCAATACCATCGCCGCCGGTCTTCCCGATCTGGATGATAACAAGCGATTGATTTTGGTGACCGGCCATCGCCGGGAAAGTTTCGGCGGCGGGTTCGAGCGCATTTGCGCGGCGCTCAAACGCCTGGCCGATGCGCGCGGCGATGCGGAAATCGTTTATCCGGTGCACCTCAATCCCAATGTTCAAGAACCGGTGAAGCGCCTGTTGGGGGGCTGCAAAAACATTCATCTGCTAGCGCCGCTGGATTACCTGCCGTTCGTATACCTGATGAACCGCAGCCATTTCATCATCACCGATTCCGGCGGCATCCAGGAAGAGGCGCCGTCTCTCGGCAAACCGGTTCTGGTGATGCGCGATACCACCGAGCGCCCCGAAGCCGTCGATGCGGGCACGGTTCAATTGGTCGGCACGGACACAGACGCCATCTTCGATGCGGCAACCACGTTGCTCGATGACGAGGCGCGCTATAACGTGATGGCAAAAGCGATAAACCCCTATGGCGACGGCAATGCCAGCACAAGAATTATCCGAGGGTTATTAGGTGGCTAATAATTTCGAACATATTTCCGTTATTGGACTTGGCTATGTGGGCTTGCCGACGGCCGCCGTGATGGCCAACCGGGGCATCAAGATCACCGGCGTCGATAGCAACGCAGGCACGGTTGAGCGCATCAACCGGGGCGAGACCCATATCGTCGAGCCGGACCTGGACATCCTTGTCCGGAGCGCGGTGAGCGCCGGCAACCTGAAGGCGGTAAATGTGCCGGAGCCGGCCGAAGCCTTCATCATTGCGGTGCCGACGCCTTTGAACGCCGACAACACGCCGGGGCTTGGCTATCTCGAAAAGGCCGCGGCGGATCTGGCGCCGGTGCTGGAGAAGGGCAATCTGGTGATCCTCGAATCCACATCGCCGGTGGGGACCACAGCCAAGATGGCCGGGTGGCTGGCCGACGCCAGGCCGGATCTGAATTTCCCATTGGGCGGTGTGCAAGAACCCGACGTAAATATCGCCTACAGCCCGGAGAGGGTCTTGCCGGGCCGCGTGCTGATCGAACTGGTCGACAACGACCGCGTCATCGGCGGCTTGACGGCGGCGTGCAGTGCCCGCGCCATATTGCTTTACAAACAATTCGTCGAAGGCGAATGCCTGATCACCAGCGCCGCCACCGCCGAGCTGGTCAAGCTGGCCGAAAACGCCTACCGGGATACCAATATCGCCTTCGCCAACGAGCTGTCATTGATCGGAGATGCAGCCGGCGTCGACGTTTGGGAAGTGATCGAGTTGGCCAACCGCCATCCGCGCGTCGATATTCTGAAGCCCGGGCCCGGCGTCGGCGGTCATTGCATTGCTATCGATCCCTGGTTCATCGTGCACGCGGCGCCCGAACTTGCACCGCTTATCAAGGCGGCGCGCGGCGTCAATGACGCAAAACCCGCCCATATTGCGCGCCGCGCCGCCGCCGGCTTGGACGCGGACGATGCGCGGCCCATCGCCTGTCTTGGCCTTGCCTACAAGGCGAATATCGATGACCTCCGAGAAAGCCCGGCGATTACGGTGGTGCGGGAATTATCGAGACTCACGGATCGGGAGCTTTTGCTGGTCGAGCCGCATATCGATGCGCTGCCGGGCAGCTTGGCGGATATTCCGTCGGCGATCCTGTGCGATCTGGAAGACGCTTTGTCAAAGGCCGGCACAATTATTCTTCTGACCGATCACGGCGCCTTCAAAGCTATTGAAAAATCGCGCCTTAGCGACAAGGTAATAATCGATACCCGCGGCATGTGGCGCTAATACCAAGGATCAGACTTCGGAAAATCGGGACATGGAATCATCCGACGCAAAATTAAAAGAGCCCTATAAGCTAGCCGGCAAGCGGGTCTGGGTGGCTGGCCACCGGGGCATGGTCGGCGCCGCCACGGCGCGAAGGCTGCAACACGAAGACTGCGAAATACTGACCGCCAGCCATGATGCGTTGGAGTTGCGCGATCAGGCGGCGGTGGACGCCTGGATGGACGCCAACAAACCGGACGCGGTGGTGGTCGCGGCGGCGACGGTGGGCGGCATATTGGCCAATTCAACCCGCCCCGCCGATTTTCTCTATGACAATCTGACCATCGAGACGAATATCATCCACGCCGCCCACCGGAGCGAAGTAGAGAAGCTGTTATTTCTGGGATCGGCCTGCATTTATCCCCGCGAAGCGGCGCAGCCGATGGCCGAGGAAGCGCTCCTGTCGGGGCCGCTTGAACCCACCAATCAATGGTACGCGGTGGCCAAAATCGCCGGCATCAAATTGTGCCAGGCCTACCGGGAACAACATGACCAGGATTTCATTTCGGCCCAGCCCAACAATCTCTATGGCCCGTTCGACAATTTCGATCTCGAATCCAGCCACGTAATCCCGGCCCTGATGCGCCGGACCCACGAAGCCAAACTGGGCGGCGCGCCGGAAGTGGTGATCTGGGGAACCGGCAAGCCGTACCGGGAATTTCTGCATGTGGACGATCTGGCCGACGGCCTCATTCATTTGTTGAAATATTTTTCCAGCGATGTGCCGATCAATATCGGCACCGGCGAAGAGGTCAGCATCGGCGCGCTGGCCGCCGCCATTGCCCAAGTGGTCGGATATGGAGGCGATCTGTCTTTCGATACCTCCAAGCCCGACGGCGCACCCAGGAAGCTTCTGGATGCGCGGCGCATGAAGGCGTTGGATTGGACTTCGAGCGTCGTACTTGAAGACGGCCTGGCCGCCACCTACGAATGGTTCTTGGAAAATGTGGCCGGCTAACGGCGCTTAGCCCAGCAAATTCCGGTACGCCGCGATGGCGCGGTTGGCATAGTCCTGCCAGCCATATCCGGCCTGCACCGCCCGGCGCCCGGCCCGGCCCATTTCACGGGCCAAATCCGGATCTTTGATCAATCGGCCCAGGGCCTCACTAATGGCCTCCGCATCGCCCGGCGGAACGACGATACCGGCGCCGCTTTGCTCGACAATGCCGCCGGACGCCGCCTTCGTTACCACCACCGCCAAGCCCGCCGCCATGGCCTGCAACAATACCAGCGGCATACCCTCTTCCAGTGATGGCAGGCAAAATATGCGCGCGCGGGCATAGATCGCCGGCAAGGCTTCGCCGGCTACCTGTCCCCTGATGGTGACCGCGCCCGAGGTTTCGCGGCGCAAAAAATCCTGAAACCCATCCTCTACCGGACCAACCAGATTGAGTTGGGCTTGCCTCTGCCCTTGCATGGCGCGCAGCAGCCAGGGCACGCCCTTGCGCACCCCAACCCGCCCGACGAACAAGATGGCAGTCTGATCGCCGCCGCCGCCATCGCCTTGCCCAGGCGCAAATTTCGACAGGTCCACGCCATAGCCGTTGACGATCAATTTGTCCCTGGCGATGCCTTCCTGGGCAAAGGTGTCGGCGGCGTATTCGGTGGGCACGGCGATGGCATCGGCGGCCGCGTACTCGGCCAGCTCACGCTGCACAATCTCGGGCAAAGGCAAATCGGCGGGCAATCCGACTCTATCATAGGCATCCCGGAGAATGCGCGCCTGGTGATCGATGTGGGTCGATCCCCGCTCCACGACCACTTTCATGCCCGCCGCCCGCGCCGGAGAAATCGCTTCCAACACCGACGAGGACCAGCCGACCAGAATATCGGCGCCGCTGACCGCTTCGGCGGCCGCGAACGCCCCCATGCGGGCTGCGAATGCCGCATCCGGCCGGGAGCCCAAGCGCAGCCGATCAAACGCCCGGCGGCGCAGCTCGAGCAAGGGGCGCGTCCGAATATCGGCGCCGGCGTCCAGAAACCGCCTCGCAACAAAGCCGGGATAG
>CAUZTZ010000178.1:0-8596 GCA_963582805.1 Alphaproteobacteria bacterium
TCTGGCGCGCCTATGTGATGGGCGAGGAAGACGGCCAGCCAAAAACCCCGGAATGGCAGGTAGGCGAGACCGGCGTGCCCGCCAAGACGGTGCGCGCCCTGGCCCGCAACTGGGGCACCAAGAAGACCTATCTGGGCGCCGGTGGCTGGGGCAACGGCCATGGCGGCGCCTGCCGCAATCAATCGGGATTGCAATGGGCGCGCATCATGGTCTGCCTGATCGCCATGCAGGGCATCGGGCGGCCCGGCGTCAATATGGGCAATCTGCAATGGGGCACCCCGGTAGATGCCAATTTCTATTTCCCCGGATACGCCGAGGGCGGCATGTCGGGGGATCTGCATCACACCGCCATGTCGGTGGAACTGTTCCAGCGCATGCCGCAATTGCCGTCGCTCAACACCGTCGATCAAGCCATCCCGCGCCTGTTTCTGCCGGAAGCCATCATCAACGGAAAAGCCGAGGGCTTTGCCTGGGACGGCAAGTCCATTGAGGCCCAGTTCACCAAAATCAGCTACCCCAAGCCCGGCTATTCCAGGGTGCACATGCTTTACAAATATGGTGGCTCCATGATGGGCACGATGCCCGACAGCAACCGCCATGTTGAGATGTACCAGTCGCCGGAGCTGGAATTCGTGGTCAACCAGTCGATCTGGCACGAGGGCGAGGCCAAGTTCGCCGACGTGATCCTGCCCGCCTGCACAAATTTCGAACGCACCGACATTTCCGAATGGGCGGCGCTTGGTGGTTACGCCCATCACGGCCAGACCCAACTCAACCACCGGGTGGTCATCTTCCAGCACAAGGTGATCGAGCCCATGGGCGAGTCCAAATCGGACTACAATATCTTTACCGAGATCACCAAGCGCCTCGGCCTGTCGGCCTATTACACCGAGGGCATGAGCGAACTGGATTGGGTGAAGCGCGAGTTCGACGCCTCTGATTTACCAAAAATCGTCAAGTGGAAGGACTTCATCCGCAAGGGCTATCTGGTGGTTCCGCCTAACCCCGAAGAATTGCGCGACAATGTCTCCTGGCGCTGGTTCTATGAGGGGCGCAAAAAAGACGTGCCCGAGCCGATGCCCCTGCCGTCGGATTATTCGGAAGAATATTTGAAGGGCTTGCAAACCCAGTCGGGCAAGATCGAATTTGAATGCCAGAGCCTGATCCGCTACGCCCCCGACGATCCCGAACGCCCGCCGATTGTCAAATACAAGACCCACGAGGAAGGCCCCGGCAATCCGGAATGGACGGCCCGCTTCCCCTTGCAGATGCTCACCCCGCACCCGCGCTTTTCGTTCCACACCCAAGGCGACGGCAAGGACTCATTCCTGAATTCCATCGAGGAACACCGGGTCGAGATCGACGGCTACCGCTATTGGGTGATCCGCCTCAACGCCGAAGACGCCGCCGAGCGTGGTATCAAGCAGCACGACTTGGTAAAGGTCCACAACGACCGGGGCGCCGTCCTTTGCGCCGCCAAGATCACCGGGCGTTTGCCGCGCGGCGTGATACACGGGTTCGAGTCCTGCGCGACCTACGTGCCCATGGGCGAGCCCGGCAAATCCGTGGACAAGGGTGGTATGCTCAATCAGTTGACGCCGCGCAAATCCCAATTGAAACAAGGCCACTCCATGAGCGCGTCCTGCGCGCAAGTGGAAGTGTCGCCCTGGGACGGCGTTGTCGAGATCGAGCGCGAGCCGGTCCTCGCGGCGGCGGAATAGGGAGCAATATCATGAGCAAATGGCACCTGATCGTCGACGTGGCAAACTGCACCAACTGCAATGTCTGTGTCCTCGCCTGCCACGACGAACACGTGGACAACGACTTTCCCGGCTATGCAAGCGCGATGCCCAAACACGGCCACAAATGGATCAACATCTTGCCCAAAGAGCGCGGCGCCTCGCCGATGATGGACATCGCCTTCCTGCCCGTTATGTGCCAGCACTGCGACAACGCGCCGTGCATGGATGCGGCTCGGGACGGCGCCATCTCCAAGCGCGCCGACGGCATCGTCATCATCGATCCGGTCAAAGCCAAGGGCCAGAAACAGATCGTCGACGCCTGCCCCTACGGCGCCGTCTGGTGGAACGAGGAATTGGAAATCCCGCAAGCCTGGATTTTCGATGCGCATTTGTTGGACGATGGCTGGAAAGAGCCCCGCGCCGCCACGGTCTGCGCCACCGGCGCTATCCGCGCCGTCAAATGCGATGACGCCACCTTCGCCAAAACTATCGAGGCAGAGGGCTTGGAAGAACTGCATCCCGAGTACGGCACCAAACCCCGGGTCTGGTACAAGAACCTTTACCGCTACACCAAGGTCTTCATCGGCGGCAGCGTCGAGGCTGAAGAAGGCGGCAATGTGGATTGCGTGCGCGGCGCCCACGTCGCGCTAACCAAGGACGGCGCCAAGATCGCCGAGACCTTCACCGATGTATACGGCGATTTCAAGTTCGACCAGCTGGACCCGGACAGTGGCGAGTACACCATAGACATCGCCGCCGAGGGCCACCCGGCGAAGTCGGTCAGCGTTACATTGGGCGAGAGTGTGTATGCGGGGGAGGTTCGGGTTTAGGCCAACGCGTATGGCAGAGGGCGGGTTTGAAACCCACCCCTACACAAACCATCGACGCATAATTTTTGTTGAACCGTAGGGGCGGGTTTCAAACCCGCTCTTGACGCAATCCCTACCCATCCAGCTCCGCATAGTGCCTAAATATCCCCATCTCGTTGAATGGGATGCGCCGCTCGGAGGCCAAATACGCCGCCACGTTGGGACGCGCCGCCACCGCGTCGTGCAATGCCGTCAGCGCCGGGTAATCGGGCTCGATCCTGGCCATGGCGACCGGGTATGCGTAGCGGAGGCCGGCGATCACCTGGAACAGGGACAAGTCCGCATCGCTGACCGCATCGCCGATGAGATGCGCGCCATCGCCGCTACGCGCGATCACGGCGGCGAAATAGGTGAAATATTTGGGCACTCTCTGTTCCAGGAATATGGGCGTCCGCTTTTTCGCCTCCTCCACCTGATCTTCGTAATAGAGCGCACTGCCGATCGGATGATGGGCGTCGTGGGCCTCGACAACCAGATCGGAAATGGTCAGTTGCAGGCTGTTCGCCCAGCCCCGGCCGCGCTCGCTTTCCGGCGGAAGGCCGATGCGGGTTGCGAGGTAGCCGAGGATGTTGGTGGTTTGCGCGATGGCCACGTTGCCGTCCTTTAAGATGGGCGGCGCGTAAGCCGGGTGGGAGTTCGCCGGATCGTCCAAAAAAGCGCGGATAGCACCAGGGCCGCCGCCTTCGGTCTCGGGCTTGCGGCCCACATCCACATAATCGGCGCCGGCTTCTTCGAGGGCCAGGCGGATAAACTCACCGCGGCCCTGGATCATCGGCCAGTAATAAAGCTCATAGGCCATGATCAGATCTTCAACAGTTTTTCGGCGTTGCCGTGCAGGATCTTGTCCTTGTCCTCTTCGTTGAGCATCAGCCGTTCCATCCAGACCGGGCCCGGATCGTTGGGCACGAACGGATAGTCGATGGCGAACATGATGCGGTCGGCGCCCATCTCCTGCAAACAACAGAGCATCGCCGGATCGGAAAAGAAGCCCGACGTGGTGATGTGGAAATGTTTGGTGAACAATTTGCGGAATTCGACGCCGTCATTGCCCGGCCGGTTGAGGGCCAGATCGATACGCCACATGAGGAACGGCAAGGTCTCGCCCAAATGGCCGAGGATGATGTTGAGGCCCGGATATTTCTCCAACACGCCCGACAGCACAATGCGGATACCCATGGTCGCGGTCTCCATGGTGAAACCCCAGCCGGCGTTGGCGAGGCCGGGATAATCGTCCGTATAGTCTTTCAAATAGGCCTCGCGGACGGCCGCATGAATATTGGCCGGGTGGATATAAAGGGGCACATCGAGCGCCTCGGCGCGGGCGAAGATCGGCCAGAATTCCTTGTTGTCGATGAACTTTTCACCGCCCGTGAGCCCGTGGATCATGGCGCCGACCATGCCGAGGTCCTTGACCGAGCGTTCCAGCTCGTCGGCGGCGGCTTCCGGCGCGGCGGTGGCCAGGGCGGCGAAACCCTTGAAGCGGTCCGGATAAACATCGCAGATTGCCTTCAAGCGGTCGTTGGCGGCGGCGGCGATGGCGGGGCCGGCTTCGGCGTCCAGCTTTTGCCCCGACGGCGCGCCGTGGGACAAGACCTGCACGTCGATATTGTTATCGTCCATGGATTTGATGCGCGCCGCGCCGGTTTCTTCCAGGGCTTCGCGGACAAAGCCGCCGGTGCGCGCATCGACGCCGGTAAAGGTCTTGGTCACCTCATCGTCGTAATAATGCTCTTCGATGGCGATAACTTTTTTGCCGTCCAGAATGGACATGATAATCCTCCCCTATGTGTTGGTTATTGGAGCCAGTCGATATGATATCCAAATCGGCGGAATTGCCAATGCTAATGTACGCCCCATGCCGCCGCCCTCCCCCTCACGTCATGCCCCAATTTATTCGGGTCATCCAGGGCCGGAAGGATCGAATTTGCCGTTATTGGATGATATAAACAGGCCTACTTTAATTTCCGGACCCCTGATCCATGCTGTCATCCGAAGACAATGAACTTCTGACCCGCGTCGGCCCCGGCACGGCCATGGGCGAAATGATGCGCCGCTTCTGGATACCGGCGCTTCTGGAAGAAGAAGTGGCCCAGCCGGACGGGGCGCCGGTGAAATTGCGGCTGCTCGGCGAAGACCTGGTGGCGTTCAAGGATACCGATGGGCGCGTCGGCATCCTTGACGCCTATTGTCCGCACCGGCGGGTGCAGCTGTATTACGGCCGCAACGAGGAATGCGGATTGCGCTGTGTTTATCACGGCTGGAAGTTCGATGTGGATGGCATTTGCGTCGATATGCCGTCGGAGCCGGACAAGACCAACTTTGCCGCCAAGGTCGATTTGAAAGCCTATCCCACTCAAACACGCGCCGGCGTGGTCTGGGTTTATATGGGCGATGGACAAGATACGCCGGAGCTGCCCCAGTTCGAATGGTCGTACCTGCCCGCCGACCGCACCGCCGCCACCAAGCGCCTGCAAGAATGCAATTGGGCGCAGGCGGTCGAGGGCGGCATCGACAGCGCCCATATATCGTTCCTGCATTCCAATCTGGATAACACCGGGCGCGGCAATTTCAATTTGAAGCGGGACAGTTTCGCGCTCACCGACCGGCATCCCAAATTCTTTTTGCACGACACCGATTGCGGCACCCAGATCGGCGCCCGGCGCCGCGCCGAGGACGGCCGCCATTATTGGCGCATCACCCAGTTTCTGATGCCGTTCTATACCATGATCCCACCGATCATGGATGGCGGCGACAATTCCGACGGCATCCCTTTTGGCGGCCATGCCTGGGTGCCCATCGATGACTTCAACACCTGGACCTGGTCCTTCGGCGTGCATCCTGGGCGCGCCTTCACGCCCGAAGAAGCCGAATGGTCGGGTGGCCGAAGTGGCACCTGGGGGCCTATCGACGAAAACTACCGGCCCTTGCGCAACCGGGACAACGAATATCAATTGAGCCGGGAGCGCCAGCGGGTTGAGAGCTTTACCGGCATCGAGGGCGTGCCCAATCAAGATGCCGCCGTGCAGGAAAGCATGGGCGTCATCGTCGACCGCTCCCGGGAATGGCTGGGGGCTTCGGACGCCGCCGTCATCGCGTGGCGCGCCAAAGTCATCGGCTTCGCCAAGGCATTGCAAGATGGCCAGGCGCCGCCCATGGCCGCCAACGGCGCCAGCTACAACCGCCGCGCCTGCTCGGTCCTGCTGGACGCCGATACGGACTGGGTTGAAGGCGCCGACTGGCTGGTGCATGGCGGGGCAATCCCGAAAGCCGCCGAATAAATTCTTGCCGCTTTTTTGACCCCGCCATCTTTAAATACCCGTCCGCCGGTCCCAACTAAACAGTATGGCAAAATGGCCCGGAAATAGGTGGCCAGACGTGGTGATATCGGCGCGATGAATTTTCAGCAGAACAAAACCAAGCAGTCGCGTATCCTGGTGGTCGACGACAATGCGATTAACGTGCGCTTGCTGGAAGACCTCCTGAGCCAATCGGGTTATGGCAATGTCTTTTCAACCACCGATCCGACCCAGGTCGCGCCGCTCCACGTCAAATGGAATTTCGATATCATTCTGTTGGATATCCGCATGCCGAAGCTGGATGGTTTCGGCGTCATGCGCCAACTGAAAGCGGTGATCCCGCCGGAAGACTATGTGCCGATCCTGGCGATCACCGCCGAAACCGATATGGAAACCCGGCTGCGCGCGCTGAAGGAGGGCGCCAAGGACTTTATCAACAAACCCTATAGCCAATTGGAAGCCTTGAACCGCATCGAGAACATGCTCGAAGTGCGCGCCCTCTATACCCAGCGCCAGCGCCAGAATGCGTTGCTCGAGGTGAAAGTCCGCGAACGCACCCAGCAACTGGAAGCGCAAAACTTGATGCTCGAGGATACCAGGCTGGAGATCATCCGCCGGCTGGGCCGCGCCGGCGAGTACCGGGACAACGAAACCGGCATGCATGTTATCCGCATGAGCAAGGTCTGCCGGGAGATCGCGCTGGCCGCCGGCCTTGACGAAGATTTCGCCGAAAACATCCACCGCGCCAGCCCGATGCACGATGTCGGCAAAATCGGCGTGCCCGATCAGGTATTGTTGAAGCCGGGCAAACTGGACGCGGGCGAATGGGACATCATGAAAACCCATGCCGCCATGGGCGCCGACATCATCGGCGATGCGGCATCCGATATCTTGAACATGGCCCGCACCATCGCCCTCACCCACCACGAGAAATTCGACGGCGCCGGCTATCCGAACGGCCTGGCCGGCGAAGACATTGCCATCGAAGGGCGCATCGCCGCCATTTCCGATGTGTTCGATGCGCTGACTTCGGTGCGCCCCTATAAAAAAGCCTGGCCGGTGGGCCAAGCGCTGCAATACATCAACGACAATTCCGGCGCCCATTTCGATCCCGCCCTGGTGCGTATTTTTAACGATATATTCGGCGAGATCCTGATCATCAAAAACGCATACGCCGACTAAATTTAAACGGGCTTGCATTTTTATTGGCGGGATTCACGATTTCTTAAAATCCTTGCGCTAATCTCCTCCTCAACAAACTTGAACGATCGAAGGAGGGAGCAGAATGCGTTTTTCGATCCAATACCAGAACACCAGCGGAAAATGGATTGTTATCGATACATTGGAAGGCTTTTCCTATGTCGGCAACTACAGGACCGAAGAAGATGCAATGCTCGCGGCCCTTGCCCAAGAAGAGCGCACCAGACAACAGCGAGGCACACAGCCGTCCAATATGGTCGCATAAATAAGAATTCAAGACCCCCGTTACCCCCAGTTTACCCCAGGCATCCACGTCGCACCCCTCCTCCTCCCCCCCGACTCTCCCCCGCGGCGTGGATGCCACCCTTCAAACGCCGTTAACACCCCGTTAACCAATCATCGGTAATGCTAGCCATTCCCGTATCAAGAATTGATACATTTAGGTGAGCTAGGAATGGCATGAAAGTTCGTTTTATGGCGCTGGCGACAGTGGCGCCTTTTATACTTCTGGGATGGTTCTTTTCGGCCTGGCTGTCGGAAAACACGGCTCTGGCAAAGCCGTATCAGGATCCGGTTTCCGCCCCAATCGAAGCCCAATACCAATCGGTGCGCATTATTTCGCTGGTGCGTTAGCGCCAAGCGCCGCCGTTTTGCCCCGCCCCATGCGAACGGTCGTATGGGGCCGGCATATTTGCGCCTGTATTTTGGCCGGCCGGGATAGTAAAACCTTACCGCACATCGCCGCCAGCGGCCCCACCGCCTGCACACCGAAGAAACAGGAACAACGCCGATGAAACTTTACGCCCGTCCCGCCTCGCCCTTTGCCCGCAAGGTGCGGATCATGATCATCGAAACCGGCCTTGCAGACAAAATCGAGATCGAAATGTTGAGCAGCGTCGAAGAGGTGCAAAACATGCCGCCGGCGCGCAATCCGCTCGGCAAGATCCCGGCGCTGGAGCTGGACAATGGCGAGGCGCTGTTTGATTCGCCGGTCATCTGCGAATATCTGGATGGCATCCACCATGGCGCAGCCTTGTTCCCAAAGGACGGCTGGGCGCGCTGGCACGCCTTGCGCCTGCAAGCCGCCGGAGACGGCATCGGCGATGCCGCCGCTGCCATGGGCGTTGAAGGCATGCGCGCCGAAGACAAGCGCTCGGATCGGGCGCTTACCACCCAGTGGAACAAAATAACCCGGACTACCGGGCTATTGAACGACAATATGGATTGGCTGGACGGCCCCTTGAACATCGGCCAGATCGCCGTCGCGGCCGGGCTTGGTTATACGGATTTCCGGCTGGCTGACCACCAATGGCGCGACGAGCGTCCCAATCTGGAAGCCTGGTTTGCGAAATTCAACGAACGCGCCTCCATGCAGGAAACCTTTTTCGCGCGGCCTTAAGGAAATCCACCCGGAATCATTTTCCCGGCAGAATCTGCCGCGTGATTCCGGCTGCACAGTGATCCTTAAAATTTCCCTAACGATTCAAAC
>CAUZTZ010000179.1:0-8564 GCA_963582805.1 Alphaproteobacteria bacterium
GATATTCACAGATCAGGCTGGATTCGGGAACCACATGGTCATCGTGCACCAAAGTCGGCACCACACCCTTGGGGTTGAGCTTGAGGTACTGAGGGTCGTACTGCTCGTTGGTAAACAGGTTGATCACCATGGGCTCATAATCCAGGGACTTCTCGTCGAGGGTGATCAGCACCTTTTGGGTGCAGATGGAATTGGGCGACAGATAGAGCTTGAGCATGGTCCTGGTTCCCTTCGATTTGCGTATTCAACCGGCCTCGGCGGAGTCCAGCTTGTCTTGGGCCGCCATCCAGCGTTCTTCCTCGGCGCCGAGTTTGCGCCTGATTTCGCCGAACTTGCGGTTCAGCCGTTCGTATTCGCCGGGGCCTGAATTGCGATAAAAATTCGGATCGGCAAGGCTTTCCTCAATGGTCTTCTTTTCCGCTTCCAATTCCACCATGCGCTTTTCGGCGCCGCGCACCTCGGCGCGCAGACTTTTATTCGCCTTGCGGCCGTTCTTGCCGCCCCGCTTCACCTTATCCGCATCCGCCGCCGGCTTAGCGGAACGCTCCGCCAGCATCAGGCGGCGGTAATCGGCAATGTCGCCATCGAAGGTCACCACCCGGCCATCCTTGACCAGCCACAACCGGTCGGCAACGGTTTCCACCAGATGGGCATCATGGCTGATCAGGATCACGGCGCCCGCATAGTCGTTGAGGGCGTGCACCAGGGCTTCGCGGCTTTCGATGTCGAGATGGTTGGTGGGCTCATCCAGGATCAACAATTGCGGCGCATCGATACTGGCGAGGGCCAGCAGAAGCCGCGATTTTTGCCCGCCCGACAGCATGGACACCGGATTTTCGAATATTTCCGAGCCGATGCCGACGGCGGCCAGACGGCCCCGGATGCGCGCCGGCGCTTCGCCTTCCCGGGCCCGCGCCATATGCTGATAGGCGCTGTCTTCGGGGTCCAGCTCTTCCATCTGATGCTGGGCGAAAAAGCCGATGCCCAGTTTGGACGATTTGGTCAAGCGCCCGGTCATGGCGTCCAGGCGCCCGGAAAGCAGTTTGGCGAGGGTCGATTTGCCCTCGCCGTTGGCGCCCAGAAGCGCGATGCGTTCCTCCGCATCGAGACGCAGATCGAGGTTTGAGAGCACCGGTTTTTCGTCATAGCCCGCCGCTGCATTGTCCAGGGACAATATGGGCGATGCCAGCTTTACCGGATCGGGAAACGTGAACGGCGCCACCGGGCTTTCCGACAGGGACGCGATGGGCTGCATCCGCTCCAGCATCTTGATGCGGGCCTGGGCCTGGCGCGCCTTGGTCGCCTTGTAGCGGAAGCGATCGACGAAGGACTGAATATGGGCGCGCTGGGCATCCTGGCGGCGCTTCATGGATTGCTGCTGTTCCTGCTTCATGCGCCGCTCGGTATCGAACTGATCGAAAATGCCGGCATAATAGGTGAGTTTGGCGTTCGCCAAATGCAGAATGCCATCCACCGACCGGTTCAACAGCTCCCGGTCATGGGACACAATCAGCGCCGTCCTCGGATATTTGGCGAGGAAGCCTTCCAGCCAGATGGCGCCTTCCAAATCCAGATAGTTGGTCGGCTCATCGAGAAGCAGCAAATCGGGCTCAGCGAACAAGACACCGGCGAGCGCGACGCGCATGCGCCAGCCGCCGGAAAATTCGGCGCAGGCGCGCCCCTGTGCCGCCTGATCAAAACCAAGACCGGCAAGAATGGTGCTGGCCCGGGCCTCCGCCGTATGCGCGCCGGTCTCGGCCAGGCGGTTCTGGATGTCGGCGATGCGGCCGGGATCGGTGGCGGTTTCCGCCTCGGCCAGCAGCGAGGCGCGCTGGGTATCGGCGGCGAGCACGGTATCCAGCAAACTTTCGGGCCCGGGCGGCGCTTCCTGGGCGACGCCGCCGATGCGAAATCCGCGCGGCGTTTCGATCTCGCCGCCGTCGGCCTGCAATTCCCCACCGATCAGGCGAAATAGGGTGGTCTTGCCGGTGCCGTTGCGCCCGACGATGCCCACTTTGTGGCCGCCCGGAATGGCCGCGGTCGCGCCATCGAACAACTGCCGCCCGCCAAGGGAAAAGGAAAGATTTCTGATTGCCAGCATGAATGTGACAAGTGGCCGTTTCGACGCCCGATGTCAACGTTCCGAAATGGCTCGACAAGGCGGCCCTGGATATACCACAATGAAACTGTAAAACCCCGAATTGGCGAATGAATTTCTGGAGAGCGATGATGGCCTATGAATTGGATGACTTCTGCGAAGATTGCAAAGATTTGATCGATCCCGCGACCGGCAAGAAAGACCTGGACGCGGTGCGCAAACATTTGGAAAAACTCTGCCAGAATCAGGAATTTATTGACGCCAATTGCGGACCCGACGCGGTGCACGGCGTCCACACCCTTTACCGGGACCCGGATAAGGATTTCATGGTGATGGCCCATATCAACGATCAGGGGCGCACCTCGCCGCCGCACGATCACGGCGCGTCCTGGGCGATTTACTGCCAGGCGGTGGAATTTACGGAAATGACCCTCTATGACCGCGCCGATGACGGTTCGACCGAGGGCCACGCGGAACTGGAAGTGACGGAAAAATACCGGCTTGATCCGGGCCATGCGGGATATTTCGATTCCCACAAAATCCATTCCATCCATTTTCCCGATGGCGCCCGCTTCATCCGGGTGACCGGCACCGACCTGAACCACCTGACCACCAAGCGTTTCTCGATGAAAGACCAAACCGTTACCGTGGTTACTCCCGGCGATAAGTCCGGCGCCGCGGGATCGGTCGCCGCTTAAACCCGGAAACTTTTGGGGGCACGCGCGTCGGCGGCAGCGTTGGCGTCAACTGGTGTCAGGCGATGGATACAACATTTTCCAGCCGCCGCTCGATCATGAACGGCTCATAAAAGGCGCGCCAGGTGGCCACATGCTGCGAAGCCGCGTGGGCTTCATACGCCGCCTCGCCTCGAAACTCTTCCCAAAAGAAAAACTCGCCGGCGCCGTTGCTGGTAATCTCGAAGCGGAGGTTGCCGGCTTCGCGGCGAACCTCTTCCGCGTATTCGCGTGCCCGTTTGGCGACGCTGTCCTGATGGTCGGCGAGCACCTTGAGATAGGCGAACACGGCGTGGCTCATCCTTGCGCGTCCCAGTCCTGCACCTCGGCCACGTTGTTTTCGTAGGTCGGATGCACCGGCGGCGACCAGGGCTCTTCCGCCTCCTCGGCCTTGACCACCCGGCACAAAAGCGCCCGCAGCTGGTAGGTGCCCATGGACGGGCAATAAGGCGGGTCCATGGAGGTGAGGGCGTTGGCGTTGGAGCGCCAGATGCCGTAGTCGGGGCCGTCTTCTTCGGGGAACCACCAGCCGTGCTGGACATGGATGACCCGGGGATCGATGCCATCGAATAGGCGCGCCTTTTGCCGGCAGCGGCCGCGCGGTGATTCCACCGACACCCAATCGCCATCGGCAACGCCCAGTGCGGCCGCCGTCTCGGGATGGATCTCGCATTCCGGCTCCCGGCGGCCACGGCGCAAAGTAGGCAACTGGCGGTATTCGGATTGAAAGTACATGGGGATACGGGCGCCGGTGATCAGGATGAACGGGAAGTCCTTGGCCAGCTCCGGCGTCGCATCCGGGCTTTCCGGCGGCTCTTCAAAATAGGGCAAGGGATCGAGGCCCATCTGTTCCATGGCCTTGCAATACAGCTCGATCTTGCCGGTTTGGGTCTGGAACCCGGTCTTCTCGTACTTGCGGTATTCGTAATCGAGCTGGTGGAAACCCTTGGCCTTCAATTCATCGAACGTGATGCCCAGCTTGGCGCCCAACAGATAGTCATAGACCTCTTTCGGATCTTCCGTGTTGTGCTCC
Source organism: Alphaproteobacteria bacterium (assembly GCA_963582805.1). Classification (GTDB taxonomy): domain Bacteria; phylum Pseudomonadota; class Alphaproteobacteria; order Rhodospirillales; family UBA2165. The sequence goes on from CAUZTZ010000179.1 coordinate 3,866, forward strand.
GTGCCGAGGCGCCGGCAAATCTCGGTCATCATTAATTCGTCCTGCTTGCATTCGCCGATCTGGACGGTCTTTTGCTGGGCGAGGACCACGTTCTGGCCGTAGAACGGCACGGCGGCGATGGCATCCACTTCGGCCCAGGTGGCGGCGGGCAGGATAATATCGGCAAGCTCGGCCGTCGGCGTCATGTACAGCTCGGCGACCACCAGATAATCGAGGGCGGTCAGCGTCTCGTACACCAGCTTGGCGTCGCCGTAGGTTGCGAAAGCGTTGTTGCCGAAGATCATGCCCATTTTGATGGGGTACGGATCGCCCGTGCGGATGGCCTTGAAGACGGTCGGGATATGCGCCGACGGCAGTTGCGCGCCCACGCCACTCAACACCTTGTGCTGATCATAGCCGAGCCGCTTTTGCGCTTGTTCCTCATCCATGGTCTCGAACAATTGCGGAAACGGCGGCAGCGCCAACATGCCGAACGACCAGCTTCCCGGCTGATCGATATTGCCGGTGATCGAGGGCAGGCACAAAAGCGCGCGCACGGTCTGGAAACAATTGGGCGTATGTTCGATGGCGCAGCCCCATTCCAGCATGGACGGGCGCACCTCCGCATAGAGGCGCGCCGCCGCCCGAATTTTGTCCACCGGCACCCAGGTGATCGGCTCCGCCCATTCCGGCGTATAATCGGCCACCCGTTCGGCCAGCTCATCAAAGCCGTGCGTCCATTGATCGACAAAATCCTGATCCTGCAAACCTTCTTCGATGATCACGTGGAGCATGGCCAGGGCCAGGGCATCGTCGGTGCCGGGGCGCAATTGCAGCCAGATATCGGCGCGCTTGGCGAGCAGGGTTTCGCGCGGATCAACGACGATGGTCTTAGGCTTGCGCGCCAGGGCCTCCTTGACGCCAAAGCCCAATTCGCCGTCGGGACCGGAATAAATGGGATTGTGCCCCCAGAACAGAATTAGCTCGGGAAAGACATCTTCGGTGTAGGTGCAGATCGGCAACTGGCCCATGGTCAGCACCGAGCCATGCACCCGCGGGCGGAAGCATTGCGCGGTACCCGGCTCGCACCAATTGGGGGTGCCGATGGCGTTGGCGAAACGGGACACGTAGGCGAAATGATGACGCCCGGTACCAGTGCCCACCCAGATGCCTTCCGGCCCAATCTCGTCGCTCACCGATTGAATGCGATCCGCGATTTCGCCATAGGCTTCGTCCCAGCTTATGCGCTGCCACTTGCCTTCGCCGCGGGCGCCAACCCGGCGCATGGGGTATTTGAGACGTTTGGGGTTATAGACCTGCTCCAAACTGGCGGCGCCCAGGGGGCAGAGCTTGCCCTTGTTCATCGGGTTGTCGGGATCGCCCTCGATCTTGGTGATTTGGTTGTCTTTGACATGGACCAGCGCGCCGCAGCCGCCGTGGCACATGCGGCAGGCGCTTTTATAAATGGTTGTGGCGGCGCTATCGGTGATCTGATCCATCGGCGGCGCTCGCGCTTAGGCCGCCAGTTTCAACAGCTTGGCGGCGTTTTCTTTCAGGACCAGCGGCTTCACCTCGTCCTTGATCTCGAGCTGATCGAAATCACTGAGCCAACGGTCCGGGGTGATCACCGGGAAGTCCGAACCGAACAGCATCTTATTTTTCAAAAGCGAATTGGTGTAGTGGACCAGGATCGGCGGGAAGTATTTCGGCGACCAGCCGGAGAGATCGATATAGACATTGGGTTTGTGCTGAGCAACGGCCAGGGCTTCTTCCTGCCAGGGAAAGGACGGATGCGCCAAGATGATCGGCATATCCGGGAAATCCACCGCCACGTCGTCCAGAAACATCGGGTTGGAATATTTAAGGCGAATGCCGAAGCCGCCGGGCATGCCCGATCCAACTCCAGTCTGGCCGGTATGGAATAGCGCCGGCATACCGGTCTCGGCGATGGCTTCGTACAACGGGTAGCACATGCGGTCGTTGGGGTAAAAACCTTGCGTCGAGGGGTGGAACTTGAACCCCTGCACGCCAAAATCGGCGACCAGGCGGCGGGCTTCCTTGGCGCCTTGCTTGCCTTTATGGGGATCGATACTGGCAAACGGGATCATGATGTCGTCGTTCTCGGCCGCCTGCTCGGCCACCAGCTCGTTGGAGAACCTTGTATGGCCCATATGGTGTTCCGAATCGACCGTGAAAATAACCAGGCCGATCTGCCGCTCGCGGTAATAATCGGCGATGGTGGAGATCGGTTCGGGCTCATAACTGCGGCCGAAATATTTTTGCATGCCCTCGGCAAGCTCGCGCTTGTCTTCGTAGGTTTGCGTCCCGCACGGCCCATCGGCATGGGTGTGAATATCGATGGCTTTCAGCTTGTCCAGTTGTAACATGGTCCTGGTTTCCCTTGATCTTATTGGTCTGGCGCGCGTTTCCTACTATACACAGAGGGCAATCGGGTGCACGCTCAGAATCATAATAATGATAGGGGCAAGCGGACATGGCAAAGACGCCAAAGTCGAAACGAGGATTTGTCATCGATATCCACGCCCACCAGAGCGATCCGGTGGTCGGCAAGTTCATCCGTGAGAAATCCGGGCGCACCGGCGGCGGTTTTGCAGGCGATCTCAAAATCACCAAGAAAATGGCGGCGGCCCAACTGGCCCATATGAAGTTCGTCGGGGTGCGCCAGCGCGATGTCAATCTACGGCTGAAAGAGATGGACCAGGCCGGCATCGATATGCAGCTCATCACGCCCAGCCCCAGCGCCGGCTGCTATTGGGCGGATGGCAAGACCGGCCTCGAAATGGCGGCGCGCAACAACGACACGGTCGCCGAAATGGTGGCCAAGCATCCGCACCGCTTTGTCGGCGCCGGCACGGTGCCGCTGCAAGATGTCAAACGCTCGATCAAGGAGCTGGAGCGCTGCGTCAATGATCTCAAGCTGCGCGGCGTGATCATTGGCTCGGTGGTCGAGGGCATCGAGCTCGGCGACCGAAAATTATGGAAATTCTGGGCGGCGCTGGAAAAGCTGGGGGTGCCGGTGATGATCCATCCCGACGGCTTCACCCACCCCGACCGATTATTGAAATTCAACATGTGGAACAGCATCGCCCAGCCCCTGGAAGAAGCCCTCGCCATGTCTTCGTTTATTTTTGAAGGCGTGATGGATGCCTTTCCGAAGATCAAAATTCTCGTCTGCCATGGCGGCGGTTATTTGCCATACTATGCCGGGCGCGCCGACATGACCTATCTCTGCCGCGCCACGTCCAGGGGCAAGGCGACGCGGAAACCGTCCGACTATATGCCGCGCTTTTACTATGACACGGTATTTTTCAATCCCGACATGCTGCAATTCCTGGTACAAAAGGTCGGTGACGGCAAGATTATGATGGGCACCGACTATCCCCATCACCTAGGCCATTGGGACCCGGTCGATTTCGTCCGCAAGGCGCCGGGCCTTTCTAAGGCTGCCAAGGACAACATCCTCCACAAAAATGCCGCAAAGTTGTTCAAGATTGCGCTTTAGCCGAATTCCCGCCGCGCTTCGAAGCCCGCCTTCCGCCTTGAGGTGGATTGCCGAAACATGGTACGGATTCTCCTCTGGCGCCGGGGATTGTCGGCGGATTGTTCAAGCCCAACACAGGCGGAAGGAGATATCATGAAAGCCAAGATTTTATCCATTCTCGGCGCGGCCGTTGCAATGGCCATGGCCGTGTCGGCATCGGCGGGAACGCTGGACGATGTGCGCAAACGCGGCCATCTGCAATGCGGCGTCAATACCGGTCTGCCGGGCTTTGCCGCCCCCGATGACAAGGGCGTCTGGCGGGGCTTCGATATCGATTATTGCCGCGCCGTCGCCGCCGCCGTCTTCGGCGATGCATCGAAACTGAAATTCACCCATCTGACCGGCAAGACCCGCTTCACGGCGTTGCGTTCGGGCGAGGTCGATCTGTTGTCGCGCAACACCACCTGGACCTTCAGCCGCGATGTGGACCTGCAACTTACCTTTGTCGGCGTCAATTATTACGATGGCCAGGGCTTCATGATTCCCAAAAAGCTGGGCGTCAACTCGGCGAAGAAACTGGACGGCGCTTCGATCTGCATCCAGACCGGCACCACCACCGAATTGAACCTTGCCGATTTCTTCCGCTCCAACGGCATGAAATATCAGCCGGTGCCCATCGAAACCAACGCCGAGGCGCGCACCAATTACCTGGCCGAGCGTTGCGACGTCTACACCACCGACGCATCGGGCCTTGCCGCCACCCGCGCCGCCCTCGATAAGCCGGACGAGCATATGGTCTTGCCGGAAATCGTTTCCAAGGAACCGCTGGGGCCGCTGGTCCGCCACGGCGATGACCAATGGGCCGATATCGCCCGTTGGACTTTGAACGCCATGGTCGCCGCCGAAGAGCTGGGCATCACGTCGAAGAACGCCAAGGCGATGGCCAAGGGCACCAAGAACCCGGAAATCAACCGTCTGCTCGGCAAGGAAAAGCTGCAGGGGCGCGAAGCGCTGGGACTAAGCGCCGATTGGGCGCTCAACGTGATCAGCCAGGTTGGCAATTACGGCGAGGTTTTCGAAGCCAATCTGGGGCCGAACACAGCCCTCGGCATACCGCGCGGCAACAATGCCCAGTGGCGCAATGGCGGCCTCCTCTATGCGCCGCCGTTCCGGTAGGGAATTCTGTGTGCTTAATCAATTTGGGACCACCGCAATCTA
>CAUZTZ010000180.1:0-8517 GCA_963582805.1 Alphaproteobacteria bacterium
ATCCTGCACCCCGAATTCAATCGGCGTGTCGGCTTCGAGCGGCAGGGTCGTGGTCACGAAGGCGGGCCGGAAGCTGGCGCCGAATTCCGGATTGATCAGGCTGCCATGCTTGCCAAGTTCGCCAAAGCCGGCCTGGTGCAGGACCGGGATCGCTTGAATTTCGGTGCCGCCATTGTGGTGGGCGCGGGCTTCATGGCCGAGATTTTCGCGGATATGGCGGGCCAGGCCGGTGGCGATCTCGGCACAATGGGCGTAGACGCGAAACGCCTCCACATCGACTGCGTCGGGGCCGCCCAGAACCGTGTCGTAATGTTCGTGAACGGCGATGGCGATGACCCAATCGTGGTCCGTTTCGGTGTCGATTTCCAGAAATTCCGGGCGCAGTCTGACCATGCCAACCATATCGGCGCCCAGTTCCCGGGCCAGGGCCTTGATATCGCCGGCGGTTTCGGCGGGGGTCCGGTCGCTGCCCGTATTCGGCGCAACCGCGCCGTCGCGCTCGGGCGTCAATTCCATCCAGCGGCGCATGTGATTTTCCCGGGCCGGCAGGCGGCGGGCGAAAAACGGCACGTCGTCCAGACCCCGCTCCTGCAGCAGCCGGTTCAAGAGCGGGTCTTCCATATCCTGGCGGCGTATCCAGCTCGTGCCTATCATTGCCCTCTCTCCTATCTCACCACTTGGCCGCCAAACCCTCGGCAAAACTTTCCCGCCAATCGGCGCCATTGGGCACCACGCCGTCGTGCGGACGGACGCCGCCGTGAGCCACGGGATCGATGCCCGGCGCCGCCTCGCCGCGCTCGACCTGGTGCGTGGCTTCCAGCAAAATCTTGCGCATGGCGATGATGGCGGTATCGGAGGTGCCCAGATATTCGCGGGTGCGGTCGACAATGGCGCCCATGCCTTCCTGCACGGCCATATCCTGGGTGTTGATGCCCTTGATGCCGGTAAAGCTGGTGCTTTTCTGGTCCTGGCGGTCGATCATGTAATCGTTTTCCGGCCCGGTTTTCAGCTTGTAGGTACCCGGAATATAATCATCGGCGCCGCGCCCATAGCCGACCTCCAGATTTTCAACGAAGTCCGGATCGAGCTGGCAGGTTTCGTCATTACCCACCATCCAGTTATAGATAAAGGTCTGCTCGTCATCGATGGGCACCCAGATATGACCGTCATAGCGGGGCACGATATAGTTCCTGGACAGCCCGTTCTGGGTGATGTTGGGGCGCATCTGCTGGAACGGCAGAATATACTGATAGACCCGCACATAGCTGCCATCGTCGCCGAGATCGCGGACGGAGACGTAATTGTAGCCGTAATCGGTCTCGAACACCTCGATCTTGGGGGCGTTGTCGCGGGTAAAGAGATTGCCCTTATCGCCCATTTTGTTGTTGTGCAGAAACGACACATGGGCGGTGTCCAGCCCGCCTTCGAGGCCTTGCAGGTAATTGGCGCCCTGATGGGATTTGGAGACCGCCCGGTGGGTTGTGGGCGCCCGCGTCCATTCGAAATCGGGCGACCGCGGCTTGGCCTCAATGGGTCCCATATAGGTCCAGACAAGACCGCCCCGCTCCACCGTCGGATAGGCCTTGATCTTGGCCTTGGCCAGCATCGGGGTGCCGGCGGGCTCCGACGGCAGATCGATGCAATCGCCGTTTCTATCGTACTTCCAGCCGTGATAGACGCAGCGCAGCCCGCATTCCTCGTTGCGGCCATAAAACAGGGGCGCCCGGCGGTGCGCACAGAACGCGTCCACCAGGCCCACATGGCCGTCCGTGTCCCGGAACGCCACCAGGTCTTCGCCCAATAGCCGCACGCGCACCGGCGCGCCGTCGTTTTCAGGCAGTTCTTCGGACAGCAAGGCCGGCTGCCAATAGCGGCGGAACAATTCTCCCGCCGGCGTGCCCGCGCTTACACGGACCAGTCGTTCGTTTTCTTCGGCGCGTAGCATGGCAATTCCTTCTACATTTATTAGAGGCCGGCTCGGAGCCTATGATAACAAATTATTGGCTAACGCCAAAACGCGGCGCGCCAGCGGTAGCCAATGAATAGGGTCAGCACGATGCCGGTGGTGATATAAATCGACGCGGTCGCCTTGAAACCGATCCATTCGATCAGCACCCCGGACGCCATGAGCCCGATGGGCAGCCCATAGACGGCCAGCATGCGCACCCCCATGACGCGGCCCCGGTAGCGGCTTTCGGTGGCATCCAAAAGCAGCACCGACATGGAGATCATGCCGATACTATGTGAGACGCCCATGATCATCAGGGCCGCGAACCCGGCGTTCTTGGTTTCAAACTGGATGAATACCGCCAGACAGATATACCAGCCCAGCACGCCGAACAGGGACATGCGCCCCGGATGGCCGCGTGCCCCGGCGATGGCCATGAAGATCGATCCGGTAAGCGCCCCGGTAGCGAAGCCGGCAACCAGCTGGCCAAGGCCATTTTCATCGACGGCGAATATTTCGCGGGCCACATAGGGCATGAGCCCGTGCGAGATCGGAAACGCCGTCATGTTGATCAAAAAGGCCAACAGCATGATGGCCAGCAATACCGGCGTGGTGCGGACGACGTTAAGACCGTCCTTGAACTCGGTCCATTGGGAAAGCTTCGGCGCGCCGGCGGCGGCCGGCGCCGGGCGCGCCGCCGATACACCGAACGTAAAGGCGAAGCTGATAAGATAAAACGCCGTCACCACCACATAGGCGTAGCCGATGCCGAGCACCGAAAACAGGCCCGCGCCGGTCAGCGCGCCGACGATGCGCGCCGAATCCATGGTTGTCCTGGAAAGCCCGAGCGCGTTGGCCAGGCGCCCGGCGGGCATGGTATCGCCGATCAGGGAATTGCGCATGACGATGTCCGAAGGCCGCACCAGCCCGCCGAATATGACCACCACGAAGACCAGGCCCAGGTTCAGGCTGTCCAACAGGCCAAGGACCATGATGACCGCCGCCAGGAAGGCCAGAAAGGCGCGCATGGAACACATCATGATGCGGCGGCCAAATTGATCGCCGGCGGCGCCGAACATGGGCGCCAGCAATGTGCCGAGAAAATTCAAGCTGCCGAACAGGGTCAGCAGCAATACCGAGCCCGATTCCACTAAAATGTACCAGCCGAGGATCAGCGTTTCCATCTCGAACGCCCAGGAGGCGAGCAAATCGCCCGGCCACTGAAAGCGGAAGCTGCGCACCTGGAAGGCAGCCAAGGGCCCGTAGGAGGTAAGATTTTTCAAAATGATTTCCGGCAAGTGGGCCGCCAGCATGCCCCCTCGGGCGGGCGCACTCAAGCATGGATAGCACTTGATCCTTGCGTAGCTTGACCATTAGGCTGGCAGCCACTCAAATGTCAGGGAGCCCGTTTCCATGTACCAGACCGAAATCGTCGAGATCGACGGAAGCCCGATGGACATATTGCTGTTCCGGCCCGAAGGCGACGGCCCGTTCCCCGGCCTGGTGGTCGCCCAGCATATCCCCATTGCCCACGAGGGGCTGCAAAAAGACCCGTTCACCATCGATATCGGCGAGCGCTTGGCCAAGGCCGGCTATGGCGTCGCCATCCCGTTCATCTTCCATTGGTGGCCGCCAGAAGAAGACCGGCTGGTCAAGCGCGATGAATTTCGCGACGACAATCTGTTGAAAGATTTGGATGCGGCTTATGCAACTTTGAGCGCCATGGACGGCCTCGATGAGACGCGCATCGGTATCATGGGCCATTGCTGGGGCGGGCGCGTATCCTGGCTCGGCGCGGCCAGCAACCCCGGCTACAAGGCCGCCGCCATCATGTATGGGGGCCGCGTCAAGGTGGCCATGGGCGACGGCGCGCCAACCGCCATCAGCCTGGCCGCCAATATCAAATGCCCGGTGCTCGGTATTTTCGGCAACGAAGATAAGAACCCAACCCCGGAAGATGTCGATGACTACGAGGCGGCCTTGAAAGAGGCCGGCGCCGAATACACGTTCCACCGCTATGACGGCGCCGGCCACGGCTTCCAGGATTTCTGCGATGAAGACCGCTACCGCCGGCAAGCCTCCGACGATGCCTGGGCCAAGCAATTGGCGTTTTTTGAGGCGCATCTGAAATAACCGGGCGGCCATGAAAAAAATTGCCGCCTTCGCCATTGTCCTTGCCCTGCTCGGCGCCTGTTCGGCGACCCGGCTGCTCTATAGCTTTGCCGATGATTTCATCGAGGATCAGGCCGCGTTTTACCTCAAGCTGGACGCAGACGGCGAAGCCTATGTGGATGACAAGATCGACGCATTCATGGACTGGCACCGGGCCCGGATGCTGCCCCAATACGCGGCCTTTTTGAGCCGCCAGGCAGACGCCATCGAGGCCAACCGGCGCCTGGACCGGGATCAGGTTTTGCGCGCCATGGACGGATTGCGGGCCGAGCTGGAGGCCACGGTGCGCGGCTTTACGCCTTTCGCTGGCGCGGTTCTGGCACGCCACACCGGCAAGGCGGAAACCGCTCATCTGCGTGATCGCCTGGAGAAGCGCACAGCTGAACAGCGCGAGCAGTTGGCGGAGCCTGCCGAAGACCGCGCCGAAGACCGGGCGGAGCGGACGCAAAGCAATTTCGAGCGTTTCACCGGTGATCTGAACGAAGCCCAGCTGCAAATCATCCGCCGCCATGTGGCCGCCACCATGGGCGACACCAAACGCCGGCTGGACCGCCGCAAGCGTAATTCCAAACGCTTCATCGCGTTTATGAGCGCTGCGCCCAGAGCCAATGACATCCAGGCCTTCCTGAACGCTATGTTCTTAGATCCCGATGCGGGCGCGCCAGCCGCCGAGGCCCAATTCCGCGAGGCCCGCTTCCGGCGCTTGCAAAATCTTGTCGCCGATATCCTGACCTCGCTGAGCGAAGAGCAACGCCAGAATTTGATTGAAAACCTGCGCGATTTCGCCCAAGATTTCCGCGCCATAGCCAGCTAAAGGGAGCCCCAAAATGATAACTTATGACTTGATAAAGGAAGCCGAGTTTTCGCCGGACCGGCATGTGGAAAAAATCCTCGGCGACGTGGCCGAGGGCGATGTGACCGTCGCCTGTTGGGAGCCGGGCCAGATCAGCCCCAACCATTGCCACCCGGATGTGGTGGAAATGTATTATTGCATCGAGGGCGGCGGCACCATGCGCACCCCAGACGGCGAGGTGGCGATCACGCCAGGCTCGGTGGTGGCGCATCCGCCCGGCGAAATGCACGAATACGAAAACGGGCCGGCACGGTCGCTATTGTTCCGGGTCCGCTATGGCGGCGACAAGGGCGCCCGGCTCAAGGAATGGCCGTCCAATCCCGACTTCAAGCGGCGCGAAATCGATAACGAATATTTCGGCGATTAAGGAGCGCTCTAGCCCAGCGCCTGGACGATGCTGTCGGTCATTGCCTTGGCGTCGCCGAACAGCATCATCGTGTTGTCGCGGAAAAACAGCTCGTTATCGACGCCGGCATAGCCCGACGCCATCGAGCGTTTGATGAACAACACCGTCGCCGCGTTTTCCACTTCCAGGATCGGCATGCCGTAGATGGCGCTTGTGGGGTCGGTCTTCGCCGCCGGGTTGGTGACATCGTTGGCGCCGATCACAAAGGCAACGTCGGCGGTGGCGAATTCGGAATTAATCTCTTCCAGCTCGAACACTTCGTCATAGGGCACGCTGGCTTCGGCCAGCAGCACGTTCATATGCCCCGGCATGCGCCCGGCCACCGGGTGAATGGCGTAGGAGACATCGACCCCTTCGGCTTTCAACATGTCGCACATTTCGCGCAAAGCATGCTGCGCCTGGGCAACGGCCATGCCGTAACCGGGAACGATGACCACCTTGGAGGCGTTCTTCATAATGAACGCGGCATCGTCGCCGGAGCCCGATTTCACCGCCCTATCACCCTTGGGCCCGCCCGCGGCGGCAGCCACTTCGCCGCCGAAACCGCCCAGCAGCACATTAAAGATGGAGCGGTTCATGCCCTTGCACATGATGTAGGACAAAATGGCGCCGGACGAGCCGACCAGCGCGCCGGTGACGATCAGCGCCGTGTTGCCGAGGGTAAAGCCGATGCCGGCCGCCGCCCAGCCGGAATAGGAGTTCAGCATCGAGACAACCACCGGCATGTCGGCGCCGCCGATGGGAACGATCAGCAAAAAGCCGATCAGCAATGCCAAGGCGACGATCGCCCAATAGGCGTTTGTATCGTTGGTCATCACCAGCCAGACCACCAGCGCCACCAGCGCCAGCCCTAAAAGGGCATTCAGCGGATGCTGGCCGGGGAAGGTGATCGGGTTGCCGGACATGATGCCGCGCAGCTTGGCGAAGGCGATGATCGAGCCGGAAAACGTGACCGCGCCGATCGCCGTGCCGAGGGCCATTTCCACCAGAGACGCGGCGTTGATATTGCCGGCGGTGCCGATGCCATAGGCTTCCGGGCTAAGGAACGCGGCGGTGGCAACAAACACGGCGGCCAGCCCGACCAGGGAATGGAAGGCGGCGACCAGTTCCGGCAAGGCGGTCATTTTAATCTTCAGCGCCACCACCGTGCCGATGGCGCCGCCGACGAGCACGCCGATGATGATCATCTCGAAGCTGACGATAGTCGGGTTGGCCAAAGTGGTGCCGATGGCGACCAGCATGCCAATGATGCCAAAGGCGTTGCCGCGCCGCGCCGATACCGGCGAGGACAATCCATTTAGGGCTAAGATGAAGAAGACGGCGGCGGCCAGATAGGCGAAGCCGGTTGCGGTTTCGGTCATTGGGCGCCCTTATCTTGGTTGTTGTTTTTTCTTGAACATAGCCAGCATGCGCTGGGTGACGATGAAGCCGCCGAAAATATTGACCGAAGCCAAGGTGACGGCGACGAACCCCATGACCTTGGAAAATTCCATGCCGCCCGGCCCGGCGGCGATCAGAGCGCCGACGATGATCACCGAGGAGATCGCGTTGGTCACGCTCATCAGCGGCGAATGCAGAGCCGGCGTGACGCTCCACACCACATAGAAGCCGACAAAACAGGCGAGCACGAATACGGTAAACAAAAATATGAACGGCTCGCCCTGCTGGGCCGCCTGTTGCACCGCGATGGGCGCGATATTCTGGGCTACGATTTCGGATCCCACGGTTACTAGTCTCCTTTGCTCAAGGCCGGATGAACCACACGACCGTCCTTGCAAACCAATGTTCCCTGGATAATCTCATCCTCCCAATCGATAGTCATCTGCTTGGTCTCGGCATCGACAAGCGGGGTCAGGAAATTGATCAGGTTTTTGGCGTACAGCGACGAGGCGTCCTCGGCCAGACGGCCGGGCATATTGGCGTGGCCGATGATGGTGACGCCCTTCTTTTTGACCACCTGGCCGGGCTCCGACAGGGTGCAGTTGCCGCCCGCTTCGGTAGCCAGATCGACGATCACGGCGCCGTCGGGCATGGAGGCGACCATGTCGTCATCGATCAGCACCGGCGCCGGGCGGCCCGGGATCAGCGCCGTGGTGATGACCACATCCTGCTTTTTGATATGTTCAGCGACCACCTGTTTCTGCTTTTCGAAATATTCGGGCGGCATTTCCTTGGCGTAACCGCCTTCGGTCTGCGCGTCCTTTTCCATTTCGGCGTCCACTTCCAGGAACTTACCGCCCAGGCTTTGCACCTGTTCCTTGGTCGCCGGGCGCACATCGGTGGCGGTCACCACCGCGCCCAGCCGTTTCGCCGTGGCGATAGCCTGCAATCCGGCAACGCCGACACCCATGATAAATACCTTGGCCGGCGCAATGGTGCCGGCCGCCGTCATCATCATCGGAAAGGCGCGGCCCAGCTCGCCAGCGGCATCGAGCACCGCCTTATAACCGGCGAGATTGCTTTGCGAGGACAGCACATCCATCGACTGCGCCCTTGTGATGCGCGGCAGCAGATCCATGGCAAACCCGGTCAGCCCGGCCGCCGCCATGGCGGCTACGCCGTCCGGTTCCGCCAAGGCCGACATATGGGCGACGACCATGGCTTTGGGATTGATCTGGCCGATCTCGTCGGCGCCATTGGCGGCGCTCATGGGGGCGCGCACTTTCAGGACCAGATCGGCATCGCCGAGGGCGGCGGCGGCGCTGTCGGCGATGGTTGCGCCGGCGTTTGAAAACACTTCATCGGAGAACGAGGCATCTTCGCCGGCGCCGGTCTCGACGGTGACATCGAAACCCAGCGCGACCAGCATCTTGATCGTCGCGGGCGATACGGCAACCCTTGATTCGCCCTCGCGCCGCTCCTTTGGCACGCCTACCTTCATAAAAACCCCCGGGAAATTCGGAATGGAATTGATCCGGCGACAAAATGGCTTTTTAGCCCGGCTTTGCCAAGGCTCAATCGACGGAAATTCCGGCAAAACCGGTAAATAAATTGGGAGCGGCGCAATCGGGCGGACGCTCGCGTGCAAGGGGCCGATAATTTTCAAGTTGCGTTGCAAGGGCACTATTTGCGAAACTTTCCGCTGATCCCGTCCTTGGCGCGCCGCACGCGGAGCCTGGGCCGGTATTTCCGCATTTG
>CAUZTZ010000181.1:0-8378 GCA_963582805.1 Alphaproteobacteria bacterium
AAATGCGGTCTGATCAGTTCCCATTGTTGATCTGATAACCAAAATAAACGCCTCATAATCTGAAACTCCCATTATTAAGTTCCAGACCATTGAATCAATTAATGGTTAATGAGTTCTGACCCTAGATGGGATGTTGTTCATCCTGGGCGACCTTGGGCCGAACGATGCCAAAAACGGCCAGAAACCGGCGCACAAATCGGCGCTGAAATAATGGCCTTTTTGGCTAACTAGCAATAAGAGACAACGCTACGCGGGAAATTTTTCCCCCCATTTTGCGTTGACAGGTCCGGTGTCAGGCGGTAATTTCCGCGCCTTCCGGCGGGAATGATTAAAACCCCGCCCTTTTTATGACGGAAAGCACTTAAAAATGTACGCAGTCGTAAAGACCGGCGGTAAGCAATATCGCGTGACGCCCGGCGACGTTATCCTCGTTGAAAAACTGCTTGGCGAGGCCGGCGGTAATATCAAGCTGGAAAACGTCCTGATGGTTGGCGAAGACGGCAAAGCGCCCGAGATCGGCGCGCCGACCGTCGCCAAGGCGGCCGTCAATTGCGAGATCCTCGATCAAAGCCGCGCCGATAAGGTAATCGTCTTCAAGAAGAAAAAGCGCAAAGGCTACCGGCGCCTCAACGGGCACCGCCAGGAACAGACCGTGCTGCGGGTTCTCGACATCAACGGTAAGGGCGCCGTGAAACCGAAAGCGGCGGCCAAGCCGAAAGCCGCAGACAAGCCAAAAGCGCCGGCCAAGGCCAAAGCCGCCGATAAACCCAAAGCGGCGGCGAAAGCCAAAGCGCCCGCCAAGGACAAAGCCAAGGCCAAGACGCCGGCCAAAGCCAAGGCGGCGGCAAAGCCGAAAGCAGCGGCAAAATCGAAGGCGGCTGCCAAGCCCCAAGCCAAAAATAAGGCGCCTTCAAAGAAAGACGATTAAGGAGCAACGCTTATGGCCCATAAAAAAGCAGGCGGATCATCACGCAACGGCCGCGATACCGAAGGCCGGCGTCTCGGCGTCAAGAAATATGGCGGCCAGGATGTGCTCGCCGGCAATATCATCGTCCGCCAGCGCGGCACCAAGTACCATCCCGGCGACAATGTCGGCATGGGCAGGGACCACACCTTGTTCGCGCTCGCCGAAGGCAAGGTCTCGTTCCGCAAAAAAGCCGCCGGGCGCACCTTCGTCAATGTGGAGCCGGGCAGCGCATAAGCGATCCGGCCATAGGCTCGTTAGTCTTAAGGGGAATGGCCATCCATTCCCCTTTTTTGATACGCTGACACAAATGCGACCGCCGATAGGGTAAGCGCGATGAAGTTTCTCGATCAGCAAAAAGTTTTCATACAAAGCGGTGACGGCGGCGACGGTTGCGTTGCGTTCCGGCGCGAGAAATATGTGGAATATGGCGGACCCGACGGCGGCGATGGCGGCCGCGGCGGCGACGTCAGCGTCGCGTGCATCGCTAATTTGAACACCCTCATCGATTTCCGCTACCAGCAGCATTTCAAGGCCGAGCGCGGCCATGGCGGCATGGGCAAGATGCGCTCCGGCCGGTCCGGGCAAAGCAAGGTCCTCAAGCTGCCGGTGGGCACGCAAATCTTTGACGAGGAACAAAACCATCTGATCGCCGATCTGACCGAGGAAGGCCAGACCATCCTGCTCGGCAAGGGCGGCGACGGCGGCTTCGGCAACGCCCATTACAAATCCTCCACCAACCAGGCGCCGCGCCATGCCAGCCCGGGATTTCCCGGCGAGCAGAAATGGCTCTGGCTGCGCCTGAAATTGATCGCCGATGCGGGCCTGATCGGCCTGCCCAACGCCGGCAAATCAACGTTCCTTGCCGCCGTGACACGGGCGCGCCCGAAAATCGGCGATTATCCGTTCACCACCCTGCATCCCAATCTGGGCGTCGGCTATGTGGACGAGGCCGAGCTGGTGCTCGCCGATATTCCAGGGCTCATCGAAGGCGCCCACGAAGGCGCCGGGCTCGGCGACCGGTTCCTTGGCCATGTGGAGCGCTGCGCCGCGCTGTTGCATCTTGTCGACGGCACTTCCGATGATCCGGGCGCCGATTACCGCACTATCCGGCGCGAACTGGAAGCCTATGGCGAAGGGCTGGCGGCCAAGGCCGAGATTGTCATCCTCAACAAATGCGATGCCCTCAATGATGAACTGCTGGCTAAGCAGCGGAAATCCCTGGCCAAAGCCGCAAGCCTTTCCGAAGACGCCATCGCCTGCATGTCCGGCGTCGCCGGCACCGGCGTGACCGAGGTGCTGCGCCGCGCCGCCAAGATGGTCAAAACCGCCAAGCCTAAGCCGGTAGAACCCGCCGTGTACACCCCATGAGCGCGCCTCAAACCTACGATATCGCCGCCGCTTCCCGGGTGGTGGTCAAGATCGGCACTGCCTTGTTGGTGGATGCCGATGGCGCCTTGCATACCAACTGGCTGGCGTCACTGGCCGCCGATATCAAACGCTTCCGCGAGCGCGGCCAGGATGTGATCGTGGTCTCGTCCGGCGCGGTGGCGCTGGGGCGGCGGTACCTCGCCCTCAAAAGCGGCAATCTGAAGCTGGAGGAAAAGCAGGCGGCGGCGGCGGCCGGCATGGTGCGCCTGGCGCACGCCTATCAGGAACGCCTTGGCGAGCATGATCTGACCGTGGCGCAAATCCTGTTGACCCTCGCCGACACCGAAGACCGGCGGCGCTATTTGAATGCCCGCTCGACCTTGATGACTTTGTTGGGCGTTGGCGCGGTGCCGCTGATCAACGAAAACGACACGGTCGCCACCGACGAGATCCGCTTCGGCGACAACGACCGTCTGGCCGCGCGCGTGGCGGCCATGGTGTCGGCGGATCTGTTGATCCTGTTGTCCGATATTGATGGCTTTTACACATCCGACCCAGCGCGGGACGCGGACGCCAAATTGCTGCCGGAAATCACCGAGATCACGCCCGAGATTGATGCCATGGCGGGCGCCTCGTCGTCGGCGGATTCAACGGGCGGCATGATCACCAAGCTGGCCGCCGCCAAGGCCTGCATGGGCGCCGGCTGCCGCATGGCCATCGCCGACGGACGCGGCTTGAACCCCCTCGCCGCGTTTGAAAAGACCGGTCCCGGCACCTGGTTTATCCCGCAAGCCAGCCCCCATTCGGCGCGTAAGAACTGGATCGCCGGTTCCTTGCAGCCGGTGGGCGCGGTGATCGTCGATGACGGCGCCGCCAAGGCGCTGGCGGGCGGGCGCAGCCTGTTGCCGGCTGGCGTCGCCGCCATCGAGGGCGGCTTTCAGCGCGGCGACGCAGTAGCCGTCAAATCCGCCGATGGCCAGGAGTTGGGGCGCGGACTTGTTGCTTATTCAGCCGAAGATGCGCGCCGCATCATGGGCCACAAAACACATGAAATCGAAGCCCTACTCGGGTACCGTGGCCGGGACGAGATGATCCACCGGGACGATTTGGCTATTCTTTAAGATGAAGCGGCTTAAGACATGACCGATGCAGCGATAAATATCCCCGCCTTGATGCAGGAAATCGGCGCCGCCGCCAAGGACGCCGCGGAAACTCTGGCCGGGACAACCGCCGAGGCCAAAAACCGCGCCCTGACCGAGGCCGCCAATTCCTTGCGCGCCAACCAAGCCGGGCTTTTAGACGCCAACGCCAAGGACATGCAAGCGGGCGCCGAAAAAGGCCTTACCGCGCCGCTGCTGGACCGCCTCGCCCTCGATGCGGCGCGCATAGATGGCATGGCCGCCGGTCTCGAACAAATCGCCGCCTTGGATGATCCTGTCGGCTTTGTCATGGACCGCTGGCAGCGGCCCAACGGCCTCGACATATCCAGGGTGCGGGTGCCCTTGGGCGTCATCGGCATTATTTATGAATCCCGGCCCAACGTCACCGCCGATGCGGGCAGCCTGTGCCTGAAATCGGGCAACGCGTCCATATTGCGCGGCGGCTCGGAAAGTTTTCATTCCTCCGGGGCGATCCTCGAATGCATGCGCACAGGATTAAAGTTGGCCAACTTGCCGGTCGCCGCGATCCAAATGGTGCCGACCACCGACCGTGCCGCTGTCGGCGAGATGCTGACCATGACCGATTATATCGACGTGATCGTGCCGCGCGGCGGACGGTCCCTGGTAGAGCGGGTGCAGCGAGAGGCCAAGGTGCCCGTCTTCGCCCATCTGGAAGGCATCTGCCACACCTATGTCGACGCCGGCTCCGATCCCGACATGGCCCGCGACATCGTGGTCAACGCCAAGATGCGCCGCACCTCCATCTGCGGGGCCACCGAAACATTGTTGATCGACCGGCGCGCGGCGGCAACGCACCTGCCGATGATCCTGGATGCGCTGACTGCCGCCGGTTGCGAGATCAGAGGCGATACCGAAACACAGGCGCTGGATGACCGCATCGGGCCTGCCACGGACGAAGACTGGGAAGCCGAATATCTGGACGCGGTGATCGCCGTCAAACAGGTGGACGGGGTTGGCGAAGCCATCCGTCATATCAATACCCACGGCTCCGAACATACCGACGCCATCGTCACCGATGACGCCGAGGCCGCCGAAACATTCTTGAACGGCGTCAACAGCGCCATTGCCATGCACAACACCTCGACCCAGTTCGCCGACGGCGGCGAGTTTGGCATGGGCGCCGAGATCGGCATTTCGACGGGCAAGCTGCATGCGCGCGGGCCCGTCGGCGTCGATCAATTGACCACCTTCAAATATGTGGTCCGGGGCTCGGGCCAGACCCGGCCCTGACATATCCGGTAATAAAGCGAACATTCCCTTGAGCAATCCCAAACGCATCGGACTTCTCGGTGGCTCCTTCAACCCGGCCCACCGGGGGCATTTGAATCTCAGCCTGGCGGCGCTCGACAGCCTGCGGCTGGACGAGGTGTGGTGGCTGGTGTCGCCGCAGAACCCGTTGAAACCGGCCGCCGGCATGGCCGCCTATGAGACCCGCTTTGCCTCTGCCGAAAGCTTCGCCGACCACCCCGATATTCACGTGTCCCACTTTGAGCGGGATCACGGCACAAGCTTTACCGCCGACACCGTGCGTGCCTTGAAACAGGAGCGCCCCCGCGATCATTTCATATTTCTGATCGGCGCCGACAATCTGATCCAGTTTCACAAATGGCGGCAATGGCGGCAGATATTCCGGCTCATTCCGATTGCGGTTTTTCCCAGGCCTTCTTATTCTATACGGGCGCTTAAGTCGCGGGCGGCCAATCGTTTCGCCCGCCAGCGGGTGCCGGATATTTATGCCAAGCGGCTGGCCTTGAAAGCGGCGCCGGCATGGATGTTCCTGCACATGACGCCGGATGCAACCTCGGCGACCAAAATTCGGGCGTACCGGCGGAGAATTTCCGCCGAAGCCGCCGATAGGTTATAACGTTATATGACACCACATCTGCACAAAGGAGAACCATCCCATCGTTCGTTATAAAACGGCGCCACCGTCACCCTCCCAATTGCTGGAAACGGTTACGGCGTCTCTGGATGACGACAAGGCGCTTGCGGCCGACGTCATCGATCTTGCCGGTAAAACCGATTTCGCCGACTATATGGTTATTGCAACAGGAACCTCGCAGCGCCATATCGCCACCATGGCAGAGCATCTCCGCGAAACCTTGAAAGCCAAAGGCCTTGCCTCGGTCCCTATCGAGGGGCTGGGTAATTGCGACTGGGTGCTGATCGACGCCGGCGATATCATCGTCAATCTGTTCAAGGCCGAGGTCCGGCAATTCTATCAGCTGGAAAAAATCTGGGGCGATCCGGCGGAAACCGAGCAGGCGGCGAAGCCTTGATATTGAAACCGGCCTGAAGGACAAGCGCCCGATGCAGATCACCATCGCCGCCGTCGGGCGCATGAAATCCAGCCCGGCCGCCCAGCAATGGCAAGACTACGCCAAACGGCTGACCTGGCCGGTTACCTTAAAAGAAGTGGAGATGCGCAAAAAACTGCCCGCAAGCCAGATGGTCCTTGGCGAGGCCGAGCTGTTAAGCGCCGCCGTGCCCGGCGATGCCTTGCTGGTCGCCCTCGATCCCGGCGGCAAGTCCCTGTCGAGCGAAGATTTCGCCGCCCAGATGCAGCGCTGGATGTCCGATGGTCAATCCCAGTTTGCCTTTGTCATCGGCGGCGCCGGTGGGCTGGCAGGGGCGCTGGTAGCCGGCGCCGGCTTCAAATTGTCCTTAAGCAAAATGACCTGGCCGCACATGCTGGCAAGGGTCATGCTGATCGAACAGCTTTACCGGGCGCAATGTATCTTGACGAAACATCCCTATCACCGTTAGACCGCGCGTATATGACCGACAACTTAAAGCCCTTGAAACGTCCGAAACCGACCGTGCTTTGCATCCTCGATGGCTGGGGCGAGCGCGACGGCGGCGACGACAACGCCATTCACCACGGCCACACCCCCAATTGGGACCGCATGCGAAACGACGGCCCGATGGCGCGGCTCGAAGCCTCATCCGTCGAAGTGGGCCTGCCCGAAGGTCAGATGGGCAACTCCGAAGTTGGCCATATGAATATCGGCGCCGGGCGCGTGGTGATACAGGATTTGCCGCTGATCGATGCCGCCGTCGCCGATGGCTCACTGGCCGAAAATCCGGGTCTCAAAAGCCTGATCGATGCTTTGCGCGCCAGCGGCGGCGTCTGCCACCTGATGGGCCTGGCGTCGCCGGGCGGCGTCCATTCCCATCAATCTCATTTGATCGCGCTGGCCGGCTATCTGGACGGCGCCGGCATCGGCACCCGCTTGCACGCCTTCCTGGATGGCCGCGACGTTGCGCCATCAAGCGCCCTTGGTTACGTAAATGAGATCGAGGTGGCGGCCAGGGATTTGGCCGGCTTCAAGACCGCGACGGTGTGCGGGCGCTATTGGGCCATGGACCGGGATACCAATTGGGACCGGGTTGAACGCGCCTATGCCATGCTTACGGGCGGCACCGGTGAAAACGCCGACAGCGCCGCCGATGCAATCCAGCGAAGCTACGATGCCGGCGTCACCGACGAGTTTGTGGAGCCCCATGTGATCGGCGATTACAACGGCATGGCCGATGGCGACGGCATCTTGATGTTCAATTTCCGCGCCGACCGGGCGCGGGAGATATTGGCCTCCCTGGTGGATGCGGACTTCGGTGGCTTTGCCCGGAGCCGGGTCATCGATTTTGCAGCGAACCTCGGTATGAGCGAATATTCCAGCGCCCTCAACGCCCACATGGCCGCCATGTTCGCGCAAAGGCCGTTGGACAATATCCTCGGCCAGATAGTCGCGGACGCCGGCTTGAAACAACTGCGCATCGCCGAAACCGAAAAATACGCGCATGTGACGTTTTTTCTGAACGGCGGCGAGGAAGCCCTGTTCGAGGGCGAGGAACGTATATTGGTGCCCTCGCCCAAGGTCGCCACCTATGATTTACAGCCGGAAATGTCGGCCGCCGAAGTCACCGACAGGCTCGTCGATGCGATCGAGGCAGAACGCTTTGATCTGATCGTCGTCAATTACGCCAACGGCGATATGGTCGGCCATACCGGCATCTTCGAAGCCGCCGTCAGCGCCGCCGGCACCATCGATGCCTGCCTCGGCCGCCTGGAAACAGCGCTTAAAAATGTGGGCGGCGCCATGCTGGTCACCGCCGATCACGGCAATGCGGAGCGCATGCATGATCACCAAACCGGCCAGCCGAACACCGCCCACACCATGTCACCGGTGCCCCTGGTGCTGGTAAATGCACCCCCCGGCAGCGGGGCGCTGAAAGACGGCGCGCTCGCCGATATCGCGCCGACCATTCTGCAATTGATGAATTTGCCGCAGCCAACCGAAATGAGCGGCACCTCGTTGCTGGACCGGGCCAATGCCGATGCGCCCGGCTAGCGCCGCGATTCTTTTTGTTATCTTACCGTTGCTGGTGAGCGGGGCGGCGCTGGCCGCCGAAAAACCGGCCGCCGGGATCGGCAAACGGCTTGAGGACGTGGAACGGGCCATCGATCAGGGCAAGAAAAAATCCCAAGCCCTGGAGAAGCAGGCCGACGCGCTGCGCGTCAAGCTGACCGGCGTCAACCGCAAGAAGGTTGCGCTGGCCCAGGACATCCAGGGCCTGGAAACCGAAATGAACGATCTCGAGGGTGAGATCGCCGAGCTTAACGGCGCCGAAGAAGAGAAAGAAACCTTGCTGGCCTCGCGCCGCCGCCAATTCGCCGAATTGCTCGCCGCCTTGCAAAGATTGTCGCGCCTGCCGCCGGAAGCGGTCATCGCCTATCCGGACCGGCCTGCCAATCTGGTGCGCGCCGCGATTCTGTTGCGAACCACGTTACCCCGGGTCGAGGGCCAGGCGGCCCGACTTCGCGAAGATTTGATCGCCCTCGACGCGACCCGCGGCCAGAT
>CAUZTZ010000182.1:0-8374 GCA_963582805.1 Alphaproteobacteria bacterium
GCCGGCGCCAGCTTCGGGGCCGCCGTCTCTATCTATACGGGCGGCGCCGACGAAAGGGTCGCGGCGGTGCTCTCATCGGGCGGCTGGGGCAATGGCGCGCGCAAGGCGAAATTGCAGCATCCGCCGCCGGAGGCCTACGACAAATTCATCACCATGGTCGAGGAAGGGCGCAAAAAAGTCGCCGCCGGCGAGACCATGATGGTGCCGCGCTTCGATATCGTGCCGATCCCGGAACGCCTGCGCGGTAATCTGGACATCACGTCCTTGATGGAATTTCATGTCGAGACGGCCATCGGTATTTTCGATTTCCGGCCCGAAGACATGGTCGGCAAAATCTCGCCAAGGCCGTTATTGCTTTTGCATCCGACCAACGATTCGGTGACGCCGGTCTCGGAAACCATGGAATTGTTCTCACGCGCCGGTGAAAACACCGACGTGCATTTGCTCGCCGATGTGGACCACTTCCTGTTCTCCGAAGACAATATCCGGGTGAGCCATGTGATCGGCGACTGGCTGGATAAGTTCTTTCCCCTGGATGCTGCCGCGATCAAGGACGCGGCGGAATAGCCTAAGCTTCCGACTGGCGCCCGATG
Organism: Alphaproteobacteria bacterium; assembly: GCA_963582805.1. Classification (GTDB taxonomy): domain Bacteria; phylum Pseudomonadota; class Alphaproteobacteria; order Rhodospirillales; family UBA2165. Next base: position 594 of record CAUZTZ010000182.1, read on the forward strand.
CCGTCCGCCGAGAGGGCATCGACGCTTCTAAGCCTCGGGAACATTTTCGCCCACAGAAGCGCTACGGCGATGGTGGCGACGCCGCCGATCACCACCGACGGCACCACGCCGATCCAGGCGGCGACGGTGCCGGATTCAAATTCGCCAAGCTCGTTGGAGGCGCCGACGAACATCGAATTCACCGACGTGACGCGGCCGCGCATCTCGTCCGGGGTTGCAAGCTGGACCATGGATTGACGGATAAAAACGCTGATCGCGTCGGCGCCGCCGGCAATCACCAAGGCGGCCAGCGACAGATAGATATTATGCGAAAGCCCGAAGACGATGGTGCCGGCGCCGAACACCGCCACCGAAATTAACAGCGCCCGCCCGGCATGGCGGCGGATCGGATATTGGGTGAGCCCGATGGCGCAAATGGCGCCGCCGACGGCGATGGCGGAACGCAAAAAGCCGAGCCCGGCCTCGCCCACATTGAGAATATCGGCGGCGTAGATCGGCATCATGGCAATGGCGCCGCCGAACAGAACGGCGAACAGATCGAGGGAGATGGCGCCGAGGATAATCTGCCGGTTGAAGATGAAATTGAGCCCGGCAAACAGGGAGGAGACGGACATGGGTTCGCGCGCAAAAGTCTGCTGGCGCGATGTGATCATCAGCATCAGCGCCAGATTGGCGGCGAACAGGGCAGTGACCACGGCGAACACAACGGTTGCGCCCAGCACCAAAAGGCCGCCGCCGATGGCCGGGCCGGCGATGACCGCGATCTGCTGGCCGGACGAGCCCCAGGCAACGGCGTTGGTGAAATGCGCCTTGGGCACGATGTTGGGGACAATGGCGTGACTGGCCGGTTGCGCGAAACAGCGCCCGGTGCCGATGGCAAAAAGGGCCATATAGACCAAAATCATGTTCGGAGTTTGCGCCGAGAATATGAAAAACAACGAGGCCGCGGCGATGGTGTGCAACGCATAGCAGCTGGCCAGCACCAGATGGCGCGGCAAGCGGTCGGCGGTAGCGCCGGCGATCAGGAAAAACATGATATTGGGCGCGAACATGAACAGACCGACCAAAGCCAGCGCGAACGGATCGCCGGTGAGCTGGTACACCTCCCAGCCGACAGCGATATGCAGCATGTTGGCGGCCAGCCCGTTGAGCACCCGGGCGCCGAAAATTTTGCGGAAATCTACGCTTTGGAAAGCGGCGAGGCCGGCGCTTGTTTCACCGGCCTCGCCGTCACTGGTTTCGCTCATTCAAAGGATAGGCGGATCAAGCCGCGCCCCGCTTCGGCACGTCCTGCAACCCGGTCAGAATTTCGAGGGTGCGCGCCCAGGAGGTGTCGAACGAGCCCTGGTCCCAAGCCGCCGCCGACGGCATCATATAACCATGCTTGATGCCCGGATAGATGATGACGTCGAGATTGCTCATCTTGGCATCCAGCTCCTTGGCGCCTTGCTGGCAATGGGGCGGCGCGGCGTGATCCAGATCACCCCAATGCAGGCTGATGGTGGCGCCGCCCGCGTTCAGTTCCAACTCATCGAAATAGGTTTCGACCTTGGTGCCGTGATAGGAAATGCCGGCATCGCAGCCGAGCCTGGTGGCGCCAAGAACCGCGTACGGCCCGCCATAGCAAAAGCCGATGGTCGCCGTGCGCCCGTTATAGCCGGCCACGTTTTTGATATAGGCAAGGCCGTCGGCGATGTCGACGACGCCCTGCTCGATCAGCTTGATGCGCGGCTTGGCGCGCTTGGAGGCCCGGTCGCCATCGTCCGGCCCGGTGGGTCCGGGATCGGTGCGCCAGAACAGATCAAGCGCCACCGCCAGGCAACCGGCTTCGGCCAGGCTGTCGGTGAAATCACGGATGCCTTGGTTGACGCCGTGTACCGCCGGGGCGACCACCACGCCGGGCCCGGCGCCCGATGCCGGCATCGCCAAATAGGCATCGAAATCGCTGCCGCTGGAAGAAGGAATTTTTATGTCGGTGCCTGCCATAGCTGCTGCCTCCGCATTGTTGGATGGGGTAATCTATTTGCCTTGCATCAATGCCACAAGCGCTTCGAGGGTGCGCGCCCGCTCTATGCGCCGGACGCCGCGAATGACTTTTTTCGCCGAGCCCGTGCCGATCACCGGCGCTATCAACTCCAGCGCTTTCGCCTCCACCTCGGCCAGTGTCATCGGGTTGGCGGTGGTGCCGCGCACGGCGTTGACGCGCTGGCGAACAACGCGCCCGGAGCGAAGCGTTATCTCGGCAATGGCCTGGCGCAATTCCGAGCGGCGCCCAAGCCGGTCATCGGGAACCAGCGTCATGCGCCGGCGCAAAGCATTGATATCAGCATCATCCATGCGCGCGTGGTCGTGGGACGCGGCAAAGCTGACGGTGCCGTGGGTGAGCATGATTGCGGCCAGGTATTGGACATTGACGTCCGGCATTTCGCGGCCATCGACGACCCGGGCGGCGCGCGGCGACAGATGAATGGCCACGCTTTTCACGTCGTCCGGTTTGAGCCCGTACTTGGCGATCAAGAGCTCCAGCGCATCCAGAACCGCCTGGGCGGGCGAGCCGACCGACCAGCGCTTGATGTTGGTGCGCATGATCTCGAACGGGCGGCCCAAATTATTGAACGCCTTGTCGACATCGCCGACGGCGCCGTGGCTGGTAAAAAAACTGACATCGGTGTCCAAAGGATCGGCGACGCCGGTCATGCCCGAATGCACCATGGCTGCCGCTTGCGTGCCGGTGCCCGCCGGCATGCCCGCAAAGACAAAGGCTTTTTCGGTATGCTCCCGATCCCGGAACAGGGTGCGAAGGCCGCCCGCCTGCTGGGTGGCGTAAGAGACCGCCACTGCCGCGGCGCCTTCATCCATGCCGCAAAGCGCGGCGGCGGCGGCAACAGCGCCGATTGTCCCGGCAAAGGAATGCGAATCCTTGCCCGAATTGAGAAAATTCTCGCCGCCCAAAGCCAAGCCGGTGCGCGCGCAGGCATCATAGCCAACGGCCACTGCTTTCAGAAAATGAAGGCCGCTGGCGCCCTGGCGTTCGGCCATGGCGAGGGCGGCGGGCACCGCCGAGCAGCCGGGATGGGTCAGCGAGAACGGGTGCGAATCATCGGTTTCATCGGCGTGCGCCGACATGCCGTTGGCCAGCGCCGCCTGCACCGCGTTGGTGCGAACGGCAGAGCCAAGAACGCCGGCTTGTTTGCGCCCGCCCTGGCTACGCGCATATTTGATCGCCTGGATGCCGGGCTCCATCTTGGAGCCGGACAGGATGGCGGCGAAGGTATCCAAGATGTGGTGCTTGGTTTTTTCAATGACCGCGTCCGGCAATGGCCGGGATGTGGCGCTGGCAATAAAGCGGGCCAGTTTTGCCGAGCGGTTGGATGTTTTTGATGCACTCATCCCATGTAAAATCCGCCGGTCGCGTGAATGGTCTGGCCGGTGACATAGCGCATGTCGTTGCCGCAGATGGCGGCGACCGCGTCGGCAATATCCTCGGGCGCGCCGGCGCGGCGCAAGGGAATGCGCTCCACCGGCCGGTTGCCGGCGTAAGCGGCGGTACGCTCCGGCGGATCATCGGGCGCATCGATACGGCCCGGCGAAACCACGTTCACGCGAATGGCTTCAGGCCCGAGGCTAAGGGCCAACGCGCGGGCGAGGCCAACCAGTCCGGCCTTGCCGGTTGGCCGGATCAACGACGTTGCGCCGGTGAAGGCGGTGGTGCCTCCGATAAAGACGATACTGCCGCCATCAATTTTCATATGGGTTGCGGCGAATTTCGACAGCAGGAAGGCGCCATCAAGGATCACCGCAAGCCCTTCGCGCCAAGCCTCATAATCCAGATCGTGCAGGCTGCCGTGATTGGGCGACACCGCGTTGTGCACAACCATATCAAGGCGCCCGAAATGCTCCACGGCGCCGCCGATCAAAGCTTCCACTTGTGCGGGGTCGGTAACATCACCGAACAACGGAATGGCGCGGCCGCCGGCGGCTTCGATTTCGCGGACGCCGGCCTCAGCCTCCTGGCGCGACGAATTTGCATGCACGACAACGCCGGCGCCCTCGGCGGCGAGGCGCTTGGCGATGGCAAGGCCGATGCGCCTGGCGGCGCCCGATACCAGCGCCACCTTTCCCTGAAACATTCCGTCTGCCATTCTGCTCTCCTATTCGGCGGCGCGATCCATACCCTGATTGACGATAAAGCCGACGCCCCGGTTCAGGAAATCCCCGACAACGTCGTGGAAGCGCTCGGGCTGATCCACGTGGAGCCCATGGGCCGCGTCATAAATATAGACCAGATAGTGGCTCGGTATGCCGGCGCTCAATATGTAGCAGGTCTCGATGGGAATGATCTCTTCGAGGGTGCCGTGCAAAATGAGCGTCAGCGACTGGATTTCGCCAAGCCGGGCCACCAGGGGCTGGTCCAACGGTTCCGGCAGATTGTAGTGGGAGAGATTGGCCACGTTGCTCTGCTTGGCTTCGACCGAGCGCGGGTCTTCGCCAAGTTTTTCCGGATGGGCATAAAGCTGGCGCAGCAATTCGGCCGGGTCCTTGGGCATGCCGCCCTTGCCATCGGGCCGCAGCCCCGCGCAACCGGCGAGCACCAGCAATTCAACCACTTCGGGGTGATTGACGGCAATCCAGCAAGCCTGCCAGCCGCCGAGGGAGTAGCCGAGCAAGTCGCAGCGCCCGCCTACCTCGGCAACGATGAACGCGGCGATCAGGGCGGCCAGCGCCTCGATACTGTCAACGCCGGGCACGTGGGTTGTGCCATCGTGACCTGGCGTGATCGGCATAAATATCTGGCGCCCTTCGGCCAGCATTTGATGGACCTCTGTCTCCAGATGGCCGGTGGCGCCGTGCAGCATTACCAGCGGCAGACGCGGCTTGCCTTCCTCGTCGGTGCCGGCCTCGCCGCCTACATAGTAATCGAGCGGACCAAGCGTAAGCTGCGCGGTCTTGCGTTCAAATATTTCGGTCATCAGAGCCCCCTACGCGCCGGCCATGGCCATGACCGGCATGGCATCGCTGGATTTCGACAAATCCTGCACCTCGGCATGGACATGGTCGCGGAACAGCTCCATGCCGCGCCGCACCGCTTCGTTGGGAATATTGCCAACCTTCATGTTGTTGTTGATCCAGCCGCAACCCAATTCGGCGTGGATGCGCTTGATCTGCTTGACCGCGGTTTCCGGCGAGCCGCAGATGACGGTGCCGTCTTCGATGGCGCCTTCGATGGTGCGCGTGCCCGCATGGTTCAGCCGGTGCAGGAAAAATTCGCCGGCCCCGTCGGAGCCGAAATAGCGGGATTTCTGCACCACGATCTGCTGTGCTTCGCGCTGCGGCGCCATCAAAACCTGCATGAAATATTTGACGCCGCGCTCCAAATGTTCGCGCGCCGCCTCGTCGGTTTCGGCGATGCAGGTATGAAAGCCGCAAAGGATATGCTCCGGCCCGGGCTCCCAGCCGCATTTGTGGGCTTCGTCGAGATAGGCGTCGATCACGGCGCGCCCGGCTTCCAGGTTGGGAATGAAGACCATACCCAGCATCATCCGGTTGCGCGCCGCGGTGCGCGCCGAATCGGGATTGCTGCCCGAATACAATATCGGCGGATGCGGCTTCTGCATGGGCTTCGGCCACAGCGATACGGCGCGGAATTTGTAAAATTCGCCTTCCCAGCCAAACGGCGCCGGTTCGGTCCAAGCCTTGCGGATCAATTCGGTGGCTTCGGCCAAGCGCGGGCGCGATTCGTCCGGGGCAATGCCGTAAGCGATATATTCGTGCGGGATGCCGCGCATGAAGCCGCACATCAGCCGCCCGCCGGAGATGACGTCGAGCATGGCATATTCCTCGGCGACCCGGATCGGGTTCAGCAATGGCACCAGATTGCCGAACATGGCGATCTTGACCCGGCTTGTCCGCTGGATGAGGGCCGAGCCGATCAGGTTGCAGTTGGACATCAGCCCATAGGGGCTGAAATGATGCTCGTTGCAGCCGATGGAATCCCAGCCGCATTCCTCGGCAAAGACCATGGTGTCCATATATTCGTTATAGAGGCGCCGCGCCGTCTCCGCATCGAAGGCGGCGTTATCGACCGGCCATTGCTCGGTCTTTTCCGGGAACACATCATAGGGCATCAGATGAAAATAATTGAAGCGCACGCCAGCCTCCCTGTTTGTAGGTTCTTGTCGCGATGACTAGGATTATGGCCATGGTTGCACCCCTGTCAATTTGCCCGGCGCCGGTAGCCGCGCGTTTGGCTGAACCCGGAGTTCAATATGGCCGGCGGGTTTAGAGCCAGCGGCGTCGCCCGGTCCCTCCGGCATCGGGATTTCGCCATATTTTCGGCGGCCGCCTGGGTCTCCAACGTGGGCAATTGGATCATGCGCATCGGCATTGGCTGGCTGACCTGGGAGATGACCCATTCCGGGGCCTGGCTGGGCGGCATCGCCATTATTCAGGCGCTGCCGACGGTCTTCTTAACGCCCATCGCCGGCGCCCTCGCCGACCGCTATGACCGCATCATGATATTGCGCGCCAGCCAGCTCGCGGCCTTCATCCTGGCCTGTGGCATCACCGCCGTAATCTTGCTCGGCCTGGTGAATATCTATGTGCTCGCCGGCTATTCCCTGGCGCACGGCATCGCCGCCAATATGGGCATACCGGCGCGCATCACCATCGGCCCCAACCTGGTGCCCAAGGAAGATATTTCGGCCGCCATCGCGGTCTCGTCTATCCTGTTTGGATCGGCGACATTTATCGGCCCGGCCCTCGCCGGAATTCTGATCACCTGGGTCGGCATCGGCTTCACCTTTGCCGCCAATGCGGCGGCGTTTCTGACCATGGTCATCTGTTTGGGGATGATCACCCTGGCGCGCCAGGAAAACCGGGCCAGCGGCAGCTCCATATTTTCGGACATCGCCGAGGGCGTGCGCTATGTGGGGCGCCATGGAGGCATCCTGCCGGTGCTGGTTACCATCATCGCCGCCTCGCTCCTGACCCGGCCCTTGAACGAATTGCTGCCCGGTTTCGCCGATGCGGTCTTTGGCCGGGGGCCTGAGGGATTGGCGGCCTTGATGTCGGCCTTTGGCGTCGGCGGTATGATCGGCAGCATCTGGCTGGCCAGCCGCAACCGGGTCCAGGGCACCACCAATATCCTTTTGGTCGGCACCGCCGCCATCGGCGTGATCACGGCGGTGTTCGCCAGCACCGATAATTACTTTTTGGCTTTGGGCTGCATGGTGGCCCTGGGGCTGACCGGCTCGGCATCATCGAACGGCGCGCAAATCCTGATCCACAATTCGGTCGAGGGTTCCATGCGCGCCCGGGTGATGAGCCTGTACAGCTTCAATTACCGGGCAGCGCCGGCGCTGGGCGCGGTAGCCATGGGCGGCGCCTCTTCGGTTCTGGGTTTTCAGATGCCGGTCGCCCTCGGCGCATTGTTATTCTTAGGGGTATGGTATTGGGCGTTCCTGCACCGCCGTCAATTGCGCGCCGCGCTGGAGACCGGCAATCAAGGCGAGTGACGGGCGTCACTGCGGGGCAATCGGTAAAGGCGTATATATGCATCATGACCGGCCCAAAAGAATGCCGGATATCGGGGACATAAGCCGGCTAACGGATTGAGATAAAAGCAAAGGTGTCATGATGAACAAGATTACGCCCCTTACAGAAATCGAAGACGCGTATATGTCCCGCGCCGATGAAGCCAAGCTGGTCGAAGGCCGCCTGCAGTTGGAAGACGAAGCCTATGCCCGCAAGCGGCGCAACCGCGCCCAGCGGCAAGCGAAATT
>CAUZTZ010000183.1:0-8275 GCA_963582805.1 Alphaproteobacteria bacterium
CCGGCGGAAGGTCTTCAATGCCTCCGGGTCCGGCCATCCCTCATTCGCAAAAATTTTACTCCGGGTACGGATAAGCGCAAAGGATTATTTCGCCAAGATATCCACAGGTTTTACACGATTTCGAAACCGCAATTGACAATCTCGGTGCAACAAACTTTAGTTCAATTAGCTTTCCCAACGCACTGTATTAGATTGCTGATGGACACCCCAATACCTAACGACTTAAGCGCCTTTTGGATGCCGTTCAGCGCCAACCGGCAGTTCAAGGCGGCGCCGCGCCTGCTGGCCGGGGCCAAGGACATGCATTACCGCACCCCGGATGGCCGCGAAATTCTGGACGGCACGGCCGGGCTCTGGTGCGTCAATGCCGGTCACGGCAGGCCCGAGATAACCAAGGCCATCCAGGATCAGGCCGGCGAAATGGACTATGCGCCGCCATTCCAGATGGGCCACCCGAAGGCGTTCGAATTGGCGGCGCGCCTCACCGGGCTGGCGCCGGACCCATTGAGCCACGCCTTTTTCACCAATTCCGGCTCTGAAGCGGTGGATACCGCGCTGAAGATTGCGCTCGCCTACCATGCGCGCAATGGCGAGCCTGGCCGGCGCCGCCTGATCGGGCGGGCGCGCGGCTATCACGGCGCGGGCTTCGGCGGTATTTCGGTAGGCGGCATCTCACCCAATCGCACCAATTTTGGTGGCTTGCTCCCCGAAGTCGATCATTTGGGCCACACCCACAATCTCAAGGAAAATGCATATTCCAAAGGCCAGCCAGACTGGGGCGGGCATCTGGCGGAAGAGCTGAACGATCTGGCGGCCTTGCACGGACCGGGGACTATAGCCGCCGTTATCGTCGAGCCCATGGCCGGGTCCACGGGCGTATTGGTGCCACCCAAGGGTTACCTGGAACGTTTACGCGCCATATGTGATGCGCACGGTATTATTTTGATATTCGACGAAGTGATTACCGGCTTTGGGCGGCTTGGCGCCAGTTTCGCGGCGGCGCGGTTCGGCGTTACTCCAGACGTCATGACACTGGCCAAGGGCCTGACCAATGCGGCGGTTCCCATGGGCGCGGTTTTGGTGAGCGGTGAAATATTTGACGCCTTCATGGATGGTGCGGAAAACATTATCGAGCTGTTCCACGGTTACACCTATTCGGCCCATCCGCTGGCCTGCGCGGCCGGGCTGGCGACGCTCGCTTTGTACGAGCGGGACAACCTGTTTGAACGGGCGGCGAGCCTGGAAAGCTATTGGCGGGACGCGGTTCATGGCCTGCGAGGATTGCCGAACGTCATCGATATCCGCAATATCGGCCTGACCGCCGGCATCGAATTGGGCCCCCGGGACGGCGCGCCTGGCATGCGCGGCTACGAGGCTTTGGTGGCCTGTTTCGAGGCCGGCGCCCTGGTCCGGGTCACCGGCGACACCATCGCCCTGTCGCCGCCATTGATCATCGCGGAGACTCAAATTGACACGCTGCTGGCCATTGTCGCCGGCGCAATCGAAAATATCGGCTAAGTGCGGGTATTCGTTTACAAATTTCTTCCGTCAATATCGGATCATTCCTATTGCCAAAAATATCTTGCAACGGCATAATTTGGGCTCGAAAGTCCCGCATTGGGATAAATCAGACCAATTTTGGATGAACTTTGGGAGGTCATCGTGAAACATCAACTTAGATATTCTTATTTATTTGCGAGCGCCGCTGTTGCGGTAATTTTGGCGTCTACCCCGGTGGATGCGCGTGTTGACGGCGACACCATCACGCTCGGCTCGGCTATTTCCTTCTCCGGCAAATATTCCACCAATGGTGTGCATGCTTCGAACGGCTATAACCTGGCGGTCAAAATGATCAATGCGGCCGGCGGCGTGAAGGTCGGCGGCAAGATGTACAAGATGAAGATCAAATATTACGACGATGAATCGACGCCGTTGCGCACGACCCAACTCGGCGAACGGCTGATCAAGCAGGATGGCATAAAGTTCCTGCTCGGCCCCTATAGTTCCGCAACCACCAAGGCGATGGCGCCGATCACCGAAAAATACAAAATTCCGATGGTTGAAGCGGAAGGCGCAGCGCGCTCCCTCTTCACCCAAGGTTACAGGTATTTGTTCGCGGTGCTGTCCACGTCCGAGCAGTATCTGGCGCCGGTGATTGATGTCGCGGCTTCGATCGCCAAGAAGGCCGGCAAAGATCCCTCCAAGATCAAAGTCGCCATGGCGTTCGAGAACGATCCGTTTTCACAGGATGTGAAAGCCGGCGTCGTGACCATGGCCAAAAAGTACGGCATGAAAATCATCATCGACGATAATCTGCCGCGCGATTTGTCGGACATGTCCGCGACCCTGACCAAGGTGCGGGCGCTGCGCCCCGACGTTTTGGTCATCTCCGGCCATTCCAAGGGCGCGGCGACGGCGGCCCGGCAGATCAAGGAGCTTAAAATCAACGTGCCGATGATCGCCATGACCCATTGCGAAGCGGCCAAGGTGATCAAAAAGTTCGGCAACTCCACCAACGGTTTCCTGTGCCCGACCCAGTGGGGCGAGACCCTGTCCTACAAGGGCGACCTGTTCGGGTCGGCGATGGACTATGACAAATTGTTCAAAAAAACCTTTGAAGGTTACAAAAACGTGCCTTATCAAGCCGCCCAAGCTTCGGCCGCGGTGATCGTGTGGAAAGATGCGTTCGAACGCGCCGACAGCTTCGACACGGAAAAAGTTCGCGACGCGCTGGCGTCAACCAACATGAAAACTTTTTACGGCAGCATCAAATTCTCCAAGGCCGGCAACAATATCGCCAAACCGATGGTGTTGCGTCAGATCCAAGGCGGCAAACTGAATATCGTTGCGCCCCTGAAATGGGCATCAAGCCCGGTGCAGCATCCGCGTATGGTCGGTAATTAATCCAGAGGGATAGATTACCGTAAGCAAAACCAAATTCCCGTCCCCATTGGACAAGTGGGGGCGGGATTTTCTTTCCTGCAAGGTTGGCGTTTCAGCCACGGGGTTTTAGGAAAATCCATGGATAATATTTTATTGCTGGTTCAGGCGGCGCCGATTCTCAATTTCCAATTGTTGCTGGACGGTTTGCTGATCGGGTCAATCTTCGCCCTCGCCGGCTATGGCCTGGCCCTGGTTTGGGGCGTGATGAACGTCAAAAACCTGGCGCAAGGGGAATTCGTTATGATGGGCGGCTACATCGCCTGGTTCATGACCAACTTCGGCATCCACCCATTCGTCGGCATGCCCATTGCCATTGTCCTGATGTTCGGATTTGGCTGGGCCATGTATCTGCTGATTATCCGCTACGTCATCGGGCGCGATTTGTTTACGTCCCTATTGGCGACGTTCGGATTGGCCTTGGTGATCCAGCAGCTTCTCAATCTGGCGTTCGGTCCCGAAGTACAGGTGGTGAAATCGGGCTTTAAAATCCGCTCGGCCTTTGACGGCATGCTGACCGTTGCCGACATTAAGTTGGTGGCGCTGTTGGCGGCGGCCGCGCTGGCAATTCTGATTGTTCTGTTTATGAAACGCAGCCGCATTGGTCAGGCCATCCGCGCCACGGCGCAGGACCCAAGGGCGGCCCGGGTGATGGGCATCGACACCGAAAACGTCTATGCCTTCACCTACGCATTGAATGCAGCGATTTGCGGCGCTGCCGGCGTGCTGATTTCAATGATCTGGGTGATCCAGCCGTTTTACGGCATCGCCTATTCGATCCGTGCATTCGTCATCGTCACCGCCGCCGGGCTCGGCAATTTGCCTGGTGTGATCATCGCCGGCCTCGGGCTCGGCGTGGTGGAACAATATGGCGGCTTCGTTCTCGGCGCGGAATTGCAGCAATTTACGGTCCTCGCGATGTTGCTGCTGGTGCTGATATGGCGCCAGATGGAACAGAGGCGCAATCGTCAGGCCTTACAATGAGCGGGATTGAGCAATGAACGAGTATGGAGTGCAACGCTGGATATTCGGAGCGCTCCTGGTGTTTGGGCTGGTCGCGCCGTTCCTGTTTCCCAATTTCACCTCGCAGCTGACGGTGTGGTGGGTGATGGTATTGTTCGCCCTCACCTGGGATATATCGGGCGGCCAGATGGGTTACAACTCGCTCGGCAACATCCTGTTTTTTGGCGTCGGTATGTATGCATCGATCATCGTCCAAATCGGACTTTACTATGACGTCGCCGCCTATACCACCTCGGTGGGCGCCGTGAAGGTGGACTTCACCACAATCCAGTACTTTACCGGGCTGGCATCCGGCATCATCACCGGCGGCATCGTCGCGGTCGTCTTTGCCGTTGTCTTGGGCACCGTGGTCTTCGGTCTGCGCGGCCCCTATTTTGCCATCGGCACCTTGGGCATGGGGTTGGCGGCGGCCGAGCTGGTCGCCTCGTGGGACTATGTGGGCGGCGGCGGCGGCGTTGCGCTACCGGTCTATCCCGGCCATCCCGACGAACGCTCTTTGATGTTCTATTTTCTCGCCTTCATCCTCGCCGTCCTGACAATTCTTGTGCTTAGGCGGGTCTATTCGGGCTTTTTCGGTATCGCCGCCAACGCCATTCGCGATGACGAGGAAAAGGCCGAAGGTATGGGCATCCACACGATGCGCTACAAAATCGTCGGCTGGTCGATCGCCGCATTCTTCGTCGGCATGACCGGCGCCGTGTTCGGCAATATGATCGGCTTTATCGAGCCGGTGGAAGTTGCCTTTCCTGCTGTTACATTCGGTATATTCATGGTGGTAATGAGCCTTCTGGGCGGCAAGGGAACGCTATTGGGGCCGATCATCGGCGCGACGGTGTTCCATTTGATCAAGGAGCTGACCTGGTCCTATATGCTGGGCTGGCAATGGGTGGCGCTAGGTGCGCTGATAATTGTCATCGTGGTGTTCTTCCAGCAAGGCATCATCGGCTGGGCCCAGGAAAAATGGCCCGAGAAATTCGGTATCTTCGTCGATGATGAGATGGCCGCCAGCGAAACCCAGCTTGAGGCCAAGGGCGCCGGCAGGGCAGCCGAATGAGCGAACTGATTGAGGTTTCCGGGGTCAACAAAGCCTTCGGCGGGATCATCGCCAATGACGATGTTTCCATCTCGGTGCCGGAGGGGCACATCACCGGCCTGATCGGGCCCAACGGATCGGGCAAAACCACGCTGTTTAATTCCATCGTCGGCTACCACCCGATCGATTCCGGCTCCATCAAATTTGATGGCCAGGAGATATCGAAAAAAATGGTTCCGCAAATCGCCCGCCTTGGCCTCTTGCGCACCTTCCAGCAGACGCGCATCTACGGCAAGATGGATTGCGTCGCCAATATGCTGGTCTCGACGCCGCACCGGCACGAAGGCTTTCGCAGCATGTTCCGTAAAATCCCTCGGGAAACGACCGAGAAAGCGGAACGGTTGCTGGAATTTGTCGGCCTTTATCAAAAGCGCCGGCTGGTATCGGGTGAGCTTTCGTTCGGCCAGCAAAAGCTGTTGGAATTCGCCATGGCGCTGATGAACGAGCCGCGCGTCTTGCTGCTCGACGAGCCCACCGCCGGCATCAACCCGACGCTGATCAACGGCCTCATCGACCGCTTGAAGCGGGCCGCCAGCGAGCTGGGCATTACCCTCTTTGTAATCGAACACAACATGCCGGTGATCATGGGATTGGCCGAAAACATTTATTGCCTCGCCAACGGCAAGGTCCTGGCGCACGGCACGCCGGCCGAAATTCAAAATGACGAGCGCGTGCTGGAAGCCTATCTCGGCGGCCAGACAAAGTTGGATGATTGAGAATGGCGCCTGAACAGGAAAACACCGAACCGACGCGCGCCACCGGTTATCATGGCGGTGATACCTCCGCCGTAATCTCGGTCGAAGAGGTGACCCGCCAAGCCCAGGCGATTGCCGTTGGCGCATCGCCGGAACAGATCGCTGGGCTGGCCAATAACGCGCCGTTCGTCACCATCGAAAACCTGAAAGCCGGTTACGGCAAGATGGAAATCCTGCACGATTTCAATTTGCAGGTGGCGCGCAACCAATCGCTCTGCCTGATTGGCCCTAATGGGGCGGGCAAATCGACGGTGCTGCATTCGATCTTCGGCTTCACCAATATTTTCTCCGGCCAGATCAAGGTGGGCGAAGGCGATGATGAGAACGATATCACGGCGCTCTCTTCGTCGGACAAGCTGCGGCGCGCCGGCATTGCCTATATCTTGCAGGACAAATCCGTGTTCCCGGCGATGACGGTCGAGGAAAATTTGTGGATGGGCGGCTATTTGATGGATAAGCCCGCCGAGGCCAAAGAGGAAGCCGAAAAAATCTTTGCCAAATATTCGCGCCTCGCCGACCGCCGCACCCAGCGCGCCGGTATTCTGTCCGGCGGCGAGCGGCGCCTGCTGGAGATATCGCGGGCCCTGATCATGAAGCCCGATGTGCTACTAGTAGACGAGCCGTCCATCGGTCTCGAGCCCCGATTTATCGATATGGTGTTCGAGATTCTCGCTGATTTGCAGCACGTCGAAGGCAAAACCATCATCATGGTCGAACAAAACGCCAAAAAGGGGCTGGAGTTTGCCGACATCGGCTATGTGCTGGTATCGGGCGAGATCGCCATCGCCGGCTCCGGCGACGAGTTATTGGAAAACCCGGCGGTCGGGCGTCTGTTCCTCGGTGGCTAATGGATTGCCCGTGGACCGTATTCGTATCAATTTCCTGTTTTTGAACGTCGGTCATTTTTTCGACCACTTTTTCGTCCTGATCTTTGCGACCATGGCGGCAACCGTGCTCACCGGCGATTGGAATTTGAGCTATGCCCAGCTCATACCCTACGCCACGCCTGGATTTATCGCCTTTGGCGTTTGCGCGATCCCGGCCGGCTGGCTCGCTGACCGTTGGAGCCGGGAAAACATGATGATTGTGTTTTTTGTCGGCATCGGCGCGTCGTCGGTGCTGGCGGCTTTTGCCGATACGCCCCTGCAACTGTCGCTTGGCCTGCTGGCCATCGGCGCTTTTGCCAGCATCTATCATCCGGTTGCCCTGGCGATGGTGGTCCAGGGACGAAGACAAACCGGCATTCCCCTCGCCATCAATGGCGTCTTTGGAAACTTTGGTATCGCCAGCGCGGCCTTGATCACCGGACTGATGATCGACCTGGTGGGCTGGCGCATGGCGTTCGTTGCGCCGGGCTGTATTTCCGTGGCGGTCGGGATTGCTTATGCGTTCTTCATCCGCTCGAAAGAGGGCCTCTACCCGGTACCCTCCGAGGGCGAAGCCCCCCGCCCCACTCCCGGCGGCGCCGAGGCTGCCAGCCAGCGCAAGCAGGTCATACGGGTTTTTTCGGTGGTATTTGTCTCCACGGCGATTGGCGGACTGATATTCCAAAGCGCCGGCTTTTCCATGCCCAAGATTATCGATGAGCGCATGTCCGATTTCGCCACCAGCGCCACTTTGATCGGCTGGTACGCCTTTATCATTTTTGGGGTCGCTTCGGTCGGGCAGTTGATCATCGGCTATCTGATCGACCGGCATTCGGTGCGCAATATTTTCATCCTGGTGGTGACCGGCCAAGTGGTCCTGTTTGCGGTTATGCGCGAGATCGACGGCATCGCCGCCTTGGCGGTTGCGACCGGCTTTATGCTGATGATATTCGGGCAGTTGCCGATCAACGATGTATTGGTTGGGCGCATAGCCCGGCCCGAATGGCGGAGCCGCATATACGCGGCGCGCTACGTCGTGTCGTTCATGGTCGCGGCGACCGCGATACCCTTCATTGCCTGGATGCACGCCAACTGGGGGTTCGGCAATCTGTTCATGCTGCTGTCTGGGGCGGCGGCTGTCATTCTTCTATTCGTGTTCACCCTGCCGTCCTCCGGCGCGCTGATCCGCGGTGTGCCTGCCACCCGGTAAATTTAAGTTACAGCCAATAAATTGAGATTTAATCCAAATTGATTTATGCTGGCGCCATGGCGAGCCGTTCTGGAAAAATCATAACCGGTATCATGACATTGGCCATGGCGGCGGCGTATACCGTTGCCGCGCCCGGTTCCGCGCATGCACAGAAGCAATCCTGCGGCTCCAAAAACTCCCGCCAATTGAATGCCAGTACCAACCGGCAGGACTGCATGAAGAATAAACCGGCGGCCAGCATGCAGATGCAAATATTGGCCGACCAGCAGGCGGAGTTGCGTAAAGACCTTCTGCGCACAGCGGAGTTATAGCCCAAAGTGGTGTTTGGCTTTTGAATCAAGCGGCGACCAGATCGACGTCAGTTACCTCGACACCGTCTTTGAACTTT